>NZ_JAJJBY010000050.1:0-16316 GCF_022625245.1 Bacillus sp. TL12 | reverse complement strand
GAAAAAATCCTAGACAGCTTGTCCTAGTTACGTTAAGGTGATAAAAATTCATTCTAATGTTTTTAGTGGTTTTATTTTTTAAAAACACGATTTATAAAATATACTATTCTAAAAATCATTCTGTTTTATCTAAGTTTATGGAGGCCCATCAAACTAACAAATAATAAGACTCTGTTAAACAATATTATTGATTTTTAATATTTACAAAAGACTTCTAACTGATGAAGTCCTTTGAGCCCATTTATTACATTCCTAAAACGGAAATGAACTTAGTAGATATACTTTTTTCATCTATCCAAGATTGGAATTCGGTAATCATTGAGATAAGTTGCTTTATATTTGTATCATAGTTTTCCATAAACTCTTCCTCTGAATAGGTGAACGGAAACCCTAAGACATCTTTTAGTGATTGTGGATTAAGATTATTAGCTAGATATTGTTTCATTGTTTCCAATTCATTAATAATCATCTTCCAAGTATCTGTATCTATTTCATTGAAAGCAAAATAATCGAATTTCTTATAGCACTTCTCAAAGGCAGGCATAATATAGCCAAAGTTTTCTTCTGTAAAGAAAATAGAAGAACTGTTCCAACATTCACCTTTATACTTGTCAGGGAGAACCTCTATGTAACAAGAGCCTTCGAGGGTACTGACATCATAGATTATTTCAATCATATAATCACCCCTTTAAATGGTAAATCTCGATAATCTGAGCTTATTATAAGTTTCGTTTATTGAGAATAGGCAACTTTCAATAATCATTTTACTTACTGTTGTATTATCATTACGATGTTTGATAATGTCCAAGAAATGAAACCAGCTCAAATAATGGTCGAGGTATTTTGTTGCCACGCCATTGAAACGGTCCATCCAGCCTTTAAAACGGCTGTGATAATTATTTACATTTTGAATATGATAAAGACCTTTTACTCGCTCTTTCCCATCTGATTTGAAGCGGTAATGTTCTAATCCTTTTTCACTCGCATAAGTGATGAGTTACAATACAGTTGTTTACTTTTTCCCTTATAAACACTGATAACACCGTCCAAATAATTCGAACGGTGTTCAAAATAGTTGTTTATTTTTTAAAGATTTGTACTCATTTTCCTCATAATCAGTAACAATAAAGTCGTTTAAAAAACTAGAATATGAATAAAAAACTGAATTATTCCTCGCTTACCATAATAGTTTATTTGTATATAATCCTGTATTTTGGCAAAATAACCCCATTTTTATATTTTTTTAGGTCCATTAGTTCTAATTGAACCTTCTTTTTACTCGAACCAAAAAGTGAAATACCTTCCCCAATCATGACAGGATTGACTTTTAATATAAGTGTGTCAATCAATTCGTGGTTAAGGAGTGAACCAGCCAGTTGACCACCACCACAAAGCCAAATTTTTTGATTCACTGTATGCTTTAAAGTTTTGACAAACTCAATTGCGTTTTCTTTTACAAACTCCACTTCCTTATTCGACTCAATATTCAATTTGCTCGAGAAAACATAGTGCTTTAGTTTGGGATTTGCAAACTTTGCAAGTGGCCATGGCTCACCTGGTTTCATTCCATCTTGTAATCCGAGTTCGTATGTTTTTCCTCCCATTAAAGCAATTCCATATTCTCTAATATCAGATAAAAAGTCTGGGCCGTGGTCACCTTCATAAAGAAAAATCGAATCATCCGCAATGTAATTTGGATCTGCAATATATCCGTCGGCCGTAGTTGCCACATGATAAATCAATTCAGACATAATTTAGTCCACCTTTAAAAGAAATTTTCTAAATTATTTCTTTTAAACTGTATTAAATTCCTCTAATTGTTATTCTTCATCAACTATCCTGTCATGTTAACGAACCAAGAAAATTAAACAACTTTATAAGTTTTCAAATGACTTTATTAACATTTAAGCAACTTTATTATGATAAAACAATAGGTCTTAAATGCTCTCCAAGCATCGGTACAAAGTATACTGGTTGGCGATAACTTAGAACCGATTGCTTTTTCTAAACGAGGTTTTAATTTATGTATGATAAATTTTTCTCCGTGAATAAATTTCAATATTCCGTCAATACTTTAGATAGGCTGTATGCCAAAACCCATTTAAATTTCTTTCTCCGTCCCCCTTTTGGAGATGCCTTGGAGTTGAGCAGTTAGCTTTTGCTAGCTGCTCTTTTTAATTTCGGATTTCTCCTTGCACTTCTCGCTATACAACATATCTCCAATATCAATTTTATCTTCTTTGTATTGTGGGATTCCACATCTGTATTCCCATCACCATTCGTTATCTAAGTATGCTTGTTTCGGGATTAAGTGTTCACTTTTGTATTGATCCGCCCATTTAATTCTTCTCACTTCTACAAAGTACGCTGTTTCTACTGGCACTATAAAGTCTTGCGCGATGCGTGTTCCTCTCCCAATTACATCCACCTTAAGTATGTAAATTATAAGTTTAAATACTGAGTTTATTTATTGAAAATAAACCATAATAATCATTATGTAAACAAGTTACATTTTTCTTTCAATCTCTTATATACAAAATTCTTCAACTAATCGATTATATTTACACATACGATTGGAGAAAATAAATATTAATAGCTTACAAATATCTGTTTTCCAAGAAATCTTCACTTCAAAAAAAACACAAAGGTGTTAAGTGAGAAATAATCCATTAAATATCAATGTCTTGTAAACAAATTTACTAATTACAGTATGATAATTGGCATTAACATATCAACAGACATTAACATGTTAGCGAAAACAAAGAAAAAATGTTAATTTCATATCAACAGTAACTTAATTATCAAACTAATATTGATTTAGAGTTAATAAATATATTAATAGAAGGATATCTTTCTTAACTCGTAATAAATCATAGGCCATTAGCACTGATCGAAAAAACTATAAAACGAATAGCCCTTTGTAAAGTATGTATAGTTGTAAAAAAGTAAACACCTTCACAGATACTCTATAAATAATTCACTAAATAAAAAAGTGTTAACCATTCTCTACAAATAACCTCTGGTAGATTACTGCTATTCGTTTAAATAAACTATAAAACGTACAAATCATTATCAAATACTGTTTTGAATCACTTTAAATTTTAATGAAAACTCAAGAATCAACTATATATAATTTCCACAGAACGAAAAACATCAATATTTATACATTTATCATTGATATAATATTAACAACTAAAGAGGCCTTCATCACTATAGTTAATGTCTTGTTAATATCAGCTATATTACATATCAATTTCATATTTCATGTTAATGTTATTTTCTCTAATGAACCTAAATTATATATACAAAAGTAAAATTCAATCCACCGGCTGAATAATATTTAGTACTCAATTGCGTAAAAATGCTTACCATACACGAATATACTATTTATAAAATTTTACATCTAACTTATCAATGAAAGGTTCTAAAAGCACTGGATCGATTGTTTTTTACTGTGATAAGACATCCTTAAAGATTACTATCATTAAGGATGGAGACTATGGTAGCAGTGTAGCAATTCGTATCTAGCTTAATGGTATTACAAAGTTTTAATATCATCATATTTTCTTTATAGATCTCTATTTTTCTTTGTTATAAATACTGTACAGATTGTTTTGTTAATCTCATAGTAACTTTAAGTTGTTTTATCTAATACAAAATAAGCTCACTATCATTAATGTGCATTTAGTTTTAGTTGATATGACATTAACAATGATAGCATATTCTGTTTTTATAGTGATGTCTTGTTGATATGCTATTCATTACATGTCAATTTCACATTTCATGTTAATGTCTGCTTCAACGGTGTTAGGGGTAATAGAGTGCCCAAGCATCTGATATATCGATCTCAATCCCTCTAATTTGCTTAAATCATCCTATAACCAACTGTTAAGTTCGTGCTATAAGTTAAACAATATCCATACTTAATTACATATAAGCACTTATCTGTACATACTCATAATATTTTGTGCGCTTTATATAAGCTTACTCGTGGTAAATACGATTCATCAAACCAACTAAATTCTATTTCATGATAAAATAAACAGGGAACATACTAGTAATACAAATCTATAAGAATAACGGGACTAGATAAACATTAATTCTATTTAAAAGATCCATAACTTACTAGTATTATTAAGCTACTAGCATCATCACATTAGTAGTGTTGCCTTTTTGTATCTTTTTATACATTGAAATTGGAATTTAATAATCTACTTTTCTCATTTTCTACAGAAGACAGTCATTATATCCTCATAATTTGTTTACAAAACACTTATATTTCCTTATCATTAATAATAAGCAATATAATATGTTAATCTCATGGCAACTATAAGCCATATTTCTAGCACAAAATACACTTATTATCATTAATATAACATTGATATTTATATGTTTTTAGTTAACAAAACATTAACACTCTAAATAAATTGTGGATTTATAGTCAATGTTTTGTTGATACACTCTTGGTTATATGTTGATCTCACATTTCATGTAAATACCTAAGTTAGTAGGTATTTACATTGATATCATCGAAATAACTATTAACATGTCAATTTTAGTTCACATGTTAATTTCAATTCAAGTGTGTATTTGACGATTTTTTCAAGGAGGTAGGACAATGATTGATCAAAAAAGCGATTCACGAGACCATCAAAAAAACGATGATGATATATTAAACGATAATGTTTTTGAAAAGGCTTGGAGGATAACAGAATTCTCTAAATTAGTCGGACGTCACCATAACACAGTGTATAATTGGTTCAATATTTTAGAAGAAAAAGGGCTACATGAAACTCTAAGAACCCATAACACAAACGAAAAGCTCTATAATACTTTAGATCTTGAAATCGCTCTTTTTATAAAACAAAAAAGGGATGAGAAGTGGTCTTTAGATGCTATTATTGAACTTTTACCACATCAATTTGATTTAAGGCCAGTAGCACTAGAGAATCAAACAAATGAAGTATCTACCCAATTAAACCTTCAAGCAACTGCAGAAATCATTGAAAAAATGGTGAATAAGCAGATAGAAGAAAAAATAAAAACTATTGAATCTCAGTATGAAGAGAAGATAGGAAATATATTAAAACAGCTACCACAGCCTGAAGATGCAGAAGCTTTAAAGACACGTCAGCGTCAAGAAAGACTAGATAATTTCATTATTGAACATAGAGCACGCCAGGAATTAAGAAAACAAGCTGAAGGCATCTGGAATAGTAAACCTGATGAGGAACGTATTAAAAAGGTAGGATGGTTTAAAAAAGAAGAAGACTTAGCTAAAAAGCAACTCTTCATTGAGCAGTACATACATGATAATATCATTGATTATATGAAATCTCTCATGAATACGGTGGAATAACAAAAAGTCTGGAGCGAACTCCAGACTTTTTGTTATTTTGTAGTACCAAACATCTTATCTGGATCTAAAAAGTCCGCTAATTCAGCATCTTCATTAGCTCCAGCTTCTGTATTTTCTTCGTCACTACCCATATCGATAAAATCACCGAACCCAAAACCTAAGTCCTCGTCCTCATCTATACTTTCTATCGTACTAATTTGAGACTTTTTGTACTGGATTTGACTTTGTTTCTCTTTAAATTCATTAAACTCTTCAACTAATCCTTTAGATAATCTTGATGGTAATGCATCAGTTTTATAAAACGTATATACACTTCCCAAGAAATCATTCTTGCTTACTAAATATCCATTAAAAACTGTACCGTTTATAGGTAAATTATTTGAAACTTCTACCTTAGCATCATCCATGAAGGAATCATCAATGTTTTTTTGTTCATCTAGGATAGCAAGCATACCAAAATGATGTACTTTTGATGCCTCAACAGAACCATCATTATTTTTTTTCATCAAATCGATTGGATGATGGAAGGAGCTTCCTCTTAAGGATTCTTTAAACATCTCCACAATTGCATGGCTATTTTCAATCTGGTTCATATTACGTGAAACCTTATTAATTACTAAGCAACCTGTTTTCTCAAGTAAAATACGTTTAAAGTCTTGAGAATCAAGTATTACAGATGTTCCAGAACCATTTGCAGCTGTATTAAGCTCATGAATGATTTCACTAATACGCTGGTTTGCATAATCACGTGAATTGGCAATACCTTTCTTCTCATTTTCATTTAGCTCTTTAAATTCATCGTAAAAATGCTGATTATCAGCAAATACTACAAATGCTACACCTTTTGATTTATCATTAGCTAGTTTCCAAATCTCCTGAGAAAATTTATTAACTTGTCTTAGTACATCTGGTCCATCTGCTCTTACTGGAAGTGTTACAACAATCCCCATTTTAATAAAATCTTTACGCTCAATAGCATTTTCAAAAGCGATTCTCGCAAATTTTGCTTGATTTGCCTTTATCTCTGCCATAGGGTATTGTTGCGCAACTTTTTGTAATTCTTGTCTAATGACAGGCTTGTTATGAAAAGCGGAAAACTCTTCAATTGCCTTAATGATTGTAGAAGTTCCTGTTCCTCCACCTAGGCCTGCAAAGAATAACACAAGTTCATCAGATGGTCTTACACGCTCCGTGATAAATTCTTTTAATTTTTCTTTTGCCTCATCATTTGAATCAAGTACTTTTACTGCACGCTCAGGATTTTTACCTAAACCACCTAATTTAAGTGACACTTGGTTGCTTTTTGGTACATTTTTTAGTTCTGCTAGATCTCCATCATTACTGTTTAATGCTAAGCAGTTATATACTGATGTTCCATCTGTGTGTTTATATTCAGCAAATTTATCTACCATTCTAGTACCAGCCTGACCAAAACCAACCATCGTCATCTTAACTGCTACTTCATTCTTCAAGAAATTTTTCGCCATTATTTTATCTCTCCTTATTTACTTTTTTTCTTTTCCCTAACTCAATAAGTACTTGTTGTCCTCTATAAGTTGAGATTAAAAATTTATATGGGTGCATAGCCTTTTCATAGATTAAAGACATTGATGATAGTGTGCTAACACATATTTCAGCTGAACGTCTTGATATATTGGTGCGTTCAACTTCTAATGAATAAGATTTTCCTTTTGTTTTCTTTACTCTCCTATCAATGACTACATTTTCTACTATTTCATTAATGGATATGCCCCTCATATATCTGGTTTCCTGAAATTGTTTATTTACGATGTTTCCTATGTATAGAAATACACTATATAGTATCTCGTCTTGTTCAAGAATATCTGCGAACATGTTTACTACTTCATCCGTAAATTTTATCGTTTGATACTTTTCACTTAAAACCTCGTTCAAGTTGTCCCCCCCTTAAGCCATTGGTTAATTATTCCTAGAAACATAGTACATCATTATAAGGCGTATATCAAGTCATTCTATATAAAACTTATATATAGAACTTATAAATCTAATTGTTAGAAAAACCTTTATTTTACAAGGTTTTATTTATACGGTGTATATATACAGCGTATATATACTATATTAATCTTATATTTCATGTGATTCACATTCTAAACTCTTAATAGAATACATTTCACTAACATTACTATATTAAGTGAACCTATCTCTCAAAAAACAGCATAAAACGTTAACATGAAACTCACATATTAAATAACAAGCTCTATATACGCTGTATATATACATTTTATTTATACGGTGTATATAAAATCCTTTCTATAAAAGGCTTTTTATCTTTTTCATATCAATTTTACATCAATATCAATATGATAAGCTGTATATATAAGACTTATATATACAGCTTATATAAGCCACTTATCATCCATAACAAAAAAATGCAACGCTATAATAGCATTACACTCATACTATTTATACTGTTATGTAACTCTCATGTAATACCTGGAACAACTCATCCTGATTATCTTTCTTAGTTAATAGTTTGGTTCTATACGTTTCATCTCTTGTTAGGAGAGAAGTTGTCAATGTCATGTTATATTGATACAGCTCTTCATTTAACTCTTTTGTTAATTCACAAGGCTGCATGTACAGCAAGAAAACATGTATTTCTTTTGAATCCAATTCATAATCTTTTTCAGTCATTTCTAAAATTTTATTTGTGAATTTTGTTAATTTCATATCTACAAAAGCATTCTGGCTTATCAATAACTCCATAGCTTCTTTAAAACAGCATATTTATTTACTCAAGCTACATAACCCTACATTTGACACAACTTAATTGATATGTCAATGATACTAATCATATTTTTAATATGCATTTGAGTTTAAAAGAACGGCTTCCTAATGATATTGAAACAATAACGGATAGAGATGAATGGAATCACTGGGGTATTGTAAAACAAGTAGATGAATAGTTTGACTCAATCTATGTTCCTGAAATTTCTAGTAGGTGTGGTGGGGGAGAGATCGTTTATACTGAGGGAAAATACTATGGTCAGTCAAATATTCGTGCGTGGATTACGGAATACACTAAATAACATTTCTGCCCAAACCTTACTTCACCGTGTATTATACGCTTCTTCGACCTTCGAATTTGGTGGTGTTTTATCGTTTTCCGACATTCATCTCCCACTAAAATTGGTGTTTTACACCTTCCTATTTTTGAGGAAGGAGCCTTCTGCCGGAAAATGATAAAAGCCCTCAAGAAACTTTTTTCAAATAAAGCTTCTTTGAGGCTTTTGTATTGTATGTATAATTTATATTTATTAACACGTAACATTTATAGTTACAACAAAAAATATTAATTATATTTTTGATGCATCTTTGCATATCTTAAACTTTCTAAATCAAAATAAGTTATTATTAAGCTGGTTTTACTCTAGAAACATCGATAAGATTTCGAGAAAAAAGGGAAATAAAATATAGAGGTTATTTCTTTAGTATTTAATCTCCTCTAAGGAGAATCAATCAATGCATAATGAGAAGGAATTGTTAAAACAATGGAAAGCGGATTTACAAGCTATCAAAGAGGAAAAAAGGAGAAAGAAAAGGGATAAGAAAAAAAGCAAGAAATATAATATCCCTGGTAATACAGCTCATTTTATGAGTGGCCATCATATTTACGATAAAAAAAATGGTGTATGGAAACAAAGAAATAAATTTTGAGTATATTAATAATTGTAAATCTAGTCGCTGCCGTGATCGGTTTAGCGTCTTATTTGCTTTTAAGGAAATATAAGCTCTAAAAAAGAGAGTCGAAGCCCTCTTTCAAATGAAAACCAGTATCTTACGAATACATGCACATAGAATGTACAAAATACCACCGATGAATCCTAATACAAATTCAGTTGTTCGTTTCATTTCAAAAAATCTCCTTATTGTAATGTGAATTCAAATTTCACAGATTTGTTGCCTAATGAAAAAAACAGAAGATAATATTAACTCTCTTGTATCTCTAAACTCCTTGCTATTGATAATTAAGACATTATAGTAATCTTATTCTTTAAGGATTTAGTCCAGAAATGTGGAGATTATCAAATTTATAAAAGAGTGATTTATCGGGATATCTTGGTCTGATTTCTTTCAAACAGAACAGAACCAAATGGTAGTATACCGAATCATTCCTCATAACAATGTCTCGAATCATACGCGTCGACTTTGGAGAGCAATCTATAAAATGTACGAAATGTATGAAACAACAGGTACTCGATTAGAGCGTAACGGGTTGAAATTTACATATCGTGAAAAAGATTGTTTTTGGTTTGATGTCATTTTTAAACAAGAAAATGGTCATAAAAAGATTGAGTTTTATGTTTCAACTTCTGCCTATCAAGCAGTAAAGTTAAAGCGAAAATTAGAAAATAAGATGAACGTTACCATAACCGAGTCATCTGCGGAACAACTAAGAGTTCCTGAGGAGCATACAATTGTCCAGGAGTTAAAGTATCTACAGCATGATATCTTTAGTTTGAACACAAATATGAATGAACAGAAAACGCCTATCGCTGCCGTTATGAATACGATAGATGAATTGCAGTTTGATGGTGATTTTGCTAGGTTAAGTATTTGCAATGAAGCAGAAAACCGTCACAAGTGGATTAAGAATGCACAGTGGGTCTATGAGAAGTTATCAATGGGAAAAGTACCGCAAAGAGCTATATTAAACTCTAAAATGATGATAGGGATCTCGAAAAAGGCATTAGGTGGTTTCGTCAATGAGATTAATTTCTTCGTAACGGATGTATTCACGGCTCTAACCAATACGTTCTTTAAAGGCGGTAAATCCTACAATACAAACAAAGTCATTGAGAAACCTTTCAGTTTAGAAGATGAAATCCATGCACGTCACATGAGTAGTGCGAGTCGTGAAAAGTTAAATATTCCTGTCTTTAAGAGTCATATACGTATAGCCGCACATTCAAAAGATCGCCTAACTCGAGAAACAATAGGAGAAACCTTATCTCTTTCTTTTAGTGAGGTAGCCGAAAATAACGAACTACACGGCGTTAAAATTAACATGAAAAGCAGAAAGAAAGAGGTCATTGAAGAGTTAAATGCGTTACATCTTTCTAAACGAACGAAAGCGAACGGGAATGTAAATCTCATTTCTACCGATGAAATGACCAAAATCGCGCTGCAAATGCCAACTGTAGAATTACAACGACGGTATCATGATGCTTTGAGCGTAAAACGAAAAGTAGAAACAGATATACCAACTGTTCTGTGTGATTCAAATGGTATACATATAGGTGAAAGTGAATTAAAAGATCAGACTATACCTATCTACTTTCCTATTAAACATCCTGATGAATTGTATCGCGGGTATACTTTTATCGGGCAACAAGGAGCAGGGAAAGATACCGCTATTAAGAATTGTGTTGTTGATAGCTGCTTACAACATGGCATTAGCGCCATTATCCCTGAAGTAATTGTGGAAGAAGGGGAACGTGGTATGGCAGATGGAATTCGTGATGCTTTGCCAATGGATAAAGTGATTGATATAGATTTGAGCGATGAAAACTATATTGTACCTATGGACCTTACTGAAGTGATTACCAAGTTAGGACGAAAAGGAGCGAGCAGGTTTGCGGATGAAGTTATCGACTTTTTTGGAGATATGGAGGGCATGGCACGGTCGAAACGTTATTTGAAAACAGCAGCAAAGGCAGCAGAAGGTTCGTTATTTCGTATCAAACGAATGATAGAAAACGAGGAATACCGCGTTGAGGTAATTGAACAACTGATTCATAAAGGGAATCAAAGACTAGCTAACGAGTTACTATCTTGGGGGATAATAGTGAATTAGGAAGTAAGGCGGATCCTGTTTTAAATCGATTGGACGACTTTTTCGGTAATGATACTTTATTTGATATCTTCTCGCAGGAAGCAAAGAAAGAGGTGAATTTTGCAAAATGGATGATGGAAGGGAAGGTAATAATCATCCGTATTCCTAATCGTAAATTAGGAGAATTGGCTTCTAAAACACTAGTCCATTGGATTACATTGAAAACATTCATGACACGTATGCTTATGAGTAAAGAAGAGCAGAAGAATGGCTGTTTTATGGTGTTTAATGAACCGGAGCAGTACACAACAGAAGGATTAACGAAACTGATGGGGAGAATCAGTACCGAAGGACGTAAAGAACGCTTTGGTGCACTATATGCATTCCATCATTGGAATAAGCTTCCTACTTCTCTGCAGGAAAATTTGCAAGTGGGTGGGGTACAACAAATTCTATTTGCTAACGATCATATGAAAACATTTGAGTTGTCCAGACACCGACTAGAGCCAACCATTTCAATCGAAGATGCGACAAGATTACCTAGATTTCATGCGATTATATCTGTAAGGGCTGGTGGTGATTTACAACACGCTTTTATTTGTAAAATGAAACCTCCCGTAGAACAGAAATTTAATAACTCTTCTCTGACTAAACAACACACTAAGTTGTATGGTCGAAGCTGGGATGAGCTGCAAAGACAGCAGGTATAGGTATATGACGAGAGTAAACTTTAATTAATACCGAAAGTTATAATTTATTGAATGAATCATAAATTTACATAGTATTTTATTCCTTAATTTAAAGGAGGTTTAAAATGAGGAAAATAGTATTATATATTGCGTTGATGTTCACTGTTTTATTCGCAAGTTGTTCAAATGAAACAAATGGTTCTGCATCCAAAGACAGAGAATTAACACATGATGAAAAAATTCTATTAGATGGTTTTTTACAGTTAAATCATGTTAGTTGGGATAGTTCAAAAATGGATGATTTAGAAACAGTTACAGGATGTGAAGGAGATTTTTGTGCAGGCCCAAATGCTTTTGATAAAAAACAAAAGGATCTTAGCGGAACCTATTATATTGCTTCAACAACAGATAGTAGAGATCCGAATGATTATCACATATTTCTGATAATCCCGACGAATATAGGTAAAAAAACTACTGATAAAACAAATATTATGCATTGGTTAATTAATTATAGAGATTCTTCAGTTTTCGATGTTAGAAATAGATCACAGGATATAATACCTTTAGGTCAAAAGTTAGCTAGTTTTGATGAGATTATGTCAGATTCATTGATGAAAAAAACGAATACGACTTATAATCTAAATTGGAAAAAGGTACAAGTGAAGAAAGACCTTAGTTATAAGTAAAGTGATAGATCTAATAACGCGAACAACCGCCAAAAGGTGGTTGTTTTGTTTGTTTTTTGAAGTTCACACACAATTTAACGACAATATATGCTTAGAACAAAGAAAAAAACCTACAACACTATCCGGTAACATAGATTGGATTATCAGTAGATAACTCGTGTTAATTGCTTTTAACTGCATTATTTTTTATAAAAAAGTCAGATCATTTATAATAAAGTTTGATAAAAATATCTATTTTGATACAGTTGCTTATATTCAAGGAGGTAAAACATGGATTACATTTCACCGAAAGAAGCGGTGTTAAAGGTGAAACGGTGGCCTAAAGATACGATAGCGGCGGGTTGTGCCCATACCGTCGGTCTTAAAGCTGACGGCACGGTGGTAGCAGTGGGTGATAATGAGTATGGCCAATGCGATGTAAGTGGCTGGTGCGGCATCCGACTGCCCGACCATTAGTTTTTAATAACAACAAGCCAGAGAATCACTGAACGAGTTAATGGGTATTGCTTTAGAAATAAGGCTATTCCATTAAAGGTTGCTTTAATGAAGCAAGGAACACAAAAATTATCAAACTTTTTTATAATAGAATGATTCAATTGAATATAGAAAAAGCGTGTTTTGAACAATCTTTTTTTCAAAACACGCTTTTTTATTTTTCTCTTTTGTCAAGGTTTATTAAGTTAATTTAATCAAACTTTATTCAAAAGCTACAGAATTAATAAAAATTTCATTTTGTACAAAACAAAAACCTAGTTTCCTAAGGTAATGGGTATAACAACCCGACATAATAAATCCTCTATATTATAAGGTGTGATTATGATAGTTACTAATGGTGAATATAACCAAAAAAGGGCAGTTAACAAAAGCTAACTGCTCAAGGCTCTCCAGGGGGACGGAGAAATTATTATGTTATCTACATTATTGACAGAATATTGAGTTTTATTCAAACGATATTATGTAAGTTATAGAGGTTCCGAACGATGTATGCATATGTGTGGGTTTGAAATAAAGTCACGATGTTTGTAAGAAAGACGTGAAGCTTTGAACAAAATTGCGATGTTTATAAAAATGATGCGATGCTTTATCTCTTTAATCGAAGAATTTTAAATGAGTTTGGATTGGATTTTTTATTACATGAATTGTCCATTTAAAAAGAATCCATTTTGATTAATGTTGATAT
This sequence comes from Bacillus sp. TL12, assembly GCF_022625245.1. Classification (NCBI taxonomy): domain Bacteria; kingdom Bacillati; phylum Bacillota; class Bacilli; order Caryophanales; family Bacillaceae; genus Bacillus; species Bacillus sp. TL12. The sequence continues at coordinate 2,587 of NZ_JAJJBY010000050.1, read as the reverse complement.
GCTCCCCTTTAGGTAGACAGATAAAAAATAAAAATCTGTTTATCTAAGGGGAGTTTTTTTATTCTCTTAAAGCTAAATTGATATTTATTAATCCGTAACTTTAACCTAACAAATAAAGGAGAGAGAAAAATGAGTAATTCAGACACTATTGTTACACATGTAATGCTCTATATAAGTCGTTAATATCCATCAAACTTATATAGAGGAATTAAAAAATTGATGGATGTTCCGACTTTATATGAAAAGTTTCGATATATAAAGGAGGAATTATTATGTCAATGATAAAAGTTCAAGACTTAACTTTTTCATACCCAGGTAGCTTTGATAATATTTTTGAAGGTGTAAGCTTTCAAATAGATACAGATTGGAAACTGGGATTTATCGGTAGAAACGGACGAGGTAAAACGACATTCTTTAATTTATTATTAGGAAATCATGAGTATAGTGGGAAGATTATTGCTTCGGTAGAATTTAATTATTTCCCTTACCCAGTTTCGGATAAGAACAAGTTTACTCATGAAATCCTTGAAGAAATTTGTCCCCAAGCAGAAGATTGGGAATTTCTGCGTGAAATATCCTATTTAAATGTTGATGCGGAGGTCATGTACAGACCATTTAAAACATTATCAAATGGAGAACAGACAAAGGTATTGCTTGCTGCACTGTTTTTGAATGAGGGTCAATTTCTATTAATTGATGAGCCAACAAATCATCTAGACACTGATGCACGAAAGATGGTCTCGGATTATCTAAGGAAGAAAAAAGGGTTTATTTTAATTTCACATGACAGAATCTTTTTAGATGGATGCGTTGACCATATCTTATCTATAAATAGAGCAAATATTGAAGTTCAAAGTGGTAATTATTCTTCTTGGAAGCTAAATTTTGATAGACAGCAGGAATACGAAGAGGCTACAAATGAGCGTCTACAAAAAGACATAGGGAGATTAAAACAAGCTTCAAAGCGTTCAGCAGGTTGGTCTCATCAAGTGGAAGCTTCCAAAAATGGAACAAGGAATTCAGGATCTAAGTTAGATAAGGGGTTTGTAGGACATAAAGCGGCCAAGATGATGAAGAGAGCGAAGAACCTTGAATCAAGACAACAAAAAGCTATTGAAGAAAAGTCAAAATTACTAAAAAATGTGGAGAAAACTGAGTCCTTAAAATTAGAACAATTGAAATTTCAGTCAAATGAATTGGTTGCTTTGGCTGATGTGTCTGTTAGGTATGATGACCAAATAGTGAATAAGCCAATTAGCTTCATAGTTGAACAAGGTGACCGAATTGTACTTGATGGAAAAAATGGAAGCGGGAAAAGTAGTATCCTAAAACTAATTATAGGACATCCGATACAGCATACAGGCTCAGTTAATTTAGGTTCGGGACTCATCATTTCCTATGTCCAACAAGATACTTCTCATTTGAAGGGGTCGCTATCGGACTTTATTGAAGAGCACGAGATTGATGAGACTTTATTTAAATCCATCCTACGTAAGATGGATTTTGATCGAATTCAATTTGAGAAAGATATATCTCATTATTCTGGTGGACAAAAGAAAAAACTGCTTATCGCTAAAAGTTTATGTGAAAAAGCTCATATATATATGGGATGAACCATTAAATTTTATTGATATTTATTCGCGTATGCAAATTGAAGAGCTTATTCAACAATTTAACCCCACAATGGTTATTATTGAGCATGATAAGGCATTTCAACAAACAGTTGCAACAAAAACCATATCTATATAGTCCAAAGTGAATGATTGAACAAAAAAAGAAGGCGCATTCCTCTTCAAAATCTTCGATTTAGTGGAGGTTAGCCTTCTTTAATAAAAAGGGTATTGTATTGTTCTTTATAATATCTTTTTAAAACTATACTCCATTTCTCCACCTAGAGCTTCAGGTGTATCACCAGTTTCTCTGAAATCATGTGTATAAATTTTTTCAAATGGACCAAAATTAACTTGCTTATAAAATTCAAAACAAGGGAATCCATCATGTGCACCTTGAATCTCAACAGTACCATCTTTTTTGACATGTACAGTTAATAGATAGTCAACGGGAGGTGCATATACATTTAATGGGTTGCTAGCACTTGCACTCATTGTAAATTTGACGTCATTTGCCCCCCATACAACATCAGTGCACAAAATATTTTCCGTACTAGCTTTTCCTGTTCTCTTATTAACGGAACCATCAGGAATTGTGATTCTTTCTGTTGTTATACCCGTATTCGCATATGTGAAAATTTCTTTTTTGTAAAAATCTACAACTACTTCTTGTTCAACCCTAGAACGCATAGCGTTTACAGCGTAAGGTGTAAATTCACGTGAGTCACCCTCAAATTGGATTACATTTCCCGTTTGAACATCCTTCTTAGGTTCAGTCCAAGACATTGGAATAAATACGCTTGCTCTGATTTTAACGATATTAGTCATCAAACACACCTCTGCAATTCTAATTATATTTTGGGTAATACAAAAAAACTTGGATAAATACGCCGGAACGGCACCTCAATATGCTTGGATTAAAATCATTGCAAACAGCTAAAAAAGTGATTACTGGAATAGAATTTATGCATAGGATC
>NZ_JAJJBY010000049.1:0-17541 GCF_022625245.1 Bacillus sp. TL12 | reverse complement strand
ATCAGCTGGGGTATCTTTTTTTGGTATATATCAGCAATTTGCCAAATGAAAATTAAAATTTGGTTCTTTGCATTTTTCTGATTATCGTGTATGATAAGAAAGTATTGAAAATTAAATCAGTGATAAACTAGGGGTGCCCGGCAAAGCGTGGGCTGAGAGAGAAGCGCGATAACTTCTTAACCCTTTGGACCTGATCTGGCTCGTACCAGCGTAGGGAAGTTAACGGCTTTACATAACGATGTCTTTATGAGCCAGGTCCTTGTTTTACTATGGACCTGGCTCTTTTTATTTTGGCATGCGCTGGCCACTAGCTTTTGTCCTTATCACGCTAGAATCGAATTGTTTGGAATTTGGTTGGAGGTTCTAAACGAGGTAGATTCACCTGAAATGATAAAGGGGAGGAAACACAAATTATGAAGCAATCTGTTTCAGCTGAGCAAATTGAATTGAAGTCGAGTTTACCAGGGAGTAAGAAAGTCTATGTTGATGGTCCATGTGAAGGTATGAAAGTACCGATGCGTGAGATTGAGCAAAGTGATACAAACGGTGTGCCAAATCCACCAATTCGTGTCTATGATACAAGTGGTCCATACACAGACCCTGAGTACAAAGTAGAGCTGGAAAAAGGGATTCCGACGCCACGCCGTAGTTGGATTGTTGAGCGCGGAGATGTAGAAGAGTATGAAGGGCGCGAAATGAAACCGGAAGATGATGGTGTGAAAGCTGCATCCAATCATACACCTGTATTTCCGCAAATGGAACGTAAGCCGCTTCGTGCAAAAAAAGGTGCGAATGTAACGCAAATGCATTATGCGCGCCAAGGCATCATTACATCTGAAATGGAATATGTTGCGATTCGTGAAGGGGTAGAGCCAGAATTTGTTCGTAAAGAGATTGCTGAAGGACGCGCAATCCTGCCAGCAAACATTAACCACCCGGAAGCAGAACCGATGATTATCGGCCGCAACTTCCATGTGAAAGTAAATGCGAATATTGGGAACTCCGCAGTTTCTTCTTCTATCGCGGAAGAAGTTGAGAAGATGACATGGGCAACGCGCTGGGGTGCAGATACAATTATGGATCTATCAACAGGAAAAAATATTCATACAACTCGTGAGTGGATTATTCGTAATGCGCCTGTACCAGTTGGAACAGTGCCGATTTATCAAGCGTTAGAAAAAGTAAATGGCATTGCTGAAGATTTAACGTGGGAAGTATATCGTGATACGTTAATTGAACAAGCAGAGCAAGGCGTTGACTACTTTACAATTCATGCGGGTGTACTACTTCGTTACATTCCAATTACGGCAAAACGTACAACAGGTATTGTTTCACGCGGTGGTTCGATTATGGCGCAGTGGTGTTTATTCCATCATAAAGAAAACTTCCTATATACTCACTTTGAAGAGATTTGTGAAATTATGAAACAATACGATGTTTCCTTCTCTTTAGGAGATGGATTACGTCCAGGTTCGATTGCGGATGCGAACGATGAAGCGCAATTCTCTGAGCTTGAAACGCTTGGTGAATTAACGAAGATTGCTTGGAAGCATGATGTTCAAGTAATGATTGAAGGGCCAGGACATGTACCAATGCATTTAATTAAAGAAAATATGGATAAAGAGCTTGAAATTTGCCAAGGTGCACCGTTCTATACGCTCGGACCTTTAACAACCGATATTGCGCCAGGTTATGACCATATTACATCGGCAATTGGTGCGGCGATGATTGGCTGGTTTGGTACCGCAATGCTTTGCTATGTAACACCGAAAGAGCATTTAGGCCTGCCAAACAAAGATGACGTTCGTGAAGGGGTTATTACGTATAAAATTGCGGCGCATGCGGCCGATCTTGCGAAAGGACATAAAACAGCGCAGCAGCGTGATGATGCACTTTCAAAAGCTCGTTTTGAATTCCGCTGGCGCGATCAATTTAACTTATCTTTAGATCCTGAACGCGCAATGGATTTCCACGATGAAACATTACCGGCAGAAGGAGCAAAAACAGCTCATTTCTGTTCCATGTGTGGTCCGAAGTTCTGTAGTATGAGAATTTCACATGACATTCGTGAATATGCAAAAGAAAATGATTTAGAAACAACAGAAGCAATTGAAAAAGGTATGAAAGAGAAAGCAGAAGAATTTAAAGAAACTGGTAGTCATTTATATCAGTAATTCAATGTAAGATTTTTCAGGGTGTTTGCCCCTTCGTTCAATTAAGGGGGGAGTGCAAATGCCTGCAAATAGCGGGAGATATGTACTGCTTTCGAACACCTCTTTACTTGATTGACCACGTGTACCTAACTTAAATATAGAAGAAGCCCCCTTTGCTAAGACGGTAGCAGAGGGGGCTATTATTATTTTTCCTTTAGGAATGTTCGATCCTTTAAGAATAAATTCCAGAAGAAGATAAAGCCTGGAAGTAAGATGGCGATGCCGATTGCATAGAGGATGAGCAACGCATAGAATGTTTCTTTCGTCGTAAAGCTTGTAAATACAGTGACGTCCGGGTAAATGATATATGGTAAATGCGCGACGCCATAAGCGTAGCTTGCAAATGCATATTGTGCAACCACTGCTAAAACAGCGATGCGTGGCCAACCGAGTGAATCGTATTTTTTATTTGTCCACCAAAGAGAAGAATACCCGATTACAAATAAAATAATGGAGACTGTGAACCAAGGAAACTGTTTAATTAATCCTTGCATGAGCCAATGTGTTTCTGGATCCATCACAACAAGAGCGATGATGGCTGTAACGAGCGTTGTGGGGCCAAGTATGATGGCGTTGCGTCTGTAAAGCCGATACGAATCCTCTGATCCTTGTTCTCTCGCAAAGTCAGCTAGAAATAGAGAAGATAAAAACAATTCAGAAGTTAATCCGAATAGCATATAACAGTATATAACAGGACTGGACAAAAGCTTTCCGTATAGGAGAACTTCTTTTCCACCAGTAGTTGAAATATAAGCACCTTCTGTTACAGGTAAAACGGTGATTAATAAAGCTGGAATTAAGAGTCCGGTAATACCTGAAATAAGACGAAGCAGATGTTCATATTTCGGGACAGAATAGGCGAATACCATAAATGTACTACGAATGGCAACGAGTACTAAAATTAACATAACTGGTACGAACATAACTGTTGCAAGGGTGAAGGCCGCTTTTGGAAAAAAACCGAGAAAAGCGACAACAACAAAGACAAGAAATGTATTTGTTACTTCCCAAGTTGGCGATAAGTACCGATTGGCAAGCTTAGCAGCAAGTGTTGGATGTTTCGCATACACCATGCCCCAAAAGCCGGCTCCGAAATCAATAGACCCTAAAATGCTATATACGAAAATAAGAGCCCATAAAATGATAATCGCAATACTTGCCTCATGCACGAGAATCTCCTCCTTGTGGCCCTAGATCATTTTTCAATGGATGTCTTCTAAAGAACGTCCGTAGTACGAAAATTGTTAAAACACCAAGACCGATATATAAAATGATGAATAAAATAAATAAAGGTCCGACGAAATCAGCACGCGTAGCAGCATCCATTGTGCGCTGCATTCCATAAATCGTCCACGGCTGACGACCACTACAACTGAAAATCCATCCAAATTCAATACCAAGCATCATAATCGGTCCGCATGCAGCTGTGGCCCATAGAAGCCATTTTGGTAATTCTTCCCCTTTTTTTCGATAAATAAAGTACCAATATAAAAGAGCGATTGTTGCGACAGCGAATGTGAATGCAGCCGTACCTACCATTAAGTTAAACAATGTATGTGTATAAAATGGTGGCCACGTTTCCCTGGGGAATTCATTGAGTCCTTTTACAACGGTATTAGGATCTAAACCAACGAGTAAGCTAAGCATGTTTGGAATTTCAAGTGCATAGTTTAATTCAAGCGTTGCAGGGTCAACGACTCCGCCAATGGATAAGGGAGCATGTGATGTCGTATCGAATAATGCTTCTGCTGATGCTAATTTTTCTGGAGAATGTTCGTGCAAGGCAATAGCTGATTCATGTCCAGATAGCCACATAGTTGCGCCTGTAATAAAAGTAACAACAAGACCTAAAAATAGTCCTTTTTTATGATAAGTAATCTCCCGTGCGCTCACATTTCGTGTTAATAATTTAAATCCAGCGATAGAAGCAATGACGGCTGCTCCTGTTGCATAAGCTGTAATGACAACGTGAAAAGAGCTTGTGAAAAAGCTTGGATTAAAGAATGCTTTCCATGGGTCAACGTTAAAAACAGAGCCATCAGGATTCATAGAAAAGCCTGCTGGTGTATTCATCCATGTATTTGCTGAAGTAATTAACACGGCGGATGCAGTCGCACCAAGCATGACAAAAAAAAGTGAGATTAATCTCATAAATGGTGGCAATTTATCTGCTGCGTATACGTAAATAGACATAAACAAAGCTTCTAAGAAGAATGCGAAAATCTCAATCTGAAACGGAACAGAAATCACTTGTCCGACAATTTTGGCGAATCCAGGCCAAAGAAGTGAAATTTGTACACCGACGATTGTTCCAGTAGGAATTGCCACGCCAAGAAGGATGGCAAAAGCCTTTGTCCACCTTTTTGCCATAACAGCGTAATCTGAATCCTTCTTCCAGTGATATAATACTTCGCTTATAAAAATCATCAAAGATAGTCCGATTCCAAGGGTTGCAAAAATGATGTGGAATGCTAGTGATGACCCAAAGAAAGCCCGTGACAATGTAACAGTATCCATAACTCTACTCCTCTTCATTTTTGCCATTATTTTCTGATTGGACTGGAAAAATTATTCAAAAAAATGCCAAATATATATGTGTATTTTAAAAACTTAATATGATATTATGATTTTGAAATCTTCAGAAAAAACACAAAAAAAGGTGGAAATATTTCATTTGTGTTTTAGAACAAAATCTTTTATAATGCTTATACGAACGTTAGTTCTATCAAGGGGATTTCATTTGTAGAGGGACAAGCTGGAAGTCCACGTGAAACGGAGAGGATGTTTGTATGTATCCTGAAGTCATTAGAAAAATGGCGTTTTCGAAAGAGCATAAAGATTTGTTATTAAAGTTATACAATAAAGAGATTACACGGCGTGAATATGATCATCTTGTGCAATCACTGTACCGCCCCACAAAAGAGGATAATTAACGTGTGCAAAGGATAGAAAATGAGGGACAATCTAAAGGATTGTCTTTTTTAATGTTTTTGTATGTTCTATCTAGATTACGGTTAGTCTTATTATAGAGGTGAGAAAATGTGCGGAAACGTTTGTATATAGGGATTGCATGTACTTTATTTATCGTTTTAGGTGGAATTGTTTTTTGGACTGCACTACAAGGAAATCGGACAGAATATTTTATTATGAGACATATGATGAATGAGAATGAGACGCTTGCAACATATCGAATAGCTGATTCAAAGGTAGGAACGAATGAGGCAACCGGCCGCGAAGCATTGTCAGAATCAGCAGGTTTGTGGTTACAATATACGCTGGATATGGAAGATCAAGCATTGTTTGATGAACAAGTAAAGGTTATCCAAAATTATTTTATCCACCCAACTCATATTGTGTTATGGAAGGTTTCTGAGACAGGAGATAGGCAGAGCGGAACGAATGCCCTTGTTGATGATCTTCGTATTATCGAACAGCTTTATCGTGCCTATGATATGTATAAAGAAGAACGGTATAAATATCTTGCCGATCAATTGAGTGATGCTGTACTTCGTTATAATAAAAAAGGGAAAAACTATGTTGATTATTATGACGCAGATACGGGGATAAAGAATAAAATATTAACGACATCTTACATAAATCCAAATGCATTCTCTTATATGAAAAAGTACGGAAAAATTTTAGAAACGCAGTATCAAGAAGTGATTCAATTTTTAGCGGATTATCCAAGAAAGGGCTGGGCATTTCCGAAAGAATATAGAGAAGATGGCACATTCACATATGAAAAACAGGTGAATATGATTGATCAATCGTATGTTGCGTATCATCGTAGTTTAGGCGGAATTTCTTCAGAAGCATATTTAGATTTTATTAAAAAGTCATTCCGAAAAGATGGAAAGCTATATGGCCGCTATAATTTAGAAACAGGGAAACCAGTAGTAGATTTTGAATCACCGTCAGCCTATGGGATAACGATTCTATATGTATTACAAGCAGGAGATGTGAAGTTTGCTCAAGCATTGTATGAACGTATGAGTGAATTTCGGAATGACAATGTATTTAGCAGGTTTTATGGGGGATATGTAGCTGGGAAAGAGAAAGACACGCATATTTTTGATAATGTATTGCCGCTTTTAGCTGAGACGAAATTGAAAATGGATAATTGATCAAAATGTAGCGGGAAGACCCCCATCTCAAGATTCGGAGAGAAACGAGGAAGATAGGTGGGGGTAGTTCAATGTAGTAGGATTTTTGGTAATGGGTGGAGCAGCATTTGTGCTTTTCAGAAAGAAACCAGTAAAAAACTAAGGTTATAGAGAAATATAGTGATATAATGTGAAAAGAGGAAGAGCAAACGGCTTCCTCTTTTCGACATTTTAGCATACTTAAAGGGGCATATTATGAAGCGTAATATCATTTTTGGATGTGTTTTTTTAGTAGGCCTTAGTATTTTTTTATACCCGACTGTAAGTAATTGGCTCGCGACAAGAGCGCATTATTCTCAAGTTAGTACGTATGATAAAAAAGTATTGGCGCTGAAGAAGGAAGAGATCGAACGCCGAGAAAGAGAAGCGAAGGAATATAATGAAAAGATTCAAAAGGAAACTCAATCTTTTACAGATCCATTTAGTGAAAAGAAAGATGATAATTCGAGGTCATATGTAGATGTGTTAAATTTAGGAGAAGTAATGGGGTATATTGAGATACCTAAAATTGATGTGAAGCTTCCGATTTATCATGGCACCTCTGAAGCGGTTTTAAGCCGCGGGGTAGGTCATATAGAAAAGTCATCCTTACCAGTGGGAGGAGAAAGTACCCATACCATTTTGACTGGTCATCGCGGGTTACCTTCTGCAGTATTATTTACTGATTTAGATAAATTAGTAGAATCTGATATTTTTTATATTCATTCACTAGATAAAGTTCTCGCGTACAAGGTCGATCAAATTAAAGTTGTGCTACCAACTGAAATCGATGACTTAGCAGTTGTGAAGGATCAAGATTATGCCACATTAATTACATGCACGCCATATGGTGTGAATACACATAGACTATTAATTAGAGGGCACCGCGTTCCTTATGATGAAAAAGAAAAGAAAAAAGAAGAGAGCACTAAGCCGTTTATGATAGATAAACGGGTGGCAGCAGCTTCTGCAGCGATTGCAAGTGGGGTTTTATTTGCTATTTATAAGAGAAGAAAGAAAAAGAAGCAAGCTTCTGAATAGAGAGAAGCTTGCTTCTTTTATTTTTTACTTCTTAATAATGGTAACAAGGGGATAAGCGTTGGCCATTTTAAGGCAGGTGTAGGAGAAGGGCCTGTAATCCATGTGTGGAATGGAATCGTGCTGCATATAACCATTATGATGATAGAGAATATTGCCGTTAGAAGAAATAGCAATAGACTATATTGAATTGTATTAGCTTGTACTGTAAATAGAGATAATAATTTCGTAATGAATTGTAAAAAGAAAAAATGTGCTAAATAGGCTCCGTACGTATAGCTTCCGATAAAACGTAATGTTTTATATAACGCTCCTCGTCGCTGAACAATCATGATTGATAGTGCGTATAGTATTAAAATTTCACATACAATGTACAAAAACATAGATGGCTTTAAATAGGTAGATACAGTAAGGTGAATAGAATCTACACCATAAAAGCTAAATAGTTCATAGTTGATGAATAGGAAGAGAATAAAAAATAAGGTTGTTATTAGTGGCATATGCTTCATGACAAATAAACGCCAAGCCGGCAGTGCTACCGCTGCAATTCCTCCCATGACAAAGTAGAATGAATAGAAGAAAAAGGATCGATCCGTATATTGTAAGATTGCTGAGCTTGTTAGTTTTTCTCCATTAAAAATATAGTGAGAAGAATACCACATTAACAGAAAATATATGATGGAAAAAGCAGTCATATATTTGTAAATGTCATGCTGATTATGTGTTCGTTTTTGAAACCAATAAAATAAAGTACATAACAAGGGGAACAGCAAGTGAATTTGAAACATCATGATGACATACCAAAGGTGAGGTGCAGCTGTTCCAAGAAATAGGCTTTTTATTCCGCTTTGCATGGTAACGGACTCCGTTGTTGTAAATAAATAAATAAATGATAGACCAGAATAAGTAAGGTGTAAGTAGATGTGCCGTTTTTTCGTATATGTATTCTTTATATACCAGTTGTTTTGTATACTGACGAATTAAGTGAAATCCAACAATAAAGATGAATGCTGGTGCTGAAAATTTTGCGAGGTTGAATAGCATTCCAATAATGAGAGATTGTTCTAGTAGAATATTTCCTTGGTTCATTGTATATAGTAAAGAACTTTGTAAAACAACAGCAAGAAACGCGATGCTTTGCAAAATTTTAAATTCTGGGGCATTTTGTGTCATGATCTCCATCTCCTTTTCCATACATGATTATAGTACGAAGGAGGGGGAAGGATTGTGGAAACTTTGTGAAAATTATAACAAATTTGTGGCGAAGGATGTTGAAGGAGACTGATTCGTGAAAGAGTTGGTTGATGAGAAAATAGTAAATGAAATTATATCGGCGTTTCGACAAAGGATATCGACATTCTAACAAACAATGACAAAAAACAGGGGCCTGCCTGAAAACTGCCCCTGTTTTTTCTTACTTTATATTATACAAATTTACTTTTAACCCAGTTCTTACCTTCAACAAGGCGCGCTGTCATTACGGCACAAGCGTTATCTGCTGTTACGTTTAACATCGTTGCTGGTGGGTCAATGATTGTACTAATAGCTGCGATAATTGGCAATGCTTCTGGTGGGAAGCCATATAGAGAAACGATTAACATTTCACCAATCATACCGCCGCCAGGAATTGCGCCCATCACCGTTCCAACTAATAGAGAAACAACAAGAGCGATTGCTAATGTTTTTGGACCGGAGAAATCCATATTGAAAATCCCAAATAAGAAAGCAATTTTTAAAACGCCACCTAAAACAGATCCATCTTTATGAAGTGTAGAACCAAGAAGGACAACTGTTTCACGAACGTCAGAAGAGATACCCATTTTTTTCGTTGCTTCTAAGTTTGCTGGAATACTCGCGGCACTACTACAAGTCGCAAGGGATGTAACTGTAGGAGAAACCATGTTTTTCCAAAAGATTTGTACACCTTGCTTGCGTCCTGCAAGGTAAGCGTAAAATGTGAAAAAGACAAAGAAGTATATGATAGAAGCAGGATAGTATACCATTGCTGCTCGGAAATATGTTCCAAGAAGCTGTGGTCCAAATTCTCCTACTAAAGCTGCGAAATAAGCAGCGAGTCCAATTGGAGCATAGTACATAATGAAAGAGACAACTTTCATTGAAATTTCTGCACCAGCTTGTAAAAATGCAGCGAATGGTTGTCCTTTTTCTCCAACTGCTGAAGTTGCTACCCCCATTAAAATAGAGAAGAAAATAAGAGCTAGCATATTTTCACGAGATAGTAACTTCGAGAAATCTGATACTGTAAGGATGCCAACAATTTGATCAGCAACGCTAATGCTTTTTTCCGCTGTATCAGGTTGTGTTAATTCTAATACAACACCTTGTGCGGGCGGGAATACTTTTACAACAATAATCATAAAAATTGCAGCGATAATACTTGTAAATAAGAAAGTTCCTGCCATACTAGACATAATTTTTCCGAAACGTTTTAATCCATCCATATTGGCAATAGAGGAAGCAATGCTAAAGAACACAAGAGGTACAACAATCGTAAACATTAAGTTTAAGAAAATGTCACCAAGCGGCTTTAAAGCAACTGCATCGGTACCCATGAAATAACCAATGAAACCACCAATCAGGATGGAAGATAATAAAATAATTGGAAAACGATAAGCCTTCATCATATATCTCCTCCTATCTAATGTAAAAAAATCATACTGAATTATTATAGCGATTTGTGAGGCAGTTTACTAGGAAAATACGGATAGATGGAATAGCGCGAAAACGGAGGGATTTTTGTTTTTATGCGTGGTATACGGTATGAAATCTAGACATACGTATTTGTAATCTAGTAGCTACCTAGGTTCATTCAATAAGGGAGGGAAGTAAAATGAATATTTTGCTTTGCTGCGTGGCAGAGGTATTTACAAGCGATTCGTGATGGAATTATTTTAACGATGCCATTTTTAATTATTGGTTCTTTTTTTCTTATTATTAGTGCTTTACCAATACCCGGATACAATGAGTTTATGGAAAGTTTATTTGGTGGGAATTGGCAGAAGGCGTTAGGGTATCCAGTTAGTGCAACATTTAATATAATGTCTTTAATAGCTACTTTTGGAATCGCTTACAGATTATGAGCCCGGTTTGGTTATCACTTATGGATCAAAACCGCATTGCTTTTCAGGCGGGAAAAGATATACCGAATACGATAACAGCACAATTCTTTGATTTATGGATCTATACAGGTGGCTCCGGCGCTACGCTTGCACTTGTTGTAGCAATGTTATTATTCGCAAGAAGTCAGCAATTAAAAAGTTTAAGCCGGTTATCAATTGCGCCAGGTATTTTTAATATTAATGAAATGGTCACGTTTGGAATGCCGATTGTACTGAATCCACTTTTGCTCATTCCATTTATACTTGTTCCAGTCGTTATGACATTTGTTTCTTATTTCGCAATGGAATGGGGGCTTGTTGCTCGGCCAAGTGGTGCGGCAGTACCGTGGACAACGCCAATTCTTTTTAGTGGATATTTAGGATCAGGTGGGAAAATTCCAGGTGTTGTCTTATAAATTGTTAACTTTATACTCGCATTCTTGATTTATCCCGCATTAACGGGCAGTAAGACCCCCACCTCAAGATTCAGAGAGAAACGAGGAAGGTAGGTGGGGGATCAACTGCCCGTAAAAGCCCGATTGGTTCAACTAATAATCAGTGGGGGATGAAGAAAACCCCCACTGATTAAAGTTTCACTTTATTTACCGTTCTTGAAAATGTGGGATAAACAAAAAGTAGCCGAAGAAAAAGGGGGAGTAGGGAAGTAAGATGGATACATTAGAGAAGCAAGCTTTTCATTTAATTTTACACGGGGGAAATGCAAGAAGTTGTGCGATGGAGGCCATTGATTATGCAAAGCGCGGAGAGTTTCAAGAAGCGGAGGCAAAATTACAAGAGGCCTTACAAGAACTGCAAGAAGCACATCGCTTGCAAACAGAGTTGATACAAAAAGAAGCTGGCGGGGACAAAACAGAGATTACACTGCTCATGGTTCATGCACAAGATCATTTAATGAATGCGATCACGGTGAAGGAATTGGCGAGTGAATTTGTAGCGTTATATAAAAAAATGTCAACGAAAGAATGAGACCTTGCGTATGCAAGGTTTTTTTATGGTTGAAAAAGAGTCCGTTATGACAAAAACAATACCACTTATGTACCAAACTATTTATTTTTTTGAAATATATGTAAAAATAAAGGTGTAAGGGAGGTGGGAGGCGGTGAAAATTCACTTTGAATTAAATCCATCACAAGATGAAATAGAGATTATTGTCAAAGCAAAAGAAGTGACAGATGAAGTTCAGCACCTTTTAAAAAGAATAGAAGGGAGGAATGTGAAGCAGATTGTTGGGATGTCGAAGCAGCAATATTATTTGTTAGAACTAAAAGATATTTATTGGTTTTATGCAGAGGATCGAAAGGTAATGGCGCAAACGATGAAAGGAAGTCTTGAGGTGAAATCACGTTTGTATGAGCTAGAAACAAAATTACAGGGTGATCGCTTTGTACGATTTTCAAAGTCGACACTTGCTAATTTGCAGCATGTAACAAGCTTTGAAATGTCTTTTAGCGGTAGTATGTGTGCACACTTTTCAAATGGAATGAAAGAATACGTTTCAAGAAAATATGTACCGCTTATTAAAGAAGCTTTAAATATAGGAGGAGGTTAGGGACATGGTTACATTGTTTGATAGAATAGGCGCCAAAGTGATTGCAGGAATGGCGATGGCGATGATGTATAGTTTATTGTTTTTAGGAATTGGTTATGCAAATGGAATGGATGTATTACAGACAAAGACATTGCTTACCCACCTTGCAATAGCAAATATTGTAGGGTTAATCTTCTCGTTTGCTTCTTTTGTATTTGAGAGAGAAGAATGGGGCATTTTAAAGCAAACAATCATTCACTTTATCATTTTACTAGGAACATTCTTGCCGATTGCAATTTGGATTGGGTGGGTTCCAAATCATCTCATTCCGATTCTCATTTGCACAGGTAGCTTTATCGTTATTTACTTCATTATATGGTTTGCGATGACAATATATTGGAAGAAAAAAATTGAGGGATTGAATAAGCAGTTGAAATAGAGGGATAAAAATGAAGGACAGAAAAAACATTTATCCCGCATTAACGGGCAGTAAGGACCCAGGTGACTGAAGCTTCACTATATAGAGATATATTTTAAGGTATGTGAATGACTATTTTTCGTCTGCCACATACCTTAAAATATTGCTTTATTAGTAATCTCTTTTTTACAAATGGTTTCTTACGTAGAAAAAATGAATGTTTTTTTCTATTTTTCGATAAAAAATAAAATTTATTTATAAAAATATTTTATTTTTTGTTTCTACACAGAACTAGACAACTAAACACTAATCTATTTTCATACAGATATGTGTTACAAGCGTGTTGTTTTATAACACACTATCAATATTTTGGATAACACACTTTTTGAAAGCGGTAACACACAATGAAAACACAGGAAAAAACGTTAATTTTAGGCGGTTTAAAAAGTTGGCACGGCAATTGCATTAATAAAAGGCGTAAAGAAAAATAAATAACAAAAATAGTTTACATGCATAGGGGGACTTATTAATGAATATTTTACTTTGTTGTTCAGCAGGAATGTCTACAAGCTTATTAGTTACAAAAATGGAAGCAGCTGCAAAAGCTCGCGGATTAGAAGGAAAGATTTGGGCTGTATCTGGGGATGCAGTGAAAAACAACATTGATGAAGCAGACGTGTTATTACTAGGACCACAAGTTCGTTATATGCTTTCTTCTATGAAAACGCTTGCTGACGAGAAGAACGTTGGGATTGATGTTATTAATCCAATGCACTACGGCATGATGAATGGAGAGGCAGTTTTAGATCACGCATTAACACTTAAAAAATAATTAGGGGGGAAGAAACAATGCAAAAGTTTATTGCATTTATGGAAAGATATATTGTTCCAGTCGCTGGTAAAATCGGGTCACAACGTCATTTAGCTGCGATCCGTGATGGCTTTATTGCAGTTATGCCGCTTATTTTAGTTGGTGCCTTTGCATCACTGATTAATGGTTTTCCATCTGAAGCTTTCCAAAACTTCATGAAAGGTACATTCGGAGAAGTTTGGAAAGACGTCGGCGGTGGGATGTGGACAGGTTCTTTCGCAATTTTAGCATTAATCATCGCATTTACAACAAGTTATAACTTAGCAAAATCTTACGGTGTTGATGGATTGTCAGCGGGTATTATTTCATTTGGTACGTTAATTATTTTTACACCAACAACACCAAAAGAGGGCGGATTAAACTTAGCTTGGACAGGAGCACAAGGCTTATTCGTAGCAATCATTGTGGCACTTCTTGTTACTGAAGCATTCCGTTTCTTTGTACAAAGAGAAATTACTTTCAAAATGCCAGACGGAGTACCACCAGCAGTTTTAAGATCATTTGCGGCATTAGTTCCAGCATTTGTTATTTTAACAGTAGTTGCAGGTATTCAATTAGCAGTGAAATTAGCAGGTACAAGCGTTCATGAATTTATCTTTAATACAATTCAATTACCATTACAAGGTTTAGCAGGTACATTGCCAAGTGCGATTGTAATTGTGATTCTTGTTCACGTCCTTTGGTTCTTTGGTTTACATGGTCCAAACATTGTTGGTGGGATTATTGAACCATTATATTTACCAGCATTAGAAAAAAATATCAAGATGTTCCAAGATGGTGTGTCTTCATTTGATGTGCCAAACATTATTACAAAACCATTCTTTGATACTTTCGTATATCTTGGTGGTTCTGGTGCAACATTAGCATTCTTAGTCGTTGTATTAATTGTAGCAAGAAGTGCTCAATTGCGCGGGGTATCCCGATTATCAATTGGACCTGGTGCATTTAACATTAACGAACCAGTAATCTTTGGTACACCGATTATTTTAAACCCAATTTTATTCGTTCCGTTTATTGTGGTACCAGTTGTACTAGTAATTACTTCTTATACAGCTATATCTCTTGGATTTGTGCCAAAAACAGTTGCGATGATTCCATGGGCAACACCACCGATCATTAGTGGTTACCTTGTAACGGGCGGACACATTTCTGGTGCAATTCTACAGTTATTAAACTTTGTAATTGCAATGGTAATTTACTATCCATTCGTTGTGTTATGTGACCGTTCTATCGTTAAAACTGAAAAAGCAGCAGCACAAGGAAATAATCAATCCGTACCTATGTAATATATGATTGTTCTCACAGGTGAAATGAGCCTGTGAGAACAATCAATTTTATATCTTGTTCAGAAAGATGGCACACATCTAGAAGAACACCAAAATAAAATTAAGAAAATAATATTTTAATAGACACGTTCAAACTGAAGGGGTATTTCAAGTCGGTTGAACTTAATAGAGAGGGCGGTATTTATGATGACTACAGCAGAACAAATTCCATTTCAATTAATTTTACACAGTGGTAACGCAAGAAGTTATGCGATGGAGGCACTGCAATATGCAAAACAGGGGAAATTAGAAGAAGCAGATGAAGCGATGACAAAAGCGAAAGAAGCGATTAATGAAGCACATCATTTCCAAACAGAGCTCATACAATCAGAAGCAAGAGGCGAAAAAACAGAAATTAGTGTTCTTTTAATTCATGCACAAGACCATTTAATGAATTCAATGACTGTGAAAGAATTAGCAGCGGAATTTATCGATCTTTATAAAAAGCTTGATGCGAAAGGGGAATAAGGTATGAGCGGAATTAAAATTGCTACAATCGGCGGTGGATCTAGTTATACACCAGAGTTAATTGAAGGATTTATTAAGCGCTATGATGAACTACCAGTTCGTGAAATTTGGTTAGTAGATATTGAAGCGGGAAAAGAAAAGTTAGAAATTGTTGGTAACTTGGCGAAACGTATGGTGAAAAAAGCTGGTTTACCAATTGATATTCATTTAACGCTTGATCGTCGCGTTGCACTTAAGGATGCTGACTTTGTAACAACACAGCTTCGCGTTGGTTTATTAGAGGCACGTGCGAAAGATGAAGCAATTCCATTAAAATATGATGTAATCGGTCAGGAAACGAATGGTCCTGGTGGTTTATTCAAAGCATTGAGAACGATTCCTGTTATTTTGGATATTTGTAAAGACATGGAGGAGCTTTGTCCGAACGCTTGGCTGATTAACTTTGCAAATCCAGCTGGTATGGTAACAGAGGCTGTACTTCGTTATACAAGTATCAAAAAAGTAGTGGGATTATGTAACGTTCCAATTGGTATTCGTATGGGACTTGCAAAGCTGCTTGAAGTAGATGCAAGCCGTGTACATGTTGACTTTGCTGGCTTAAATCACATGGTCTACGGATTAAATGTATATTTAGATGGAGTAAGTGTGATGGACCGTGTATTAGAACTTGTAACAGATCCAGAAAAGCAAATTACGATGGAAAACATCGCTGCGCTTGATTGGGAGCCAGATTTCATTCGCGGACTTCGTGCAATTCCATGTCCATACCATCGCTACTACTATAAAACACGTGAAATGCTGGAAGAAGAAAAACAAGCTTCTATTGAAAAAGGCACACGTGCAGAAGTGGTGAAACAATTAGAAGATGACTTATTTGAATTATATAAAGATCCGAATTTAGATATTAAGCCACCGCAATTAGAAAAACGCGGAGGAGCGTACTACAGTGATGCAGCATGTAGTTTAATTACATCTATTTATAATAATAAAGGTGATATTCAACCTGTTAATACAAGAAACAACGGTACCATTGCAAGCTTGCCACACGATTCTGCTGTTGAAGTAAACTGTATCATTACGAAGGATGGTCCAAAGCCGATTGCGGTAGGTGATTTACCGGTTCCTGTTCGCGGTTTAGTTCAGCAAATTAAATCATTTGAGCGTACGTCAATTGAAGCTGCTGTTACAGGTGATTATCATAAAGCGCTGCTTGCTATGACAATTAATCCACTTGTACCATCAGATAAAGTAGCAAAACAAATTTTAGATGAAATGTTGGAAGCACATAAAGAATATCTTCCGCAGTTCTTCAAAAAAGTGGAGAAATAAAAAGCGGTGCTGACTCAGCCCGCTTTTTTTCAATTTATATAAATATAAATTGAAAAACGAACATAAAATCTCTCTTTTTAGGTGGGGAGAGGGGATCCGATCATGCATAGAAGCGGTCAGAGCCTTTTTAGCCCTATGCTAAGTTAAAACAAAAAGAGAAAATGAGTGTAGGTCACTTTTTATTCTTCATAGCAGCGGATTATATGTTAGTAAATCAAGATGGATACGTATAGTAGGAGGGAAAATCTATGATTCGATTAATTGTAAATGCAGATGATTTTGGTCTTACAGAAGGTACAAATTACGGCATTATTGAAGGACATGTAAACGGAATTGTGAATTCTACGACGATGATGATGAACATGCCAGGGACGGAGCATGCAGTACGCTTAGCGAAAGAATATAAGACATTAGGAGTAGGGGTGCATCTCGTTCTAACTGCAGGAAAACCTCTTCTTGCAAATATTCCGTCTCTTGTAAGTAAAGATGGATTGTTTCATAAGCAAGGTGTTGTAAGAGAAGGAAATATAAATCCTGAAGAGGTTGAAAGAGAGTGGACTGCCCAAATTGAGAAGTTTTTATCTTATGGATTAACACCAACGCATTTGGATAGTCATCATCATGTACATGGATTACCGATTTTGCATGATGTTTTGGAGCGATTGGCAGAAAAATATAATGTACCAATCCGCCGCTGCGCTGAAGAGAGAGCAGTGCGTCCATTTTCTGATGTGTTTTATAGTGATTTCTATAGTAATGGTGTACAGGAAGATTACTTTGTTACATTAAAAGAGCGTGTGCAGGACGGAAAAATAGTAGAGGTAATGGCGCACCCTGCTTACATTGATCCAGAGCTTGTGAAGCGTTCTTCCTATGTAATGGATCGTGTGAAGGAACTACAGATTTTAACGGAAAGTGTTTTACCAGAAGGGATAGAGCTTATGAAGTTTTGATATAGGAAAACCTAAAACCTTTCTTTTGGGGGAGGAAGAGAGGATCTGCCCATGTGTAGAAGCGGTCAGTGCCCTTTTTGGCCCCATGCCAAGTTAAAACAGAGGGAGCAAGTGAG
>NZ_JAJJBY010000048.1:0-19092 GCF_022625245.1 Bacillus sp. TL12 | reverse complement strand
TCTGTTCATAAACATACGAGTTTTGGAACAAATAATAATATGTGTGCTTTTTTAACTTTGTTCAGCAATCGGGCCAGATTGTTGAATAACGTAATTTAAATATTTAACCCTTCTATTTTGTATAAAAATAAATTATAATGAATAATTATTACGATAAGGAGGATGAATATGTTAATAAAACATGCTACATCTTCTGATGCACCAGTAATTCATGACTTAATGATTAAAGCATTTAAGGAATATGAGAATGTAATCCCACCATCAAGTGCTTTAGAAGAAACTGTTAAGTCAATTTCAGTTGCTCTAGAAAAAGGGGAAAAAGCATTTATTGCTTATGAAGAAAATCATCCAGTTGGAATGGTGCGATTCCAAGTAAAAGATGAGGGTTTGTATTTTTATCGGTTGTCGGTTATTCCTGAAAAACAAGGCAAAGGCATTGCAAAAATGATACTAAAATTCTTAGAGGACTATGCAATTAATATCAGGGTTTCTACAATTTTCTGTAAGGTCAGAATGACTGTACCTAAGAACATACAGCTATATAGTTCCATAGGTTATCATGTTTTTGATGAAGATATCGTACATAAACCAAACGGCATAAATATTAAAGTTGTTTCAATGGAAAAAGAACTTTAGTTCTTCAACAAATGGGTGCTATTCTTAAGTAAGGAGGCGCTTTTTTGTATTGGGCATTTTGTGGAGCAAAAGCTGATTTAACTTATTTTTTTGTTAAAATTTTAATAGGGAAATTATTAAGGAGTGAATGAAATGTTAATCGGACATATTAAGGAAATTGTTCGCCATCCTGTAAAATCTTTTCATGGAGAGAATGTAAATCAAACTAAAATTATGGAATATGGTTTGTATGGAGATCGCAGTCATGCTTTTTTAGATGATACAAGACAAGGAAAGTTTTTAACAATTACACAATTCCCAGAAATGGTTCGATATAGAGCAAGATTTGTAGGAGAAGAGTTAATGGAGAAATATCCTAAAGTCGAAATAACGACACCTGAAGGTAAGGTTATCGATTGGGGGGATGAAGAACTTACTAAAGAAATAGAATACAAGTCAGAACGAAAAATCTCTCCGATTACATATACCCCTTCGCATGTACCTTTGGGAGCCATTGAGGAAGAAAACATTCAACTAGTAACCGATGCCTCATTAGATAAATTAACAGCAATATGGGGAAACGCAGAGGTTAATCATCGACGTTTTCGTCCTAATTTACTTATAACATTAAGAGAAAAAATCCCATTTATTGAGGAAAAGTGGTTTGGTAAACGAATGAAAATAGGAAGAGAAGTAGAAATTCAATTAAAAAGACATTGTGAAAGGTGTATGATTATTACTGTTGATCCTGATAATACAGAGAGAGATTCGACGTTACTCAAAACGGTTGTAAAGGAAAGAAATAATCATTTTGGCGTTTATGCTTCGGTGGTAAAAACAGGTGAAATTCATGTGGGTGATGAAGTCCTTCTAATCGGATGAATTTATCAAATTAACACCCGTAAAAATGAAACTCTATAAACATGGAGTTTTAAATGAAAGTTACTTTAGATTTTATGCTACTTTTAATTAATCAGTATTCAACAATCGGGCGCTTTTCCGGAGTAACGATAAAAGCCCAATTTCTCAATTTTAATGTGAGAAATTGGGCTTATTTATGTTTACTTATAGTGCAAAATAACGCTTAAAATAAGCGCAAATTACCTCCTAAAGTGACAGCTACACCTCACTGTTAATTATACCAATAATGTCTGTAAAGGTATATGTAATAAAAAGATGTCTGTAAAATTAGAAATAGACATTTATAGACGTGTATTTTCATAGGTTTCTATGTATCTGTAAAGGTATACCTTTTTAAACAGGTGGATTTTTAAAGAGGAAATGTGTGCCTGAAGGTATTTATATTTTAGGAGCGTTCCAAAATTCGGATTTTGACATTTAGGAACACTCTTTTTATCTTAGTTTATACCGTACCAAAAGCTGTACCTTTTGATTCACTTTTACAGAGAATTTTTATTAGAGGACACTATATCATTCCGAGGAAAGTATTTCTCAATATACAACCATGTCAGATTTTCCAATTTTCTGTTATTATCAACTAGCAATATCTGGTTTGAAACTATTAAATTTAAAAGGAGTGGGAAAATCAATGACGTTTAAAGTTGGTATGAAGTATATGTTTAAAAATAAAAACAGTAGAAAATATCTAGACATATCAGGAAACCAAACAGGTAATAATGCTAATGTTCAACAATATGAATATCTCGCAGATGCACCTTCTGAAAGGTTTTTTCTTCATCCGTTAGATAACAATTATTATGCAATGATTAATGTAAATAGTGGTAAGGTTATAGACATATCAGGAAATCAAACAGGTAATAATGCCAATATTCAACAATATGAGTGGCTTGGCGAGGCACCTTCTGAATACTGGTACTTTCATCGTGAAGCGGATGGGCATTATGTTATTGAATCAAAACATAGTGGAAAGGTTTTAGATATAGCAGGAAACTCAACAGCTAATAATGCTAAGGGGTACGGAAACGATTCGAAGAATAACCCGCCACATCTGAAATTTTTCCCATTTAAGGAAGGAACCTATCAGGAAATATGATAGGTTCCTATTTTATTATATAAATAATTTAGAATTATAAAATTTTATATAAGGAGTTAATTATGCCAAGCATCCAAGATACGATTTATCCTAGAATAAAAAATAATTTATCAGATCAAGATTTAGAAGAAACATATACACCGTTACAGGGGCACGGCAAGAATTCCTTCTTTTTTGAGCCACTCACTAGATGACAGTTATATATAATTATGTTGTTCGTATTTAATGGAAATGAAATTGCTTGAGGTTTATTAAATACAGAGCTCCCTTCGATATTGAAGGGGCTATTTTTCATATCAAAAATTGATAATCACCTTGACTCTAACGCAACGTGATAGAGTAAGTTAATCTTAGGAGGTGGATTCAACTGGTAACGACGGGGTATGTCAAAAAAGCCACAGGTTTGACCGAAAGAGCAATAAGATATTATTGTGATTTAAATTTGATTACTCCAAAGAAAAATGAAATAGGACACATAAATTTATCAAATGAAGATTTACTAGACTTAATTAAAGTTCTCACTCTAAAAATATTAGGCAGAAGGTTAAAATCTATAGCGTCTTTTCCATTACATGAACTTGATATTAGAGAAATAAGACTGCAGCTTGATGAAATGTATACTTGTATAGAGTACTTACTTTTATCTTTAAACCAATTAGAGAATGTTGAAAATGAAAATGTCATATTAAATACGCTTAAACTGTCTTATGAATTTAATGAAAAATATATAAACAAGAGGTGATTAAAATGAAAATATATATGGAAGATACTTTAAATCAATATGAAACTTTACTTTCATTACCTCTCGAAAAGAGAGAAAATTTCTTTAGATACACGATGATGAAGCCTTTTGAGGGTATGTGGAACACAATCAATGTGCCACTTAAAGCTAAACAAAAAAATGGTTATGATGTTATGATGGCAACTCAAATGTTAGGATATCTGGATATAAAAGAAAGTAATATAGCAAGAAAAGCATTAGATGATTTAAAAGTAATAGAAGCTTCAGATATCGCTCAAAAAGCATTAAAAAGATGCATAGAATTTTCGAAAGCCGCCAACTTAGAAGTAGCTGCAGAAGAATTAAAGTTTGGAATGTATATTGCTGATCCTGAAAAACTAAAAAATCAAAAGGGCTATTGTGGTTTCGGAGGAATACCTGGGTATGTCACTATAACCATTCATCCAAACGATTATAATGTTCCGAGAATACCCGCGCTTATTGCCCATGAATTTCATCATAACCTCCGTTTTTCTTATTTCGATTGGAATCATGGAGACGTGACATTGGGTGAGTATTTAGTCATTGAAGGGCTTGCAGATTCATTTGCTACTGAGTTGTTCGGTGAGGAACATTTAGGTCCTTGGGTTACCTCAATTGATGAAGAAGAACTCGAATATTCGATTCATGTTGTTCGGGATGGTTTTCATTTAAAAGGATTTGATGAAGTTAATAGTTACATGTTTGGGGATGAAATTGCTAAAAAAGAGGGTTATGCACCAGTAGGCTTAGCACCTGGCGCAGGTTATGCCGTAGGTTATCATGCTGTACAATCTTTTATGAAAAAGAATAACGTCACAATTCAAGAAGCTACTTTGTTAAGTACAGAAGAAATCATTACAGGGTGTGGTGTTTTTTAAGAGAATAGAATTTTTAAAGTTTGAAATATTATGACGCAGAATATGTATTCTGCGTCACTTTTTAGTATGATTAATAGAAAAAGAGATAAATACAGGGGGAATAACGTTGAAAAAAAGTGACGCAGAACTCGATAGATTTAAAGACTATCTTTTAGAAAAAGGTAAACGGGAAACGACTATTAAAGATTATATAAGACATATGACTAATTTTGAAAAATGGTTAAGATTCGAAGGAAGTAGTTTAAAGCAACTAACTCGTTATGATGTACAACAATATATTAAACATTTACAAGATAAAGGAAATAAAGCAACAACAATACACCCTAAGTTTAGTTCTATTATCGCCTATTCTCAATATTGTCAGAAATCGCATCTGGTCGAAAATGTTCAGCATCCTGGTATTCGTCACACCAGACATATTTCACCTAAATCATTATCTCGGAATGAAAGAAACCGAATATTTCGGGAGTTAGAACGTTCTGGGAATCTGCGTTCTATTGCGATTGCTTATTTTTTACTTTATACAGGTTTACGTGTTTCTGAATTAGTGGCTTTAAATCATGATGATGTACAGATGGGTGAAAGATTTGGGAGTGTACTGATTCGTGATGGTAAAGGTGGTATAGTGCGAACTGTGCCGCTTCCATCAGAGTCACGCTATCATTTACGCCGTTATTTAGAGAATCGTACAGATAACCATCCAGCATTATTTCTTTCTAATTTTAAACAGCGTATATCCATTCGGACAATCCAACGGATTTTCAAACCTTTAAACGTGCATCCCCATATGTTGAGACATACTTATGGCAGGGAACTTGTTTCTGCTGGTATAGATATTGCTACTGTTGCTGAATTGATGGGACATAGTGATGTAAACATTACCCGAAGATACGCAGCTCCTTCAATAAGAGATTTAGAAGAATCTGTAGAAAAAGTATTTGGATAACAATTCAGCGGTTGTTTTACCATAAATACATTATGTAATAAAGGAGATGCTTTATGCCTAGTTTACAAGAAACAGCTTATCCCAGATTAAAAAATAATCCCACTTTAAAAGAGCTAGATAAATTATTTTCCCCTACCTTGGAAGAAATCACATGGGTAAAAGCAAAAACTCGTAATGATTTCTCACAACTGGGGATGATGATTATGTTAAAAACATTCCAATGCTTAAATTATTTTATTCCAATTCCAGATGTTCCACAAATGATTATAAAACATATAGCAAAAACAATTCATCTTGAACTCCCACATGTAGAAAAATGGGAATCCTACCATCGTTCTGGAACTGGTATTCGTCAAATTGCAATGATTCGTCAATATCGAGAAGCAAAAGCATTTGATGATCAGGCCCGTCAATTGATGTTACACTCCATGCAGAATTCTGTATTAGAAAAAGATGAAAAAAGTGATATTATCAATGTTGCAATTGCTGAATTAGTAAAAAATAGTTATGAGTTGCCAGCTTTTCATACTTTGATAAAAACAGTAAATCATGTTCATGCTACGGCTTATCGAGCTTTATATCAATACGTATCAAACACTTTGAATCCAAAGGAAAAGGGGGAATTAGATGCTTTGTTTCACAGTAAAGACGGTTCTACTTATTCTGATTGGAATATGATTAAACAGGATCCTGCACGTCCAACCTTAAGTCAATTAAAAGAATGGATTTCTCGTAAGAAATGGATTCATGAACGACATGTGAGAACAGACTTTTTTAGGAATCTTCGTATTCCACCAGCGAAAATTACAAGATTAGCAAATGAAGCAATGACATTAGATTCAGCTGGAATGAAAAAAGTAGAACCACATAAACGGTATACACTTGCAATTGCATTATTACACACTCAATTTGCTAAAACCATTGACGATATTGGTGAAATGTATACTAAAAGAATAGCCATATCTGATCACAAAGCCGAAAAATCACTTATTGATTTAAAAGAAAAAAGAGAAAAACAAAATGAAGAATAAATCTGATATTCAACCAGACACAATTCATGCGGATACACAAGGCCAAAATGCTCCTATATTTGGGTTGTCTTATCTTTTAGGAATTCAATTAATGCCTCGTATTCGTAATTGGAAAAATTTAAAGTTTTTACGCCCAAGTAAGAACTCTAGCTATTATCATATTGATGAATTATTTACAACACCAGTTGATTGGAATTTGATCGAAGATCATTATGAAGATATGTTACGTGTGGTAATGTCGATTAAAACAGGGCGCATTCATCCTTCTACTATCCTCAATAAACTCAGTACTTATAGCAAGAAAAATAAATTATATCAAGCTTTTCGAGAATTAGGTTGTGCAATTCGTACTTTATTTTTATTAAATTACTTATCAGATGAAGAGTTACGAAGTACAATTCAGGCTGCTACGAACAAAAGTGAGTCTTTTAATGGATTTACGAAATGGTTATTCTTTGGAGGAGAAGGAATTATTGCAGAAAATAATCGTGAAAAACAACGGAAATTAATTAAATATAATCATCTAGTGGCAAACTGTTTAATTTTTTACAATGTATTTCAACTTACTCATATTCTTCATGAATATATAAAAGAAGGAAACCCATTAGATAAAGACACATTGGCAGATCTTAGTCCATACCTTACATTTCATGTAAATCGATTTGGTAAATATAAATTAGATTCGGATCGACTCCCGCAAAATCTACAATTTGATATTCCAGTTTCCCTGGAAGCGGTTAGCTAAAATTAAAATTCAAGGCAAACTCAACAAAATGATTGGATTTGCCTTGAATTTTTTGCGAGTGGCTCAAAAAAGAACGAATTCTTGCCGCGCCCCATATACGTTAGAATGGTTGCAGAGTCCTGAACTTAGAAGACGTGTACAGATTGGTTTAAATAAAGGTGAAGCAAAACACGCTCTTGCTCGAGCTGTATTTTTCAATCGATTAGGAGAAATTCGTGATCGTTCTTATGAGGACCAATTACATAGAGCGAGCGGTTTGCAACTTTTGATTTCAGCAATTGTATTATGGAATAAGGTATATATATCACGTGCAGTAGATGCTTTACGTACAAAAGGAGTGGATATTCCAGAGAAATATTTACAACATATATCTCCACTTGGTTGGGAACACATCACATTGACAGGTGATTATGTGTGGAACTTAAACCAAAAAACAAATTTCAATAATCTAAGACCATTACGAGAGAAAAACTCTATAAAAAAGCGATAAAATGAATAACCGATTCCTTAAAGTACAGGGAATCGGTTAATTTGTGTCTAAACGTACAATTTTCCCGAAATAATATGGTGACCCCTCATAGTAGATAGTGAACTTCTGTCATATTTATAAAGAACAACAAAAAGTGAGTGGATAAGGCTGTATTGATAGTTATGTCATAAAAGTCATGTCATAAAAGTCATGTCATAAAAGTCATGTCATAAAAGTCATGACATTTTGACACTAACGTATGTGACAGAAAAATCCTTAGAATCAAGGAGCAGTTTATTACCCATTAATAATAAATGAGGAGGGGAGGGCTTCATTGTGTATGTTAAAAATATAAAGAGGCGTGAAATAGGAAACAGGTATGACCTATTTATGAAAAACAAGCCAGTAACAAGAGTGTTTCAAGGATAAAAGTAATTTCTAGGGTTAACGGTTAACATACATGTGGAAAAAGAGGGACTTACTTAGGACAGAATGGAGTTTGTAAAAATAATAATTATGAATATGATTACGAATTCAATTCTGACTTTTTGTCATTGGTGGAGATAATAGCTGTGTGATTAATACGAAACAGCAAGCAACTAACTATACAATTTAAATAAAGGAGAGGGATGCTTTATGAAAACACGCAATAAAATTACATATGCAAGTCTATCACTTTTAATAACTGGAAGTTCCCTGTTATACATAACACCAGCCTCAATTGTAAAAGCAGAACCCACGCAAAATGTATCTAGTTTGTTACAAACAAGTAATCAAAGCGATCGTACTTCCGTTAAGAAAGCAATGCGGGATGCACTCCAACTTGGATACCCTGGAATACTCGCTCAAATTTCTAAGGGTGGTAAAAATTGGAGTTATGCCGCCGGGATAGCGGATCTGAGCACCAAGAAACCAATGAAAACAGATTTTCGCTTTCGCATTGGTAGTGTAACGAAGACGTTCATTGCAACAGTTCTACTTCAATTATCTGGAGAGAACCGTTTGAATCTAGACGACTCCATTGAAAAATGGTTGCCTGGTGTCATTCAAGGAAACGGATATGATGGTAACCAGATTACTATCCGGCAGATATTGAATCATACAAGTGGTATCGCTGACTACACAAGGTCAAAAGACTTTGATATGATGGATACAAAAAAATCGTATACGGCTGAAGAATTCGTAAAGATGGGGGTTTCTCTTCCCCCAGACTTTGCCCCAGGAAAGGGCTGGTCTTATTCAAACACAGGATACGTATTACTGGGGATCCTTATTGAAAAAGTAACTGGAAACAGCTATGCGGAAGAGGTTGAAAATCGGATTATTGAACCGCTTGATTTGTCAAATACATTCCTACCTGGCAATTCAAGCGTGATTCCAGGCACCAAGCATGCCCGTGGCTATTTCCAACTAGACGGAGCAAGTGAGCTAAAAGACGTTACTTATATTAACCCAGGTAGCTCGGATGGAGATATGATTTCTACTGCTGATGATTTAAACAAATTCTTCTCTTACTTACTCAGTGGCAAATTACTGAAGGAACAGCAACTAAAACAAATGCTTACTACAGTTCCTACAGGAAGAGAAGGAACCGGATATGGTCTTGGGATCTATGAAACTAAGCTTCCAAATGGTGTCTCGATATGGGGACACCAGGGTAAAGTTCTAGGGTTTACCACTTTTGCTGGTGGCACACTTGGAGGCAAGCATACATTGGCCGTCAATTTGAACAGCCTTAAAGCTGATATTCCTGATCCATTTAAAAATATTTTACTTGCTGAATTTAGCAAGTAGGTAAAAAGGAAAACCGGATAAATTTTGTCATAGTTTTTATAGTTAAAAATATGCCTTTCTGGTTCAAAAACAACTTACTCTAAAAATTTTTTTTAGAATAAAGCAAGTTCTTAAGTTGATAGGCATGAGGTCCCGCCACGTCGCCATCAGACTAGGGTTTTGGAGTATCCCCTAAACGAAATTTTGTTTCTCTACAGGTAGTCACCTTGAGATGTCAGTTCATTTTTTTCTTTTTTTCTTTAATTGATGAGTGTGGGGGAGCACCCATCGCTATCAACTTAAGAGATTTTAACACTCGTAATTAAGTACCAAAAAACGTTATCCTTTCTAATCTAGTTTAACCGTGTGAAAAATGACTAACTTGAGCATTAAGCTTACGGAATGAATAATCAAATAACCTGCTCCCTTTATTTTTAGATTGAAGGTTATTTGATTTTATATTGGTATAAATGAATTAAGGGATTTCTTAAGAACCTATTAAGAAATAAGTGAGTTTTAGGAAATAGAATAAATTTATCTTAACAGTAATAAGAGAGTTAATGGTTTAAACGGAAGTCCTTAGAGCATGTCAAAAATTAATAAAGAAGTATTTCAGGAGGTTTTTATGAAAAAGAAAATGATTATTGCACTTGGTGTTTCTGCTATAACACTGACTAATTTTGTTGGAAGTACTTATGCAGACTCGAAAACAGGAGTTTCTGTTACAGCTCCCTACAATACAAATCAAATAGCAGAATGGTTAGAAATGCATGCAAAGCCTTTAAAAACAACTAATCCAACCGCATCCCTTAATGATTTAAAACCACTTAAGAATATGGTAGGTTCAGCTTCAATTGTAGGTTTAGGTGAAGCTACGCATGGGGCTCATGAGGTTTTTACAATGAAACACCGTATTGTTAATTATTTAGTATCTGAAAAGGGCTTTGTCAACTTAGTTTTAGAAGAGGGATGGGACAGAGCCTTGGAACTTGATCGATATGTTCTTACTGGTAAGGGAAACCCAAGCCAACATCTATCACCTATATTTAACACGAAAGAAATGCTAGATCTACTTAGTTGGATTCAAAAATATAATGCTAATCCAAAACATAAATCTAAAGTGCGTATCATTGGGATGGACATTCAATCAGTAAATGAGAATGTTTATAATAAAATAATAGAATATATAAAGAAAAATAATTCGGATCTTGTGCCTAGAGTAGAAGAGAAGATAAAAGGTCTTATTCCTGTAACAAAGGATATGAATACTTTTGAGAGCCTTACGAAAGAGGAAAAAGAAAAGTATGTTTCAG
Organism: Bacillus sp. TL12; assembly: GCF_022625245.1. Classification (NCBI taxonomy): domain Bacteria; kingdom Bacillati; phylum Bacillota; class Bacilli; order Caryophanales; family Bacillaceae; genus Bacillus; species Bacillus sp. TL12. The sequence goes on along the minus strand of NZ_JAJJBY010000048.1, from coordinate 8,545 downwards.
ATGCTAAACAAATTAGTGCTTTATTAGAACAAAATAAAAGTTCTCTAAACGGGAAATCCAAAGAGTTCGCATGGATAAAACAAAATGCTCGTATTATTGAACAGTTTACTACAATGTTAGCGTCACCTCCTGATAAACCATCGGATTTTTATTTGAAACATGATATTGCAATGTATGAAAATGCGAAGTGGACTGAAGAACATTTAGGAAAAACCATTGTATGGGGACATAATGGACACGTTTCGAAAACAAATATGATTCCTTTTATATACCCTAAAGTAGCTGGGCAGCATTTAGCAGAATATTATGGAAAACGGTACGTATCTATTGGAACGTCAGTTTATGAAGGACAATATAATGTCAAGAATAGCGATGGTGAATTTGGCCCATATGGAATATTAAAATCGGATGATCCAAACAGTTATAACTACATCTTTGGACAAGTTAAAAAAGATCAATTTTTTATTGATTTACGTAAGGCAAACGGCGTGACAAAAACTTGGTTAAACGAACAACATCCAATTTTCGCTGGAATAACTATGGAAGGGCCTGATATACCAAAAACTGTTGATATATCATTAGGTAAAACGTTTGATATACTTGTTCAAATTCAAAAAGTGAGTCCATCTCAACTACATCAATAAGAATCTCTTAAAATATAATACTATGTATTATTTAGTAAATAAAATGAGGGACTAAGAAATTTATAAGTATGATGCACGAAATCAAGGAATTGATTATGACACTTCGTTTCTTTCAGGAATCCTTATTATAAGGATTCCTTTTTTGTATCAAAAAATCTGTAAAGAAAAAAGATAAGATTGGGAACACAATCTTATTTTTAGCACAACGAGTCATAGTCGATAGTGAACTTTTTGTCATATTTATAACGGATAACAAAAGTTGAGTGGGCTAAGGCTGTATTGATAGTTATGTCATACAAACCATGACACTTTGACACTACCATATGTGACAGAAAAAGACTTAGAATCAAAAAGTAGCTTTTAACGCATTAGCAATGAATGTGGAGGAGAGATTTTAATGACGAAAACATCAGCTCAAAAAACTTTGCAAGATTTTTATTTCTTGTTATTTACCTTTGTATCCGGATTCTTTTACTTTTGTTTCTATCTGGTCAGCATTACATTGGCATTAGTAATGACGATTATCTTTTTGGGTATTCCCTTGTTGGAATGGGTGCTACAGACAACTCATACGTTTATTCAGTATGAACGTATTCAGACGAAGGTTTATACAGATATATCGATAGATTTATTCGAACCAAGAATAAAAGAGGAGGGAGATAGATGGATTAAAGCGAGAGATACAATCCTTAATAATAGCAACTGGAGGGCTATTTTTTGGCTCATGCAGAAATTTTTTGTCGGAATAATGAGTCTTATATGTGCTATTTTACTGTATGTAATGCCGCTAGTATGTATCGTTACCCCCTTACTTTTTCGATGTTTTAATATATACTTATTGGGCATTGCTGTGAATTCATGGGAGACGGCAATTTTTGTCATGATTGTTGGTTTCATTCTCATTTGGATACATAATCATATTGGAAACTGCTTAGTTCGAATTATTGGAATGTACACGCGTTCCATGTTTAAAGCTATAAAGGAGTGATAACTTGTTTAAGACTTTGAAACTATGGTTTTGGTATGATTGGGCCTTACTTTGTATACGTTTTATCATTTGGCTATCATTGCTATCAGCGACTATGCAACAACAAGATTATTTGACTGTACCACTTTGGATCATTATTCTTTTGGAAGTCGCTTCATTTTCAGTACCTTGGATTTGTTTAATGTTCAGTTATCGCTATTATTTGTTGACTGAAATAATATTATTTGGCGGAGTGTGTTTCTATTTAACTTTATTATTTCCGTCAGCGTATCTTGCTTTTTTAATGCCAACTTTTATGATTGCGGCAAATAGCGCCCATAAATCTTACCGCTGGTCGGGTCCTATCACAATTATTTTGTTCCCGTTGCTCATTGCGATATTTTCCAAAGTAACAGATTTATGGGTAATCATCCCACACCTCAGTTTAGCTTTTGCTATGGGCTCTTTCTTTCGTTTACTGGTTATTAATTACCGTCAAAGTGAAACCATTCGGAACCAGAAACATGTATTGGAACAATACGTATCCCAGGTTGAACGGATTACTTTACTAGAGGAACGTGATAGGCTCTCAAAAGACTTACACGATACAATGGGGCATTCCTATACTTCAATTATTATGGGTATGGAAACATTACGTACGGAATTAAAGACTAAAGAAGGAGAGCAACAGCTCGATTCATTATTACAATTGGCCCGTAACAGTATGGAAGAAGTAAGACTGTATTTGCATCAAATGGATTTATCACAAGAGTCGCTTCCCTTACCTATCACATTACAACAATTGACAGAGGAATTTAAGGAACATACAAAGGTAAATGTACGTACTCGAATAATAGGGGAAGAGTATATGGTCTCCAAACAATCAAAAATGACACTATATCGGAGCTTGCAGGAATCACTAACAAATGCTGTTCGCCATGGGCATTCCACAGAAATCACTGTGTCACTCCACTTTGAACCACAACAGATAAGATTGGATGTACAGGATAATGGATGCGGGGCGGAAGAGTGGAAGGATGGTTTTGGATTAACTGCAATGAAAGAGCGTGTGAGTCAGTCACAAGGAAGAGTCATTGTTTATTCCAAAAAGGGGGAAGGGACGTTAATTTCATGTGTTTTACCGAAACAAGTACAACTGTCTAATGAACAAATCCGCCTGTGTATTGTCGATGATCATTCTTTCATCCGAGAAAGTCTTCATACAATTTTGGATGGACAGGAGGATTTACAAGTAGTGGGAATGGCTGAAGATGGAGAACGGGCTTTGGAATTGTGTGAGAGACTAAAGCCAGATGTAGTATTAATGGATTTAGAGATGCCAAATCTGGATGGGATTCATGCGACTAAAATGATTAAGGAAAAATGGCCGGGAATTTGTGTACTCATTTTGTCAACCTTTCAGAATACAGAAAGGGCAAAAGAAATCATACGAAATGGTGCGGATGGATATTTATTGAAATCCATAGATTCGCGTGAACTAGCTGAATCAATTCGTCTAGTCTATCGAGGAGGCATGATGATTAATCATGACTTGTTCCATAGAATATGGGAAGAAAATGAAGAAACAGGATCATTTGAATCAAAATCAGATGGAAAAGAGTATGGATTAACGAAACGAGAATTAGAGATTTTGGAACTATTATCACAAGGAAGCCGTTATAAAACAATAGCTTCGAAACTTTACTTGTCAAACGGAACGGTAAGAAATTACGCCTCCAATCTCTATGAGAAGCTAGGAGTTAAAAATCGAGAAGAAGCCGTACAAAAGGCAAAAGATACAGGGTTACTTTTTTGACACTCTCACTTGAACTAGTTAGCTGAAGTCAATGGGGAACTTACAGATAATGCAGGGCATCACTACTCAATACCACATTTGAAACTACAATGAAAAATAAAGAGTTGGAACCTCTCTGCTTTTTTGTGAATATAGTCTAATATAATTTAGTTGTTTAAAAGGGGTATTCGGATTTTCATATCGAAAATGTAAAACACTATGGAATAGGTTGTTGATGACTATAAAAGTTGTAGACTATAACCGAAATTGGAACAAGGTATAAGGGAGATGAATATTTTATTAAAACCTATCTTCACAGAGGACTGGTAAATAGTTTTCATATTCGCTAGTACATCGGTCCTAAATCTGAAAGTAAAATAGATATTTTGGTCAATAACATCTGTAATTTAGATGCTATTTCCCCCATTTCGAAAATATCTATTACGTTGCCATGAGTGGTTTTGGAATTGAAAGAGGTACTTCCGTAAAGTCGGGGATAATAGCACTCACTAAATTTAAGCTCTCTATAAAGAGAAGAATTTAGAAACTAAAGAAATTAGTGTGATGGTGCATTATTGTAGTCAAATTAAAATATGTCGTTTTGAGTTGAAGTAAAATGTGTAATCTAATTCTAAAGTTTAAATTATATTGGAATGATACAAAAGATAATCCAAAACTGAAGTATCCAAGTAGGTCTGCGCAACCAGCCTGAAGATGATCATCCAATTTTTGGATTTCATAATCCGATACGGACTCTAATTGGATTCAATATGAGAAAGATAACAGGTTAATATATTTCTAATCATTTAAAGGGAAGGGTATGTGATTGAGATGTATAATACATATAATGAAAAGACACATACATCGATCAAACAATTATTTAATAAGTTTTCACCAAAAGCTCCTGGCTTTGCATATATTGCTAGTTTCGATAGCGGAGTAACTTATAAAGGGGTACGGAAACGATTCGAAGAATAACCCGCCACATCTGAAATTTTTCCCATTTAAGGAAGGAACCTATCAGGAAATATGATAGGTTCCTATTTTATTATATAAATAATTTAGAATTATAAAATTTTATATAAGGAGTTAATTATGCCAAGCATCCAAGATACGATTTATCCTAGAATAAAAAATAATTTATCAGATCAAGATTTAGAAGAAACATATACACCGTTACATACAGAAATACAATGGGCAGAACGTAAATCTCGGGGAAGTGTACAGCAATTAGGGCTATTAGTGTTAATAAAGGTCGTACAAAAACTAGGGTTTTTTCCTCGGTTTTTGGATATTCCTCAACCAATCATTCATCACATTGCTAACAAAGCATTTTTACCAATACCTACAATGGAAATATGGAATGCTTATGGAGAATCGAGAACTTACGAAAGACATTATCATTTTGTCAGGGACTACTTGAAGATTCACCCGTTTGATGAGCAAGCACGCCAGATAATCTTGGACGTCATAAATGAATTATCTTCTAGTAAAGATGATTGCGCCGATTTAATTAATGCAGCCATTGAAGAACTTATTCATCAACGTTATGAATTACCTGTATACAATACTTTAAAAGACATGGCAAACGAGGTAAGACGAAAATCTTATCGTCTTATTTATGAACAAGTTTTTGACACATTAAGTACAGAACAAAAAGAGAGCATTGATCAACTATTTCAACTAAAATCAAATTCTACATATAGTGCATGGAAGCGAATAAAAGATGATGTAAAAAGGGCTACTTTATCACAGTTACGAGATCTCATATCTCATCGAGATTGGTTATTAAATCAACACATACCTACAGATATACTTCAAGTAGTTCCTCTTATTAAAGTGCAACAGATGGCGGCTGAATCCCAAACTTTAAATGCTTATCGCATGATGGAGATGGAACCGAAGAAGAGATATACTTTAGCTATTTCTCTGGTATCTATACAGTTATCAAAAATTTTAGATGATATCGGGGAAATGCTGATAAAACGAATGATGAGTATACATAAAAAAGGACGTCAATGTTTACAAGACTATAAAAAAAAGACCCAAAAACGAACCGATTCGCTTGTTGAAACTTTACATGATTTATTAATTGCCTATCAGACTGAAGGATTAGCTGAAGAGCGAATTGATGCGATGAAAATTGTACTGGAAAATAAGGAAGAGCAAGTGTTGCAAGACTGTGAGAATCACTTAGCGTTTAGTGGTGATAATTATTATTCATTTTTATGGCGTTTTTTTGCCAGTCATCGAGCAACATTATTTAAGATTTTAAACTCAATATCTTTACGTTCTACAAACCAAGATAAATCTATGGAAGAAGTGATTCCATTTTTATTATCACATCAATTCACTCGAAAAGAATGGATACCAGTTGCTCGTATTGAAAAGACAGGTGCATGGAAAAGAGAAGTGATCCCTCTTTTAGATTTATCCTGGATACCAGATGCTTGGTGGCGTTGGGTTAGTCCATCAAAGAAGAAAAAAAGAATACCCGAAGAAATAAATCGTCGTCATTTTGAAGTATGCGTATTTTCACAGATTATGTGGGAGCTTAAAGCAGGAGATTTATATATAGAGGGTAGTGAAAAATATGCTGACTATCGAAAGCAACTTATTTCATGGGAAGAGTATGAGAAACAACTACCTGTATTTTGTAAACAAGTAAATCAACCCTCATGTGGAAATGAATTTGTAAGAAAAATGTATCAAGAACTTCAATCTGTAGCACAAGACGCTGATTCATCCTTCCCTAATAATGAACAAGTACGTATTGAAAATGGGGAAGTAGTAATTAAAAAACTAGTAAAGCGGAAATATCCACCGCAACTCAAAGAATTAGAGTCTTATATATACAAAAAATTAGAACCGATTAATGTATTAGACGTTCTGGCTGATACAGAACATTGGCTAAATTGGACTCGTTTTTTTAGTCCTATTTCTGGTTATGATGCAAAGCTAGATCATGCGGTTGATCGATATATTACCAATGTATTTTGCTATGGTTGTAATTTGGGACCAACTCAAACAGCTCGTTCTTTAAGTACTTTTGATCGTAAACAAATTTCTTGGATTAATCAACGGCATGTAACATCTGAAGCCTTAGATAAGGCAATTCAATATATTATTAATGCCTATAATCAATTCGATCTACCGAAGCATTGGGGTGATGGGAAGAGCGCTTCAGCTGACGGAACAAAGTGGGATCTGTATGAGCAAAATCTGTTGTCTGAAAATCATATTCGCTATGGTGGATATGGTGGTATAGGATATTATCATGTTTCAGATACATATATTGCTTTATTCAGTAATTTCATTCCTTGTGGAGTTTGGGAAGGGGTATATATATTAGATGTTTTAATGAATGATAAAGTAAAAATTCAACCTGATATTATTCATTCTGATACACAGGGGCAAAGTGTAACTGTATTTGGATTATCAACTTTACTTGGAATTCAGTTGATGCCTAGAATTCGTAATTGGAAGGACTTGAAGTTATTTCGTCCTAACAAGGAAGAGGTATATAAACATATTAATGAACTCTTTTCAGGAGAAATTAATTGGGAACTTATACAAGATCATTATCCAGATATGATGAGAGTAGCTATGTCTATTAAAGCAGGAAAAATAACACCGTCTACTATCCTAAATAAATTGGGAACATATAGTAAAAAGAATAAGTTATATCAAGCATTTAGAGAACTTGGACGAGTGATAAGAACTACGTTCTTATTACAATATATGGCTGATTCGGGGTTAAGAAGTACGATTCAATCCGCTACAAATAAGTCAGAAGCTTTTAATGGTTTTACAAAGTGGTTATTCTTTGGTGGTGATGGAATTATTACAGAAAATGACCGAGAAAAGCAACGGAAAATTATTAAATATAATCATTTAGTTGCAAATTGTCTCATTTTCTATAATGTATTTTCTTTATCTCGTATTCTTTATGATTATATACAAGAGGGGCATGAATATAATAAAGAATTAATAACTTATTTGAGCCCTTATATTACGGTACATGTAAATAGATTTGGAAAATATCGTATTGATTCTAATCGAAAACCACCTCAACTTCCATTTGATGTAGTAATCTAGAATCAACAAATTTATATTAAATACAATCCGTAAATCTAAGTAGCCTGATACTCAAAACAAATGAGATTCAGGCTATTTTTATCGATAGTAATTTACTTAAGTAAATATAGGAATTCTTATTCTTTGTTCAATATAAATAATTAAACAAAATTATTCTTTCCACTCAAATATTTTCTGGGCTCTCATAAAATATTTTTCCGCTTCTTCTTCCTTATGAAGAAAATGAAGAAGAAGCCCCTTTTCAAAGTAGATTCGCCCTAATAAATAAAAAGAATTATGTACGATACAGTTTTGGATGGCTCGATCACAGTATTGAATAGTTAATCTTTTTATTAGCTTTTACTCTTATTGTTTCTACTTCAGGATATGATTTTTCTACAACTCCTATATCTGGAATATTACCCATTAAAGTGTTTTTAATATCAAAACGCAATATACTAAAAGTATTTTCTTTTAATAACAGCTCTTTATAAATAGAATCATCAACAATTATTAATTTAGATTGTATTTTTTGTCCCTGTCCAACGCCGATTCCTAAATCATCTCCTCCTTTTGTCACAGGAATAATTTGAGTTCCAATCTGTATCTCTTCACTAGAAATATCTTTTCCATATACCACACCTTTTTCTTTTGTGATGGATGGCAAAGATTGGATAGGTTCTGTAACACGTGGACGTATTGTTTTTTGCAACATCTGTTCTTTTAGTAGTTTCTCAGCTGTAGTTTTATTCAAAACTCGTACTGATCCAGTATTTTTACAGGATGTTTCATCTTCATCTTTAAATTCAGAACCACACAACTGTTTTTCTTTATACTGCGTAGATGAACTTAATTTAGACTTATATTCTTCTGTTACTTTTTCTACTTGTTGTTGATCCCCAGATACAAGCAGTACACTTGGCAACGCTTGATAGAAACAATATCCTGCTCCTATTATTAATAAAATACTACACAAAAATAAAAACTTTTTCATCAATCAAAATTCCTCCGTCTTATTAGTGTTTTGCGACTTCACATGTTTGAGGAAAATATGTAAAGTCG
>NZ_JAJJBY010000047.1:0-19640 GCF_022625245.1 Bacillus sp. TL12 | reverse complement strand
CTTATTATAGTGTTTGTTTTAAAGCAAATTTTCCTTGCTCTCCTAGAACGCCATCTGCAATATTTACAGCATGATCACCGATACGCTCTAAGTTATTTACCATATCAACATAAATGATACTTGCATCACCTGAGCAACTACGTTCATTTAGACGTAGTACGTGGCGTTTACGTAATACACGTTCCATTTGGTCAATTTTACGTTCTTTTGTAATGACTGTTTGTGCAAGTTCAGTATCAAAGTTTGTTAAAGCATCAATTGCATCTTGCAATGCTGAAGTTGTTAGTTCAAGCATTTCGTTTAGTTCTGCCATTGCTTCATCCGATAGTGTGACGCGATTAGAAATTTGGGAGTCAACAAGCTCCACAACATTTTCTACATGGTCTCCAACTCGTTCAATATCACCGACAACAGATGCTAAGACAGAATGTTTTTCTGAATCCATTGGCGAAAGTGGTTTTTCAGAAAGCAATACTAAATAATCGGTAATTTTTCTATCTAAATTGTTAATAGCACCTTCTAATTGAGCTGCCATATTAGCATGTTTCTTTTCTTTTGTATTTAAAAATAGAGTTGCTTCTTTTAGTCCATGTAATGAGAACTCTGCCATACGAATAATTTCTTTTTGTGCCTCTGTTAAGGCGATGGCAGGAGATTGTTCAATAAAAATAGGATTTAAGTGCTGCGGTTTAAAGTCAATCGCAGCATCTTCTCCGCGAATAATTTTTGTTACAATCCATGCTAATACTGCAATGAATGGGAACTGAATAATCGCATTCGTTACATTAAATGTTCCATGTGCAAAAGCAATTGTCATTTCTGGATTTAAGTTTAACGATGTTTGGAAATACTGAATTAAATTTGTAAATGGTACTAATAAAATTGTAAAGATGATCGTACCAACTATGTTAAAGATAACGTGTACTAACGCTGCTCGTCTTGCTGCAATAGAAGTACCAATCGCTGCTAATACAGCTGTAATTGTTGTTCCAATATTATCACCAAATAGTACAGGTAGAGCAGCTTTTAAATCAATTGCACCTTGGCCAAATAATTCTTGCAGGATCCCAATTGTTGCACTTGAGCTTTGTACAATTAATGTAAAGACTGTACCTACGATAACACCTAGGACTGGGCTGTTACTCATACTAACAGTTAATTCTTGGAATGATTCTAAAGAACGCAGAGGTTTCATACCTGTGCTCATTAATTCTAAACCGAAGAATAACATACCAAATCCGAATACGACTTGTCCAAGAGATTGGACCTTTTTATTTTTAAAGAAGAATAGTAAGATTGCCCCAACTGCCATAATTGGAAGAGCATATTCTCCGATTTTAATTCCGATAATAAATGCTGTAACGGTCGTACCAATATTCGCACCCATAATAACACCAATTGCTTGTCTTAGTGTCATAAATCCAGCACTTACAAGTCCAACTGTTAAAGCAGTTGTTCCTGAACTAGATTGAATGAGTACGGTAACTAACATACCTGCTAGTACGCCCATAAGTGGGTTAGTTGTAAAGCGATCGAGAATGTCACGCAGGCGATCACCAGCTGCTTGTTGCAGTCCGTCTCCCATGTATTTAATCCCGAATAAGAAAATACCTAATCCACCAATAAACTGGAAGATCATGTCTTGAACATTTAATTCCACACATTTCACTCCTTAAATTTCATGTACGGTGTAATTATTAACTAAAATTTGAGGTGATGTAAATGATATCAATGTAAACTTTACATTAAATTTACAAAGCTTTAAAAAATTTACGTAACCTTAAAAAAAGACTGTTTACATTATGGATAATTATGGTTTGAATGTAATGTTATTCTGTACAATTTGCCTGTAATAGCCATATTATCTATATGTATTAACTGAGAATATGCACTGAGCAAAAAAAGTGGGAGTTTAAAGGTAGTATGTAAAGAACTAAAGTAGAAATTTCATTTTAGAAAAGCGATTTAGTTATAAATACATATGTATAAAATAGGAGGGGAAAATCGTGTTAGATAAAATAAATGGTTATTTATTAGCGATGGAACAGGTTAATCATATGACGAATCATGGATATACTTTTCATTTTCATGAAATAGTGAAACAAGATACGATTCTTGCCACTATTCAAACATACTTTGAAAGAGAGTATCACAGTCATGAAATATGTAATAATTATGGAGAACGATTGCAAAAAGTATTAGATCGATGGTTTTTTGAAAGAGAATTTTATTTAAAATACGATAATCAAATGTTACATGAGGTAGAGAAAGATACTAGAGTTCAAACATTTCTTGAGCTATTAGTCTCATTTTTTAATGGAAGACACGTAATTACGTATGAAGTTCAAAGTGATTACGATTGGTACGTCAGTGCAGAGCATTTTGTATTTGAATTGGAGGACAAAGTGTATGTATTGGAATTAGGAGTAAATGATTGAGCACCTATTTAGGAATATGTACATTTGAAATCATATAGATAAAGTGAAGGCTAGTAATCAGCGGTAGACGAAGCCCCCACTGATTACTAGCCGTCTTACTGCCCGCAAATAGAGGGATAACATGAAAAGCTGCTGAATTATCCAGCAGCTTTTTCATGTTTTTTATCCAGTCGTTTTTGCTTTCGTACATTTGTAATGTAAATAAAAAGAAATGCAATCAGTAACACAGAGGAGTAGCGATATACAGTTGCATAGTCTGTAAAGTGTGCGATGAATCCAAATATAATGGCTCCTGCTCCAATTCCAAGATCAAATGCAGAAAAGAATGTTGCGGAGCGACACGATCGATCATCCATGCTTGTAAGGCTGGCTGGATAGCGCCGAATCCGCTTCCGTAACAGCTTGCTGCAATAATTAAACTTGGTATTGTTGTTGTATACGATAATAAGATAATGCCTGCAAAGGTTAAAATCACACCGGGAATAATAACAAATGCATGGCCTTTAACATCGTATAGTCTTCCTGAGAAGGGACGTGTTACTGCGATAGCAAGGGCATTAAATAAGAAGAAAAGGCTAATATCAGCGATGCCAACTTGCGCGGCAAACAACGTGATAAAGCTACCGATCCCTCCGTACATGAGTGTAATACATAATATTAATAATGAAGGAAGTAAAGCTTTCTTTTCGATAAATCCATCTAAAAATGATTCATGTGCTTGGTGAATTGTTTTTTCAGCTGCTTGAATTTTGAGTAATTTTGTTAATAGTAATGAAACTACTGTGCAAGATAGTGCACATAAAAAAAGAATCGTAAAGTTATAAGTTTGCATGAGCCATAGACCGATCAGAGGGCCAAGTGCCATAGCGATCGTTCCAGAGAGACCAAAATATCCCATTCCTTCACCACGGCGAGCAGCTGGAACTAAGTAGGAGACTACAGTCCCATATGTTGTAGTTGTAATACCAAAACCAGCTCCATGTAAAATGCGAACAGCGAGAAGAAGGACGACAGTAGAGGCAAATAAGTAGCTGCCCATGGCAAGTAGGCAAATGGCAGTACCAGTCATTAAAATGAGTTTTTTACTAAATTTTTGTAGTGCATTTCCAGTGAGTGGCCGAATAATTAAAGCGGCCACAGTAAACATTCCAACAACAAATCCAATGCTTGAGCTTGTGCCACCAATTTCTTTCACGTAAACAGGCAATGTTGGAATTAACATTTGAAAGCCTAAAAACATACATAAGTTTGCGAAAATGAGCGCAATAAATTCCTTTGTCCATAATGGTTCTCGTTTTACGAGTGCTGCTTCTCCCATATATTCATCCCCTAAATATTTTTTCTCTGTTCTTTCGAGTATATGTAGTAGCTGGTAGAAGAGTCAAGAAAGGTGAATTGGAAGGATGTAACAATTTTTGGATAAAAAATTTACAAATTTGTGTAAATACTACACAAACGCTCTCAAAAAAGACAAAGTATAGATGTATAGTCTGCTAGTTGTTATGATTGATAGAGAAATTTTTCTCTAAAAAGAAAGCGGATTCAAATGAATAGTGAAGTAGAAGAGAATTTCTACTATTTTACTACATATGTTTGAAAAGGTTTACAAAATGATGATGAAGAAAGAGGCGTATACGCATGAGACGATTAGGTATTTCTATTTATCCAGAACATTCTACAGTAGAGAAAGATAAGGAATATTTAACATTAGCACATCAATATGGTTTTACACGTGTATTCACATGTTTATTATCAGTGGATGGAGAAAAAGAGAAAATTGTGAAAGAGTTTAAGGAAACGATTTCGCATGCGAATGAATTAGGTTTCCAAGTACTTGTTGATATTAGTCCAGCTGTTTTTGAACAACTTGGTATTTCTTATAATGATCTTTCATTCTTCCATGAATTAGGTGCATATGGTATTCGTCTAGATGTTGGTTTCTCAGGATTAGAAGAATCGATTATGACATATAATCCATATGGATTGAAAATTGAGATTAATATGAGTAACGGTACGAAATATGTTGATAATATTATGAGCCATCGTCCGAATCGTGAAAACTTAATTGGTTGTCATAACTTCTATCCACATCGTTATTCTGGTCTTTCGTATGATCATTTTATAAAATGCTCGAAACAATTTAAAGATTATGGAATGAGAACTGCTGCTTTTATTACGTCATTTGATGCGACATATGGTCCGTGGCCGGTAACAGAAGGTTTATGTACATTAGAACAACATCGTGAATTACCGATGACAACGCAGGCCAAACATTTATTTGCGACAGAGCTAATTGATGATGTAATTATTGCGAATGCATATGCATCAGAAGCAGAGTTAAAAGCGCTTGGAGAGGTAAATAAAGAAAAGCAAACGTTTGACGTAGAGATTTATGAAACGATAACAGAATTAGAGAGAAAAATTGTATTAGAAGAGCCACATTTTTATCGCGGGGATGTGTCTGAATATATGATTCGTTCTACGCAGAGCCGTGTGAAATATAAAAAAGAAGAGTTTAAACCTCATAATACAAGACCAATTAAACGTGGTGACCTTCTTATTGATAACGAGCAATATGGTCAATATAAAGGAGAATTACAAATCGCTTTAAAAGATATGGTTAACACAGGAAAAACAAATGTAGTTGGCCGTGTTGTGGAAGAAGAGATTTTCTTATTAGATTATTTACAAGCTTGGGATAAGTTTGGATTTGCATTAAAGAAATAATATGTTGATATAGATGAAGCCGTTATGTATATACATGACGGCTTTTTTGGGGCTTATACGTGTGAAATAGTAAATGAAATTTTATCGGCGATTTTACAAATATATCGATCATTCCTTGCAATATATCGGCGATTCGACAAAGGATATCGACTAACCGGAAAATAACGACAAAAAACAAGAGTCTACCGGCTCTTGTTTTCTAACATGCTGTAAAAAAAAGGTTGCCCATTATAAGGCAACCTTTTCTATTATTCATATCGTAAACATTCAATTGGATCAAGCTTCGCAGCTTTATTCGCTGGTAGTAAACCGAATAGAATACCAATTAACATAGATAATGCTACTGAGATTAAGCCTAGTTTTATAGAAACAACAAGTGGCCATCCCGCAAACATTGCGACAATCCAAGCGAAGAAGATACCTAGCATAAATCCGATGAATCCGCCTAATGCTGTTAGAATACAAGATTCAATTAGGAACTGCATTAATACTTTCCCGCGCGTTGCACCAAGTGCTTTACGGATACCGATTTCACGCGTACGTTCTGTTACAGAAACGAGCATGATATTCATAACGCCAATGCCACCAACGAGTAAGGAAATTGCGGCAATACCACCGAATACGCTTTTTAGTATACCTGTAAAGCTATCGATTTCTTTTAACATTTCTTGTGGGTCTGGTACTTCAAATTTCCCTGTATGCTCTGGTTTTTTCGCATCATTTAACGATTTTACAACTGCATCTTGCACAGTTTTCTTATCTTGACCGGGAGCGATTTTGACTGTGATACCATCATAGTTGTTTTTGCCGAATAATACAGGCCAGTTTTCTGCAGAGATAGCACCTTCTTTAGATTCCATGCCACCCATCATTGCTGTTGATTTAGTAGAATATACACCAATTACTTTATAGGGCGTACCTTTTATATCAACATACAAGTTTGATTCCCATGAAGAGAATAGTTTATCAAATGCATCTTTGTATAATACGATTGTATGCTGAGGCTTATCTAAATCAGCGGCAGTGAACAATTTACCGTGTTCTAGTTTGAAGCGGGATGTATCTTCAAAGTAATCGCCTTTTACACCAGTTATATCAATATCTAATTCTTTTTTTCCGGCATATACTTTTTCTTTTCCTCTAACATCAGGATACACTTCTTGAACACCGGAAATTTTGGAGACATCGTCATACATACTAGAGGAAATTTTTCCGTCCATATCTGAATAATCTTCTGTTCTGTAGTTCACTGAAAACTGATCTTTCTTTTCATTACCGATTTGTTCACGGAACTTGGCGTTCGTTCCGTCCCCAATAGAGATGATTGTAATAATGGCACTAACCCCAATAATAATCCCCAACATCGTTAATACAGAACGCATTTTATGAGCAAAGATTGAGGAAAGGGCCATACGTATATTTTCACTTGTGTTCAAAATTAACCTCTCCAATCTTGGACGATATTTCCGTCACGAATTACAATTTGGCGTGCTGCCGCTTCCCCAATTTCACGGTCATGGGTAATCATAATGATTGTTGAGCCTTGTTTGTTTAATTCGTAAAAGAGGTCCATAATTTGTTTACTTGTCTTTGTATCAAGTGCACCAGTGGGCTCATCGGCTAAGATGAACTTTGGATTATTTACAATTGCACGAGCAACGGCAACACGTTGTTTTTGACCGCCAGATAATTCATTTGGTAAATGTGTTGCACGATCTGCTAAACCTACTTTTGTTAGTGCAGCTAATGCACGTTCACGTCGTTCTTTTTTATCTACACCTGCGTAGATAAGTGGTAACTCTACATTTTGCAGTGCATTGAGGCGGGGGAGTAGCATAAAGTTTTGAAATACAAATCCGATTTCTTTATTACGAATATGAGCGAGTTCTGTTTCCGACATATTTGAAATATTTTGTCCGGCTAACGAATAAGTACCGTCTGTCGGTTTGTCTAAGCAACCAATAATATTCATTAACGTGGACTTACCAGAACCAGATGGCCCCATAATAGAAGTGAATTCGCCTTGGTTAAGTGTTACATCAATACCATGTAAGATTTGAACAGTTTCTTCACCGTTTTGAAAGGATTTCGTGATGCCTTTTAAGTCAATCATTGGGCATTAACCTCCATGCCATCTTTTAAGTCTTTTTCTGGTTTAGAGATGATTTGGTCACCTTTTTTTACGCCAGATACTTTTGCTTCGCTATCTGTTTCAAACTCAACAGTAACTGCTTGTTCTTTTGCTTTCCCATCTTTCACGATGAATACAACATTTTTATCCCCTTTTTTCACAATGCTGCTTTTTGGAACCACTGTACCAGTTGCTTCACCAGACTTGCTTGTTACGTATACGTGGAATCCAGTTTGCAACTCTTCATTATTATCTAATGTAACGATAAATTGATAGTTAGAAACTGTCTTGTTCTCATCCATGCTTTTTACTGGTGTTGTACCGATTTCAGTAACTTTTCCAGTCCATGTTTTTCCTGGTACCGTTTTTGATGTGACAGTTACTTCTTGCCCAACTTTTACGTTAGCTAGTTCATATTCTGATAGCTGTCCTTTTACTTTTAATGGACCAGCGTGACGAATTGTAATACCGCTCATACCTGTTTTTTCGTCTGCATTTTTTGTAATATCATCAATTACGCCATCAACAGGGCTTGTTACAGAAAGAGTAGTTAATTTCTCTTTGCTTGTTTGAATCATTTGATCAGCTTTTTCAACTTCAAATTTTTTCATTTCAAGCTGAGATTCAAGTGTTTGAATTTCAGTTTCTGAAGCTTTTAACGCTTCCGCAGGTGCACCAGCGTTTTTATCTTTTTGTAATTTTTGTTTTGCTGCATTTATTTGTTTGTTTAATAATTCTACTTCTTTATTCGCAAGCTTTTTTTGCATTTCTGCTTCCGTAACACCTAATTTCATAGTAGGGTCATTGTATTTAAATAGTAGTTGCCCTTTTTTTACTTCATCGCCTTTTTTAACAGCTAATTCATACGTTCCTTTTGATGGATCAAATGCGATTGTTTCGATTCCATTTGGAATCACTTCACCGCCAAATTTTTGTGCATTTTCAATTTGTTTTTCTGATACTTTATAGCTGCTGTATGCCATAGCTACGTCAGAACCGCCACCAGCAAAAGCAAAATATGAACCTGCTGCAATCCCAATTACTACTACACTCGTAATTAACACTTTATTTTTCTTCTTCATCTATTTATCACCTTTTCGTTCGTTTTTGGTAGCTGTTTTTAGTATAGAAGAGAAGGGAAATGTGACAAATCGTTTTATCTTACAATAACATTACAGTTTTGTAAGGTTCACATAATGGAGGCGGAGCAGATTGTTTGGCGCGCCTTTTCTTTCTTACAATAATACTGTATGAAGGAAAGGAATGAGGAATATGGAAACATATGCAAAAGGAATCACTAGAATCTTAAGCTAGTGATTCTTTTTTTGTGTAGAAAATATTTATAATTCTGAAAATTATTTATAAAATAAAGCGGAGTATAAATAGAATGGAAATTTGTATAGAGAGAAGGGGGAAAATGGCAAGAAGGGTCATTTCAAATGGAGTAGAGGTTACAGTGCAATTTATTCTTTCTGTTATCGGAATTATTTGTTTAGGTGCTCTTCCAAAATTATTTGAAGGGTTACATATTAATTTTTCGCAGTATGTACAGGCTTTAAAGATGTTAGTTATGAAGCTGATAGATGTTCCAAACTTAACGTATGGGATGAATCGACCGTTATTTCCGCAACTATTTATTCATTATAAGGAAACGATGATTATTTTTTTAGCTTCCTTTTTTATTTCATTATGTATAGCTTTTTGCATTGTGTATATGATGATGAGAAGTCGCCCACACATACAGCGGCACATTAAAACATTCCTGCTTTTTCTTGAGTCCATTCCAGACATTCTACTTATTATTGGATCACAAATTCTTGTCGTATGGTTTTTTCAAAAGACAGGTTTTTTACCTATTAAGATTGCTGCGCTAAGAGGAGAGTCTATTCGAGGCTTATCTATTATTTGTTTAAGTATTCCCACTACAATTATGTTTGTAAAGCTATTACTCCTTCGTTTTGAAACAGAATTAGAAAAAGATTATGTGTTATTTGCACGAGCGAAAGGGTTTGATCGCTTTTATATTTTAAATCGCCATGTATTGCGGAATGTGTTGCTGAGTACATTGTTTTTTGCGAAAACAAATATTTGGTTTATGTTATCAAATTTGTATATTATAGAATGGCTTTTTAACACACATGGTATTTTTGTATTCATTAAAAATTATCAACCGGTTGAAGTTTTTACAGTGAGTATCTTACTTATTTATATCCCGATCTTTATTCTATTTAAGTCGTTTCATTATTTCGTTCCAGATGCGATGAAAGAGAGGGCATAAGAGATGTGGAAATATATAAAACGCGATAAAAAGTTTTGGTTTAGTATTTTATTTCTTGTTGTGTTAGTTGGACTTAGCATTGGGAATACGTTATGGAATGGAGGACATATTCGCCAAGTTTCAATGCAATATGATGCGCAAGGAAATGTAGAAGCTCCACCATTTGCGCCTTCATGGCAATTTTTACTTGGTACAGATCGAAAAGGTTATGATTTGTTAAATCTAGTTATTGAAGGAGCAAAGTGGACCATTGGTATATCTGTTTTTATTGCGATGATGCGGGTGGCTTTAGGTGTCTTTTTTGGTGTTATATTAGGAACCTATGTAAAAAGAGGATTTTCAAAAATTGAAGCGTTTTTTGATAGCTTTACAGTTATTCCAACTGTTATGATTGCGTATTTTTTTCTTCAGTTTGCAACTAGTTTTGTGAATGGAGAAGCGACGACCAGTTTTTTTGAGAGGGCATCATTTCAGGTTATATTGCTTGTTGTCCTGGCGGTTCCGACAATTTCTCTTTATGTTGCAAATGAAGTGCGGAAATTACGAAAGGAAGAGTTTATAGACGCTGCTCGTATATTAGGCTGAAGTAGACGGCGTATTATTGTGAAACATTTGTTTCCGCACTTATATATGACATTTGTACTTGTATTGATGCAGCAGTTTATTCAAACGCTTATTATCTTTCTTCACCTAGGATTGCTTCAAGTGTTTTTTTGAGGGACAGTGAGTTTTGGGCCAACTGAGGTAGATTCTTACACACATGAATGGTCTGGTTTAATTGGCGTATATTTTCGTTCTCTAACAGTACATCCATGGATTCCGCTCGTACCAATTACTTTTTTTGGACTCACTATTTTCTCAGGAAACATGATTGTAAGAAGTATAGAGGATGCGATAGCAAAAGTGAGATTAGGAGAAATGAAAAAAGACGAGGAAGTAGAAGAAGTGAAGTCTATTTCGCTTCCTAAAAAAGAGTTATTTACATTTAAACATACGATGTAAAGAGCCTAGGAAACTAGGCTCTTTCTTCATTTATTTTGGCTACGATATGTTAACGGTTCGTTCGTATACAAACATTGTATTAAGCGATAGAAAATGAAAAAGAAGCAAGCATTCGCCAATGCTTGCTTCTTTCTTTATTTGGTAGAAACTTCGCCTTCTGTTTCTGTTTGCGGAATTAAGTATCCGATAATACCTCCAATAATTGCTGGGACAATCCAACCAATTCCTAATTTGTAAAAAGGAATTGTGCTTGCAATAGATGTAATCGCATATGGCATCATTCCCACATTATCAAGCGCGTGGATACAGCTAATGATGAATGCAGCAATCATAGCACCGATGTATACAGATGGTTTCCGCTTCGTATATTTATCAATAAAGGATACGAAAATTAAAATGATTGTAATTGGATAAAGAATAATTAATACAGGTAATGTAATTTTGATTAATAAGCTTAGCCCTAGATTTGAAATGATAAAGCTAAAAATACAAACATATAGTACAAGCTTTTTATAAGAAACGTTTGTTAATACATTTGTGAAATAGTTGGCAAATGCACTCACTACACCAATAGCTGTTGTTAAGCAAGCAAATATAATTGCGATACTTAGCAGGATATTACCGCTTGTCCCAAATAATTGGTACATAACAGTTGCTAATAGCTGTCCACCATTTTCAAATTGTCCTAAGTTTCCATTTGATGCTCCGATATATCCAAGTAAGAAATAAACGATTGTTAAAAAGAAAGCAGCGATGCTTCCGCAAATAATTGTGTATTTTGCGATAGAAGCTTTTTCTGTTACACCATTTTGACGAATTGCATTTACGACAATTGTTGACAAAACGAGAGCGCCAATCGCATCTAATGTTAAAAATCCTTCTAAAAACCCTTTGAAAAACGGAATCTCTTTATAGTCCCCGACAGGAGTCGCAAATGAGCCTGTTGGAGAAAGAATTGCTTTTGTTGCCATAACTGCAATAATTCCAAGTAAGATCGGTGTTAATATCTTTCCAATATGATCAACTAATTTGGATGGATTTAATGATAGGAAGTAAACAACCGTAAAGAAAATTAAGCTAAATAGTAACATAGAATACCATTGATCTTGAAACAGTGGTGCGATTCCAATCTCATAAGAAACAGATCCAGTTCGTGGAATAACAAATAGTGGGCCGATTGAAAGGTAGATAATGATAGCTAATATTGCTGCGAATTTTGGATGAACACGGCTCGCTAAGTTTTTAAAACTCCCACCTGCAAGGGCGACAGCAACGATTGCTAATAATGATAACCCTACATCTGTAATGATAAATCCTGAAATAGAAACCCACATGTTTTCTCCTGAAGAAAGTCCGAGAAGGGGCGGGAAAATCATATTACCAGCGCCGAAAAACACTGCAAATAGCAATAAGCTAATCGAGAGAATTTGCGATGGCTTTAACGTTGTACGCATATATAGAAAATCCTCCTAATAATCTTTTTTTGTCGAAAATTCAAATAATTTGTCGAGTAACTGTTATAATTTTAATCGTCTGATGACTAGAAAGCAACAGGAAATTTTAAATAACTTTAAAAATAATGCGTTAAATTGGATAATTATACGTTTATGCTTTTCAAATCTATGGTGGCATACTACAAATAAAGGTGTTTTGAAGTGAGAAAGTAAAGAATCCTTTTCTTAAATCATGAGGTGAAGGTCTTACTGACTGTGGATAGCGAGATAAAAATGTGTGAAGTAGAGAAAGGTGAAATAGTATGGATTATGTAGAAATTTTTATTGAACTACTATTTGGATATGTTGTGTTGTTTTTAGTCGTTAAAATCCTGGGGAAGACACAAATGAATCAAATTACACCATTTGACTTTATTTCAGCACTCGTTTTAGGGAATGCTGTTTATATTGAACTACCTCACCTACCTCTAAACAAGCTTGAGATGGGGGATTCTCTTGCTTCTGCGAAAACAAAAACAGTTCCTCTCGTTCAACGAAGAGGATACAACGATATAGAAGTTCGGTAGTGTCCTTTTGTAAGACGGACGACCCATTCTATCTTTCATGGAAAGCAAAATAGGTACAGCTACTTTTTTCTTATATCGAGGATCGAACACTTTGTCATGCATCCAATTCCTAGACTTCTTATCTGCTCTGGTAATAAGCGTAAAAATCTGGGACAAAGTGTTCTTTTTTATCGTGCAAATAGCTTTGCTAGTTTTTTCTTTTCATTTTCAAACAAGTGTAACCGTTCGATTTGTAAGACTTCTTTCGGTTGATCTACGTCGTATAGCTGATAGAAATGATGCGTGCGAATATCCAATTGATTGTTTAATTGATACCAATGGCTCCAATGATGTGCGTCTTTCTTTGGAATATAAGGCTGAAGCACCCGAGGTACTTTTTCTTTATACCCTAACCCTCGGCGACCAATCGTAAAAGCCGCAGATTGATGAATAGAGATGCCGAATTTCCGCATATATTTCATCTTTCCTGCAATCGAAGTGTAGGCAGGATTCACTTGAAAGACAGCCACACCCCTTTTATCGGCACGACTGAGAATTGCGCTTGTCATCTTCTCATACGCAAACATACTCTTCATTCGATTCGCTCGCTTATTTCTGTAACGATCCCCTGTTTTCGATTGGGTTGTATCTAACTTCTCGATGACAATAGGCTTGTTATACCGCTCCGCTAAGTTGACTAAGCGAATGGCTTCCGCTTCGATAATCTTTGTGATTTGTCCGGTGGATTTACCTAGAATCGCAAAATGGAGGGAACCACTTCCTTTGTAATTTCCATCCTTTGTTACATTTGCCCACGCAAAATGCTCGAGATTACAATCTACACCAATCACACCATCTGATGTACTGTAATTCGTGTGAGGGTTTTCCGGCACATTTACTAAGCATTTTACAATATAATACGCACCATAGTCTTCCACAGACCACGCAATTGGTTTACCATGTTTTTTCTTATACTTACACTGTAATTGGGTTGTGATGACTTCCTCAATCATTTCTTGCCCATACGGGAACGTAACAGCTGGAAACAGAAGTGTTTTTCCGGAACTTGTCGTCATCCATAATTCTTTTGTCTCAGGCACATACTGAAACACAAAATTCCCATGTTTGGCATCTTTACGTCCAGATAGGATCAGTTGTTTATTTCGAGCACGGGAAAATAATGTTTTCCATTGGTCATGGTTACGTATAAACTCGCGGATGGTAAATTGAGAGCGGAATAGTTTTTTACTTCCAAATACTGCGCTTGGAATATTCGTTTGATAGGATGTGAGTTTCTGCGTTAAACGGAATTGTCTGTGGGTTAAAAGGCCGATTTTTGCCTGAATCCTTTTGATTTGAACATCTAAGTATTGGTGCTCAAACAGATAGTCATTCAGCCAAATCAATGTGTCTGTTTTACGGGGTAAGGAGATGAGGTTATTATGCTTCGCGAAACGCGTGTTTTTTGGAAACGTTAGTTTTCTTTTCACACAACTTTGTTTGATTTTACGAAGGTTTGTTAATTTTGTCCGTTCTTGTTTCAACTTTTTCTTGAGTTTTTTTAGCTTCTCTTGTGTTTGTTTCTCATATATTTTTTGTAACTCCATTAAACCTGTAAATAATGCTTTCGCTTCTTGCACCGCACTGTTTGCATAGTAATCATTCAATTGATAGTTACGCTTGAGAACAAGATGAAGACTATCCGCATGCATCTTGCAGTTCCGACGTTTTTCTCGAACCATCGTTTGAAATGCAAATCGTTTCGCTCGATTAAATGTTTCGATTGTTTGTGTGACTGCATCTACCATCTCATGGGATAAATCTGTCTTATATATCCGTTTCGAAAAAAACGCCTTCTTCATCTGTTTTTACCTCATTTTATTTGTTAAGATCATTATACAACAAATCGAACGTATATTCTAGAAAAGAGACCTTTCTTTAAATAGAAAAAAACTGATTCATCCCCCACCTTCACTTCATTTAGAGAAGGAGTTCTTCTCTGTTAAAACGATAAAGAGGCCCATATAGGAAGGATGATTTTTGTAGTTATTGTGTGGGGAGCTTTTATACTCATTACAGAAATGATCACCCAAAAATGGAGAAAAGCACGTTTATTTCTTGAAGGAAAACCAGCTATTTTAATTGCAAATGGAAAGCTAGATTGGAACGAAATGAAGAAAAACCGTTTAGATGTTGATCAGCTTCAACATTTGCTTCGTGCAAAGGATATATTTTCTTTGCAAGAGGTAGAGTTTGCAATTTTAGAAAATGATGGGTCGATAAGTGTGATGAGAAAATATGATATAGATATGCCAACAAGAAAAGATTTGAAAATAAAGGGGAAGGAAAATGTATTGCCGGTTGTTCTTATTAGCGATGGGGAGTTTATTACATACAATTTAAAAAAGTTTGGGTTACAGGAAGTATGGTTGCGTAAAGAGCTGAAGAGGCAGAGAGCAGAATTGAAAGAAGTATGTTATGCGGAGTGGAGTAAAGGAGGGAGCCTTTTTATTCAAAAATATGAGTAGGAAACGTGCACATACTGTTTCGGTATGTGCACGAAATAGTTAAAAGTATATTTTTCGATCACGTTCTTCTTTTAAAATTTCAACAGCTTCGCGGAACCGCTGGGAATGAACGATTTCACGCTCGCGTAAAAAGCGAAGGCTATCATTTATATCTGGGTCGTCTGATAGATCGATTAGCCACTGGTAAGTTGCTCTTGCTTTTTCTTCTGCAGCAATGTCTTCATATAAATCTGCAATTGGATCACCTTTTGCTTGTATGTATGTGGCTGTAAATGGAACGCCGCCCGCATTGTGATAAAATAGTGCGCTATCATGATTGGCGTACTGAGCATCTAGTCCAGCTGCTTTCATTTGTTCAGGTGTTGCATCTTTTGTTAATTTATACACCATTGTGGCAATCATCTCAAGATGTGCAAATTCTTCTGTACCGATATCTGTTAATAAACCGACTACTTTATCAGGAATGGTGTAACGCTGGTTTAAATAGCGGAGAGCTGCAGCTAATTCGCCATCTGCACCACCATACTGCTCTATTAATAATTTAGCAAGTGCTGGATTACAAGTACTTACTTTCACAGGATACTGCAATTTTTTTTCATAGATCCACATATTTTATCTCCTTTATCTCATTATCTGCGGGTAGTAATACCCCGACCTTAAAATGCAGTAAAAGCAAAGAAGTTAGGTGAGGGTTGATTATTAGCTGGGGATACAGCCCCCACCGATTCAAGTTTCATTTCATATTTGCCATGGCCAAGGACCTTTACTCCATTCCCACGGAGCATTAGAGTAACTATTTCCAAACTGTTGGAGTGGACCATATTTTTCTTCGATTTTTTGCTTTTGCAATCTTCTTTTATAGGAAAAATCATTAAATTGATTGATAGCTGAGGCGTCATCTGGATGAGTATCTAAATAAAGTGTGAGTTCGACTAATACAAAATCGAGTTCTTGCAGTTCTTCTATCCACTTATAATATTCAGCTGGCAATGTTTGAGCCACGGATTTCCTCACCTTCCTTTCTTATAGGGATTTTCATAAAAATCATAGAAAGCAGGCCATAAAGTGCCCTTCCTTAACGCTTCGTTAGGCGGGAATTGAGGCAAGTTTGGTGGTTGAAATCCCATGAATAAATGAGGAGGGGTTGAATAAAATTTCTTTCCAATCGGCGGACAAGGATCGTTTGGACCATGGAAAGGTGTGTAAGATCTCATAAATTTGTCCATAACATAAGCCTCCTTTACAAGTGAAACATTCATCACTACGTATTGTATTCAGACATAATTGTCATTTATGACTCATATAGAAAAACTAGTAGGGCCAAGGAGGAAATGTATGTGGAGACGATTACAAATAGCATTGTATTAGAAGTAAAGAATTTAAAGGACACATTATACTTTTATGAAGGGATTTTAGGGATTAAGCCGAGCAAACACCGACCACAATTACATGTGCCTGGTGTTTGGTATGATGTTGGATCAAAGAGAATTTGCTTCGTTTTAAATCGGGACAAAGCTAAGGGTGTCAGTGGGGCATTATCTTCTTATATAAATTTTAGTTTGTCATTTTGTGAGATAGAAAAAGTGCGGAAAAAACTAGAATTCTATCATGTGCCATTTGAAGAATTAAAGGGCTGTAAAACGGAGAAAAGGGGTATTGTTGTGCATGATCCTGACCAGTATAGAATTTTAATTGAGCCGAGGGAGTAGTTAAGACTATATAAGGAGGGGTTAATCGGATGAATAGCACATATAAAGAAAGTGCATTGTTTGAACATAAATTTTGGCTCAAGGTTCTTGGGGATCATGCTCAGTTTCTTTTAGATGCTTTAGCTCCAAATGAAAAAGAAGATATTCAAAAAGCGATGTATTTTGTCCAAATATTTGATAGATTCCTTAGTAATATTCATACAGTAAATTTAATTGTATTTGCGAAAGAGGCGTATGAAGCTGCAGAGGGAATTAGGAAATTTAAGTTGAGTATGATGCAAAGGCAGCTAGAAGGAAAAATAAAAATTCATTTTACACCAACTTTTCTTAATCATATGGTGAACGAAGTGGAAGAGTATATAACGGTTTTAGAGTATTTAATGAAAGGAGAAGTGCCACCTATTTTCCACGAGTTACATTACCATCTTGCTTGGCTAACGGATGCAGCAGGGCATGCAGGTTCCATTTCAGGTGGACTAGATCTTGTCGAAAAACGACTGAAAGAGAAGTGTGAGGAATATGAAAAGCACTTTGAACAATTTTACTTGAAAGCTGTGGAAATGACGGGTTACTTACGGACGGAACTACATTCTTTTCCAGCCCTAAAGAAATTTACAAAAGATGTTTCATTAGAACTAACACTATTCTCACGTTTCCTTCACGAATTAGAGGAATTAGAGTTATCTAATCAAGTATTAAGCTTAATATCTGGAAGAATGGCAGACCATATGGCTAGAGAAGAATGTTATTATTTAATGAAATTAGCACAATCTTCTGGATTAGAGATGCCGAAGTGTAATCCGCTTTAAGTCATACTATATAAAAATTCGCAGTGATGTGGATTTTTATATAGTATTTTTGTTTTGTTAGGAGATGCTAGAAAAGAATTATAGAAAGGGGAATAGTAAATGCAATTAGCTACGCATGAATTACGTGATTTAAGTGAATTGATTGCTGGGGATTATAACACGATTAATACGATGTCTACATATATACAACAAGCACAGGATCCTGAGCTGAAACAAATGTT
Source organism: Bacillus sp. TL12 (assembly GCF_022625245.1). Classification (NCBI taxonomy): domain Bacteria; kingdom Bacillati; phylum Bacillota; class Bacilli; order Caryophanales; family Bacillaceae; genus Bacillus; species Bacillus sp. TL12. The sequence continues at coordinate 1,798 of NZ_JAJJBY010000047.1, read as the reverse complement.
ACAGAAGCATCTTACTCTTCATGTACAGGCTTACAATTTGAAGGTAGAATTTGTACAAAAAGAATCAACTCCCAATATTTCGAGGTTTCAGCCATCCAAGTTAAATCCGGTTTTATCTTCTTATACAAAGGCACCTTCACAAGAGTACTTGCCAGTTACGCCAAGTGTAACGGCGCAGCCTCCTAATGATCGATCTATTGCACTCGGGTATTTACTGAATCAAAAGTCGTCTGCATTTAATTGTGCAGGTTCTTTATTAGAGATTGCGAACCCAGAGTTAAGAACGCTTTTAGAAAATACATTTTTAAATAGTAGTCACCACGCTTTTGACATTTGGCAGTATATGGTGAAAAAGGGATATTATCAGTTATCGCCAGCACCGAGTTCTGAAATGCAAGCAATAGCAAGTATGTATCAGCCTATGAATGAAGGATAATCGAAAAAGATTGACAAGTTCTATCAAATATTTTAAGGTGATTTTATAAGATTGCGTATACAAAGGGGAGTAACTTGTCACAATAAAGTCGTCATTACAGGGAGAAACCCTCGGCTTTATTGGCAACAGTTTTGTTGTTAGTGAGACCTTTACCAGCAATGGTAAAGGCCCCTTATTGTCTTTTTTAGGACCTTTACTATATTTGGTAAAGGTCCTTTTTGTATGCAAAAAAGGAGGGGTAAAAAGTGAAAAAGTTTATAAATCGATTTCGATTTATGCTTCATCTTCGCCAGTTTGGTCCATTTCTATATGACTTTTTTACATCAAAAGAAGTCGCTATGAAAAAGAAATTATTATCGATTGTATTTTTAATCGGGTATGTCGTATTTCCATTTGATATTATCCCTGATTTTTTGCTATTCTTTGGGGGATTAGATGATATTGCTGTTGTCCTATTTATTTTGCAGCGAATTGTGAAAATGGCACCGAGGCACTTACAAGAAAAATATAATTTAAATAAAGGATAGGAGTTAATAAATGGAGCAGTTTATTTTAGATGTAATTGACTATTTAAAGCAGTTTTCATATTTTGGGGTCGTTCTAGCATTAACATTCGAATTTATCCCAGCAGAAATCGTTTTACCCCTTGTTGGGTATTGGGTATATGAGGGAGATATGAACTTTTGGCTCGCGGTATTAGCTGGAACAATCGGAGGGACAACGGGACCATTAACCTTATACGCACTCGGTTATTATGGTGGCCGCCCATTGTTGCTGAAATATGGAAAATACTTTTTTATAAAAGAAGAACAGATTCAAAAAGCGGATGATTTCTTTGAAAAATATGGACCAGCAGTGGCGTTTCTTGGACGTTTTATTCCAGGGGTCCGTACACTTATTTCAGTTCCGTGTGGAATTGCCAAAATGAACATTTGGCAATTTAGTATATACACATTTGTCGCGATGTTACCGCTCACGGCGCTATATATATATATTGGATTGAAGTTAGGCCCTCATTGGAAAAAGGCAGGTGCAATTGTCGAACAATATACATTACCAATACTAGCAGTGGTTTGTTTAATTGTAATAGGAATATTCATTTTTAAGTTTGTGAAAAAGAAAAATAAAGTGGAATCAATGTAAAAAGCGCCTATAAGCGGCGTTTTTTGCGTTAAAAAAGATGCTGTGGAACTTTACAGGAAGATGACTGTATTTTTACAAAGATGTAATATATTTCATTATTCATTTAAACGGGGTTAATATGTGTCAGCTACAATAATCCTTGTACTGAATTAAACATACGAGGAGGATTTACGTGAGCAGGAACATGTTTCAGAAGGTAAAAGGTCTTATAGGTTTATT
>NZ_JAJJBY010000046.1:0-23154 GCF_022625245.1 Bacillus sp. TL12 | reverse complement strand
ATTTCTGGCTCGGTAGCTCAGTCGGTAGAGCAGAGGACTGAAAATCCTCGTGTCGGCGGTTCGATTCCGTCCCGAGCCACCATTTTCAAATAAATACGCCGGCTTAGCTCAATTGGTAGAGCAACTGACTTGTAATCAGTAGGTTGGGGGTTCAAGTCCTCTAGCCGGCACCATGTAAGTTTCGGAGGGGTAGCGAAGTGGCTAAACGCGGCGGACTGTAAATCCGCTCCTTCGGGTTCGGCAGTTCGAATCTGCCCCCCTCCACCATTTAAATTTCATATAGGGGTATAGTTTAAAGGTAGAACAGAGGTCTCCAAAACCTCCGGTGTGGGTTCAATTCCTACTACCCCTGCCAAAACATAACATGGCGGCTGTGGCGAAGTGGTTAACGCACCGGATTGTGGCTCCGGCATTCGTGGGTTCGATTCCCATCAGTCGCCCCATTTATTTTAAATATTTACAAATTAATTTAACTATGATAAGATACGTAATGTCTTATTTAAATATTAATGGTAATAAAATAAGTGTTGTAAACATATAATGTATTATTAATTCGGTGGGCTATAGCCAAGCGGTAAGGCAACGGACTTTGACTCCGTCATGCGCTGGTTCGAATCCAGCTAGCCCAGCCATTTTTGCGGAAGTAGTTCAGTGGTAGAATACAACCTTGCCAAGGTTGGGGTCGCGGGTTCGAATCCCGTCTTCCGCTCCAAATTTAATATGGCGGCATAGCCAAGTGGTAAGGCAGAGGTCTGCAAAACCTTTACCACCGGTTCGAATCCGGTTGCCGCCTTTCTTATTATGCCGATGTGGCGGAATTGGCAGACGCGCACGACTCAAAATCGTGTTCCTTCGGGAGTGTCGGTTCGACCCCGACCATCGGTATCAAATAACGTGGAAAAAGACTTTAACAGAAATGTTGGAGTCTTTTTTGTTTTTTTCGACACGATAAAAAATAATGTAAAGATGACTTTTGATATGCTTTGAGACGCAAAACTTACTTTTCACATCAATAATCTACTGGAATTCCTTTGTTTCCCCTTGTATTGTAATATTCATCGTATAAAATATTTAACAACTTCCCTCTTTCCTCGTTGCTTAAATTTTGGATAACGTCCATAATTTTTCCGCAGTTTTTAATTCATTCAAATTTTCCACCGCCTTTTTGAAGTTCAATTTCAATTGTAATCATTACTTGAAAATAAACCATCAATTTACCAGTGTTACATATATAATACATTTTTGGTATAATATTCTTCATATGGGGTATTAGATGAAATGTAAGATGGGGGAATAAGATGCAAAAGAAAATAATAATTTGGTTGGGGTCAATCGTAGGATTAATAGCTCTTACTATCGGTATAACTTTCGGAATGCTTGAACTTGCAGATAATCCAGCAGATAAAAAGACTAGCGCAGAGATAGATAAAAGCAAATATGCAGAAGTTCCAAAAGAAAAAGAGTCGATGACTGGTGGAATACAAGGAGCAGATGAAAAACTTCGTATTACTAAAGATTTTACAGAAAATGATGTCATTACAGCAATGCATAGTATGACTCACCAAAAAGTAGTAGCAGCTCAAAAGTGGGGAGCAATCCCAATGTCTAAGAAGAATGCTGAGACAGTAAAAAATATCGTAAGTCAAAGTAATTTTGAAAAGAAACAAGAACTTTTAGCAATTGCTGAAAGATGGATAAATAGAGATTTTAGTAAAATTGTAGATGATCATAACTACTTTTGGACATCACAAGAAGGAAACATTGGTAAAGCTACAGTAGTTATGGATCCATTAGAAGAACAAACTTTCTCTTTAAATAATTTCGGGGATGAAGTAACACGTCAGCTGCACAACTCAGGAGACCTTAAGCATATTTCAGGAGAATAAATATCCATAGTTTATAGTTAGAAGCTTCCCTTTGGGGAGGCTTTTTTCATTGACACTGTCAAATCATGTTATTTGAGTGTTAAATTCGTAATAAATTATAGAATTAAGGTATAATATAACTTGGTGAATGAACAAAATTATATCGATGTATATTATGTCAATAATGTGAGTCGATAATGAACTTTTTGTATTTATTTTGAAAAAGTGTTGAATAAACAGTATATTTCATATTAATATTTTTTATGTAGATTTAAACGTGAAAGAGAGTGGAACAGAATGGGTCGTAAATGGAATAATATTAAAGAGAAGAAAGCATCAAAAGATGCAAATACAAGCCGCGTATACGCTAAATTTGGACGTGAGATTTATGTAGCGGCAAAACAAGGTGAACCAGATCCAGAATCAAACCAAGCTTTAAAAGTTGTACTTGAGCGTGCAAAAACGTACAGTGTACCAAAAACAATTATTGACCGTGCAATTGAAAAAGCAAAAGGTGGTTCAGAAGAAAATTACGATGAACTTCGTTATGAAGGATTTGGACCAAATGGATCTATGGTAATTGTAGATACACTTACAAATAACGTGAACCGTACTGCAGCAGATGTACGTGCTGCATTTAGTAAAAATAGCGGTAACATGGGTGTGAATGGATCTGTAGCATATATGTTTGATGCGACTGCTGTTATTGGACTTGAAGGAAAAACTGCAGATGAAGTACTTGAAATTTTAATGGAAGCAGATGTAGATGCACGTGATATTTTAGAAGAAGAAGAGTCAGTTATCGTTTATGCTGAGCCTGATCAGTTCCATGCGGTACAAGCAGCGCTTAAGGATGCTGGTATCACTGAATTCACAGTCGCTGAACTAACAATGCTTGCACAAAGTGATGTAACACTTTCAGAAGATGCACAAGCACAATTTGAAAAAATGATTGACGCATTGGAAGATTTAGAAGATGTTCAACAAGTTTACCACAATGTAGATTTAGGAGAATAATATATGAAAAAGAGACCTTTTGTTGTTTAGAACAAAAGGTTTTTTTAGATCATCTATAGCCTAAAAGAAAAGGATTTTTGAATTTAATAATGAATATTAATATATATTGTATTTAAAGTGAGATAAATATTCTTTGGAGGCTATATGATGGAATATAAAACACCTAAGCATATTGTTGCTGTTTCAGCTTGCATAATGAATGAAAATAGCGAAATTCTATTAGTAAAGGTTCAGTGGAGAGCTGATACATGGGAAATGCCTGGCGGACAAGTAGAAGAGGGAGAACCTCTTGATCGGGCAGTTTGTCGAGAAGTACTTGAGGAGACAGGCTTCGTAGTGCAACCAGTTGGAATTACAGGGCTTTACTATAATGCCTCAAAGCATATTTTATCAGTGGTGTTTAAGGTGGAGTATGTGAGCGGAGAAATAAAAGTCCCACAAGAAGAAATAAAAGAAGCAAAATTTATTGCTTTGAATGAAAATAATATTGATGAATATATAACGCGTCCTCATATGAAATCGAGAACACTTGATGCCATAAAAGCAAAAAATTTTATTCCATATGAAACTTGGGAAGTAGATCCTTATAATTTGATAGGAAGATTATAGGTTATTTCATCTATGTTTTATTTAAAAGAACAAGTTATTTGAGATACTACCAAATAGCTTGTTCTTTTTTCTTATATTGTGTAAGTAAAAATGTCTAGTATGATGCATAATCGGTGAAACTAGGTAAGGTAGTAAGATTATATATGTAAATAGATATTGATTGAAAGAACGTTTGTTTGGTATTATATCTATATTGTTCAAATTGGATTTTTAAAATGCTGTAGACAAAATATTAGGAGAGGAACAACTAAAACTGAAAATATGCTAGGTGATATAATAGAAGAGGGATATGTGATTTTTAAAGCAATTCATTTGAATATATATATTCATTTTGATTTTCCGACATATAAGTCGCGGCTATGAAAACAAAAAGGAATCTCCACTCATTTTTCCCTTTGTTCTTACGTGGCATGGGGCTAAAAAAGGTACTGACCGTTTCTATACATGGCCGGATTCTCTCTCCCAACTAAAAAAGGGGGTTATGTTGTTTTTTTTATTTGGATGTATATAGAAGCTTGCTATTTTTTCTGCTAGAATATGTATTTTATAGCTTACAACATTGTAAGGTAAGTGTAAGAGAAATCAATTGGAGATTGCTTTAAGAAACATTATTCTTAATGTAAGAAGTATATATGCTGTTAGGAAAAGAGGTGTGCACAATGAAAGAACGAGTACTGTCTAGAGTCAACTATCATCAAAAGGTTGCATTCAATCCAATTACAAAATTTCTTTATAAGGCCATTATTTTATTATTATTATTTAGTTGTACATTATTATTGATTGGAAATGTAATGATTGAGCGAAGTGATATTAGCAAGTTACATGTACCCGCTAAATTAGAGGTACCAGAACCTTTGGCTCACGCGTTTATTGCGACAGAAGATAAAAGGTTTTATCATCATAACGGTCTAGACTATATAGCAATTGTTCGAGCTTCTATTGAAAATATAAAAGCTGGTGGTGTTGTACAAGGCGGAAGTACAATTACACAGCAGCTCTCCAAAAATGCTTTTTTATCTAATGAACGTACATTTTCTCGTAAATGGAAAGAAGTCTTTTATACAAAAAAAATTGAGCGTACATTTACTAAAAATGAAATCTTAAAATTATATGTGAGCAATATTTATTACGGAGAAGGTGCATGGGGGATTGAAAAAGCATCCCAGCTATACTTTGGAAAAAAGGTTAATCAATTAACATTAAGTGAAAGTGCAATGATGGCTGCTGTTGTGAAAGCTCCTTCTTATTATTCTCCTGCTCAAAATTATGATAAAGCAGTAGAAAGACGAAATGTTGTTTTGAAATTAATGGAAAAAGAAGGTTATATTAACCATGATGAATATATGCAAGCAATTAGTGAAAAATTAGTAATTCGTCATGATATTCCAACGAAGCATTCATTGCAAAAAGTAGCTCGTGAAAAAGCGGTAAGTTAAAGGAAGTTCCTAAATAGGAACTTCTTTTTTAGAGCGCCGAGAATGAAAGATGGGTTGTTATTTGTCGAATGGTCGATATATTTGGATTTGCGCTGATATATTGTAAGAAGCGGTCGATATATTTGAAAAATCGCCGATAAAATTTCATTTACCATGTCAAACGAACATCCACTTATAGGATTCTTCATAAATTGTCCTTATATAATGGCTTTTCTTCGCCGTAAGCTAAAGGAAGATACTATTTTGTGAATACAATATAAAAAAACGGGACACAATATTGTCACATTTGCTGAGTTTTTAGAAATTATGTGAGCGTGTTCATTGCATGAGGTATAAAAGTATTGATATCATGTGTAATGTGTACAACAATGTATACAGAATATGAATTTAAAGAGGAATGTATATGAAATCATCAAATAAAATCATGGCTCTTGGTATTGTTTTTTCTATTGCGGTATTAATTGTAATTGGGACAATTGCATACAGTATCATCAATGATAAAAAGGATAAAGGGAATGAGATGTTTGCTTATTCCACGCAGCAATCTTTAGGTAAAAAAGATGCTCCTGTTAAGGTTGTAGAATTTGGAGATTTTAAATGCCCAGCTTGTCGAACTTGGGATGCGACGGTACTACCTCGTTTAAAAGAAGAGTATATTAATAAAGGTAAAGTACAGTTTTATTTCATTAACTTCCCATTTATCGGGAAAGATTCCGATTTAGGTGCAGCGGCTGGCGAAGCGATTTATAAACAGGACCCTGAATCCTTCTGGACATTCTATGATGAAATCTATCAAAGTCAGAAGAAAGATACTGAAGAATGGATTACAGAAGAACTGCTTCTTAATATAGTGCAGGAAAAACTTCCAAAAGTTAATGTGGATCAGTTTAAAAAAGATTTACATAGCAAAGAAATTCAAGATAAAGTACGTAAAGATTCAGACCGTGCACAAAAACTGAAAGTACAAGGTGCTCCTTCAGTATATGTAAATGGAAATCTTGCAAATCCAGATTATGATAGTATAAAAAAGGAAATTGATAAAGCATTGAAAAAGTGATGAGTATACTCATCACTTTTTCGACTTTTTTCGATAAAATTCTTGCTTAGGTTTTTGTGACGTGCTATACTATTTTACATAAGTTATTTGAATAGCTTATCTTTTTTCACATTTGCGGGTGTAGTTTAGTGGTAAAACAAGAGCCTTCCAAGCTCTGGTCGAGAGTTCGATTCTCTTCACCCGCTCCAGATATTATTTTATATTTTCATAATACATTGTGATCAACGCAGTGTTTCGTTTCTAAGATAAACGAGGCATTGCGTTTTTTAATGTTTGGAAATAATGATTTTATGCGAAAATAGAAATAAAGAATATGATTACGAAGTGAATTGCTAACCATCAGTAGATGACTAAGTATATGTATTCATCGTAGAAGGAGGCAAAGCATGGATTTTGAGCAATTAAAACAAGATGTTATAGCGTATAGTAAAACGATTGGTATAGATAAAATAGGGTTTGCGAGTGCCTCACCATTTGAAGAATTAAAACAGCGTTTAATTCAGCAACAACAATTAAATTATCAGTCAGGTTTTGAAGAGCCTGATATTGAAAAAAGAACAAATCCACAGTTACTATTGCCGGGAGCAAAATCAATTATTGCAATTGCATTAGCATACCCATCCAAATTGAAAAATGCACCGTTAAGTAAACGAGGAGAACGCCGGGGAATTTTCTGTCGTGCTTCTTGGGGACAAGATTATCATCTTGTTTTACGAGATCGCTTGCAAAAATTAGAGGCGTATTTAATTGAGAAGCTTCCAGATATAGAAGTAAAATCAATGGTGGATACAGGAGAATTAAGCGATCGTGCAGTTTCAGAGCGTGCTGGTATTGGATGGAGCGGTAAAAATTGTTCCATTATTACGCCAGAATTTGGCTCCTATGTGTATTTAGGTGAAATGATTACGAATGTACCATTTCCGCCGGATCAGCCAATAGAAGATCAGTGCGGAAGCTGTACAAAGTGTATTGATATTTGTCCAACCGGTGCACTTGTGCAGGGGGGACAGTTAGATTCAAAAAAATGCATTGCTTTTTTAACACAAACAAAAGGATTTCTCCCAGAAGAATATCGAGATAAAATTGGAAACCGTATTTACGGCTGTGATACATGCCAAACGGTTTGTCCAAAGAACAGAGGGAAGGATTTTCATAATCATCCAGAAATGGAGCCAGACCCAGAGCTTGTTAAACCACTATTAACCCCATTATTAACGATAAGTAACCGAGATTTTAAAGAAAAATACGGTATTATGTCTGGATCATGGCGCGGGAAAAAACCGTTGCAACGAAATGCGATTTTAGCCCTTGCTCATTTCAAGGAAACCACAGCAATTCCCGATTTAATTGGTGTTATGAAAGATGATCCAAGACCAGTAATTCGTGGGACTGCAGCATGGGCTCTAGGAAAAATTGGTGGTGAAGGTGTAGGCGAAGCAATTGAAAAGGCGATGGAACGTGAAAAGGATGAAGAAGTTCTTCATGAAATGAATCGCGGTCTTGAAATGTTAGCTGAGAAAAAACAGTAGATAATGTCTCCCTTTTTCATATTCTAATATGGGAGGGAGAGGAAATGTTGGTAAAACAAAAACTTGAACAACAGATGCAACAATTTTTAGCGTATATTACAAATAAACGTACGAGTGTAGATCAGATTCCTGCTGATTTACTACAAGTATTACAGCGGAAAAGGAATTTATTTCAAAACCGTGATGCTGAAATTGTAAAGGCAACAGCAGATGTATCTTTTATAAGACAGTGGAATAGTAAGCAATATCAAGAAGTAGATTATCAGGTTCATTTAAAATATTTAGTTCGTCACCATGAATTATTCTATATGGAAGAAGAACAATTAGAACGACGTGTTTATTTAAAAGATGGACGTATTGTAGAAGATAAAGATATTGAAACAAAAGAAGAAAGATTCCAAAGAGAAACGTTAGAGCGTGAGATAAAGAAAGGAAATTATGATTCGTATCAATATAATCGCTTAGAAGCTGTTAAATATGCGGAGCATTGGTGGGATGATCGGAATCCAGCATATCGTAATTTTCCTGATAATTGTACGAATTTTATTTCGCAGTGTCTGCATGCTGGTGAAACACCAATGACTGGGTATCCTAACATTCGTAAAGGATGGTGGCAACGGGAGAATCAGTGGAGCTGGAGTTGGGCAGTCGCTCATTCATTTTATTGGTATTTATCAGGGGCTACAACAGGACTACGCGCTAAGGCAGTAGAAAGGCCAGAAGACCTTCTACTTGGTGATGTCATTATTTATGATTTTGAAGATGATGGTAGATGGAATCATACAACAATCGTTGTAGCAAAAGATGCAGATGGTATGCCGCTTGTAAATGCCCATTCTGCTAATAGCCGTAGGCGGTATTGGAATTATGAAGATTCCAGTAAATATACGCCGAAAATGAAATATAAATTTTTTCATATTATTAATAGGTAGAGATTTTTCGTTCAAGTGGTATAATACGTAGTAGACAAAAGATTGAGGTGAATATCACGTGGGAGTACATGTTGTTTTATATCAACCAGAAATTCCAGCAAATACAGGAAATATTGCACGTACTTGTGCAGCAACTGGAACAGAATTACATTTAATTAGACCATTAGGGTTTTCAACGGATGATAAAATGTTAAAACGTGCAGGATTAGATTATTGGGAGCACGTAAAAATTACGTATTATGATTCAATTGAAGAGTTTTATGAAAAAAATAGTGACGGTGAATTTTTCTATTTAACAAAGTATGGTGAAAAAGCACATACAGCGTTTGATTATAGTAAGCCTGAGAAAGATTATTACTTTGTATTTGGTAGAGAAACAAACGGATTGCCAGCAAACGTAATTGAAGAAAACTTCGATCATTGTTTACGTATTCCAATGACTGACAAAGTACGTTCTTTAAATTTATCTAATACAGCAGCGATTTTAATTTATGAAGCATTTCGTCAACAAAATTATCCAGGCTTAGATTTAGAAATTGTATACTAAAGTCTGTATGTAATTAATAACAAAAAGTGATGAGCCTAGGCTCATCACTTTTTGTTTGTACCTGGTTTATCATTATAACCTGAAGTGAAAATTGCAGTAAGAAATGTAAGTGATACACCTAAAATTAATAATAATTTCATATGAATCCTCCTTCTTCGTATTTTAGCTAATTTAATCGGAAGTTTATGTAGATTCTGTGGAAGTAAAGAAGTGATGTTTGTGAAAATGAGGGGGAAATTCCCTGATAAACTCATTATACCGAATTTTCTTTTAATTTTGTGGTGAAATTTATAATGTTTGTAGAAGATTTCATTTTGATTTGAAGAATGTTTAAGGACATCCTCGCATACCTTTTATAATAATCCGATTGAACAAGGAGATGGGGGAGGAGCTATAATGGATATTCTAAAGAAAATTGAACAACATCGAGAAGCAGAAGAACGTTTACAATGGGAAGGTACGTTTGCGGAGTATTTGGAGCTTGTGAAAGAAAGACCATGGGTGGCTCAAACTGCACACTCTCGCATTTACAATATGATTAAAGACGCTGGTATTGAAGAAGTAGAAGGGCGAAAAAAATATAATTTCTTTAGCAATCAGTTATTTGGATTAGAAGACGCATTAGAGCGTCTTGTAGAAGAATATTTTCATCCGTCTGCAAAACGTTTAGATGTTAGAAAACGGATTTTATTATTAATGGGGCCAGTTAGCGGTGGTAAATCAACGTTAGTTACGATGTTAAAACGAGGATTAGAGACATATTCGCGTACAGATCGTGGAGCCGTTTTTGCGATAAAAGGTTGCCCAATGCATGAGGATCCACTTCACCTAATACCACATCATTTACGTGATGATTTTTATGAAGAGTATGGCGTAAGAATTGAAGGGAACTTGTCGCCGTTAAATGTGATGCGACTAGAAAAAGAATACGGTGGAAGAATTGAAGATGTAATTGTAGAAAGGATTTTCTTCTCGGAAGATCGCCGGACAGGAATTGGTACATTTAGTCCTTCAGATCCAAAATCACAGGATATTGCGGATTTAACAGGAAGCATTGACTTTTCTACAATTGCAGAATATGGTTCAGAGTCAGATCCGCGTGCATATCGCTTTGACGGAGAGCTAAATAAAGCAAACCGTGGAATGATGGAATTTCAAGAGATGTTAAAATGTGATGAAAAATTTTTATGGCATCTATTATCACTGACGCAAGAGGGGAATTTTAAAGCTGGGCGATTTGCTCTTATTTCAGCGGATGAATTAATTGTAGCGCATACAAATGAAACAGAGTATCGTTCCTTTATTTCCAATAAGAAAAATGAGGCGTTACATTCAAGAATTATAGTAATGCCTGTTCCATATAATTTACGAGCGAGTGAAGAAGAACATATTTATGAAAAGATGATTTATGAAAGTGATGTTGCAGATGTGCACATTGCGCCGCATACACTTCGCGTCGCAGCGATGTTTACGATTTTAACACGCCTCAAGGATCCGAAACGCCCAGATATTGATTTAATTAAAAAGATGCGTTTATATGATGGAGAAATGGTTGAAGGATACAATGCAATTGATGTCGAAGAATTGCAGCGTGAATATCAAGATGAAGGTATGAGTGGGATTGATCCGCGTTATGTCATTAATCGTATTTCTTCTACTATTATTAGAAAAGAAGTACCATCAATTAACGCGCTTGATGTATTACGTTCGTTAAAAGATGGATTAGATCAACATCCATCCATTAGCAATGAAGACCGGGAGCGCTATATGAATTTTATTTCATTAGCAAGAAAAGAGTACGATGACATTGCTAAGAAAGAAGTACAAAAAGCGTTTGTGTATTCATATGAAGAATCGGCTAAGACACTTATGGATAATTACCTAGATAATGTTGAGGCATATTGCAATAAATCAAAATTACGGGATCCGTTAACAGGTGAAGAAATGAGTCCAGATGAAAAGCTTATGCGTTCTATTGAAGAACAAATTGGCATTTCAGAAAATGCGAAGAAAGCATTCCGAGAAGAAATTTTAATAAGAATTTCTGCTTATGCTCGTAAAGGGAAACGTTTTGATTACAATTCACATGAGCGTCTTCGCGAAGCAATCCAGAAAAAATTATTTGCCGATCTGAAAGATGTTGTGAAAATTACAACATCTACGAAAACACCAGACGAAAATCAGCTGAAGAAAATTAATGATGTTGTAGCACGCTTAATCGATGAACATGGCTACAATTCTTCATCAGCGAATGAATTACTTCGCTATGTAGGTAGCTTGTTGAATCGATAGTTTGATAATAAAACGCTGTCTCTTATGAAACCAGAGGCAGCGTTTTTATATCTATCTGATTGAAGTGATGAAACTCTATTATATAAATCACATCTAAATTGCAGCTATGAAAACAAAAAGAAATCCCCCCTAACTTCTTCCTTTTGTTTTCACATGGCATGGGGCTTAAAAGAGAACGGACCGCTACTACACTCGGCTCGATGCTCTTTTTCACTTAAAAAGTAGGTTTGATGTCGGTTTTTCAAAGTGAATATTTCATTTTATGTATGGACTTGTCCAAATATAATAAATTAAGGTGTAATTTCATGAATTTCTTGTCAATTATTTTTACAATACGCATATGATAGAGTAACCAACCGTTCATACAGAAAAAGCCAACACAATACAATATGTTGCAGGTCGAAAAAGTGTGCAACAATGAATTGTGTTTCTTTCTTATCAGGTAAAGAAATTTTAAATTTAAATGGATGCTAAAGTTTTGTTAAAGAAGTTCGGGGCAATACGTAAAAAAGCTATGGGGCCTTATGATTTTGGGAAAGGTCATTTCTAATGAACAGATACTTTTTAATTATTTTTTTTGCGATATCATAACCTCAAATCCATATATTCCTGTTTATTAGAGAAAATGAAGGAAAATTACAGTAAGGAGGGAAAAGGATGGGCGAAGAAAATCAACCAAATTATACAATTTCACAGGAAAACTGGTCCCTCCATCGCAAAGGACATGACGATCAACAACGCCATCAAGAAAAAGTGCAAGAAGCAATTAAAAACAACTTACCGGACCTTGTGACAGAAGAAAGTATCGTTATGTCTAATGGTAGGGACGTTGTTAAAATACCAATTCGGTCTTTAGATGAATATAAGATTAGATATAACTACGATAAGAATAAACATGTTGGGCAAGGAACTGGTGATAGTAAAGTTGGTGATGTGGTTGCACGAGATGGATCAAGTGGTCAAAAGCAAAAGGGACCAGGAAAAGGGCAAGGTGCAGGAGATGCAGCTGGAGAAGATTATTATGAAGCAGAAGTATCAATTTTAGAATTAGAGCAAGCATTTTTTAAAGAGTTGGAGCTGCCTAATTTAAAACGGAAAGAAATGGATGAAAATCGTATTGAACATATTGAATTTAATGACATTAGAAAGACAGGACTATGGGGAAATATTGATAAAAAACGGACAATGATATCAGCTTATAAACGAAATGCGATGAATGGAAAGCCTGCTTTTCATCCGATTCGCCAAGAGGATTTGAAGTTCCGAACGTGGAATGAAGTGCTGAAGCCAGATTCCAAAGCTGTCGTATTAGCAATGATGGATACGAGTGGATCTATGGGGATTTGGGAGAAGTATATGGCGCGTAGTTTCTTCTTTTGGATGACAAGATTTTTACGTACAAAGTACGAAACTGTAGATATAGAATTTATTGCGCATCATACAGAAGCGAAGGTCGTAACAGAAGAAGAGTTTTTCTCAAAAGGCGAAAGTGGCGGAACAATATGTTCCTCTGTTTATAGAAAAGCACTCGAGATTATAGATGGAAAGTATTCACCAGACCGCTATAATATTTATCCATTTCATTTTTCAGATGGGGATAATTTAACATCAGATAATGCTCGTTGTGTTAAGCTTGTACAAGAATTGATGAAGGTATGTAATATGTTTGGGTATGGAGAAGTAAATCAGTATAATCGTCACAGTACGCTTATGTCAGCCTATAAAAATATTAAAGATGAGAATTTCAGGTACTACATTTTAAAACAAAAAGCGGACGTGTTTCACGCAATGAAGAGCTTTTTTAGAGAAGAATCAGGTGAAAAAATGGCATAACCCCTTTTTTAAGGGGTTTTTTAATGTGCTTAAACATAATGGTATAAAGTTAAATTTTAATTCGTTGTTTTTTTATCCCTACTCATTATCAGCCCTCGCTAATCGGGATTTTGCGGGCAGTGGATCCTCCGCCTAACTTCTTTGCTTTTGCTGAAATAAGGTACTATTAATTATATACTATACTATTTTTTATACAAATAAAGGAAGATTTGTAAAGTTAATGTATATATAACTTTACTTTTTATGTAGAATAGTATATTGTATAGATATACAATATATCGGTTATTTTCTAGGAGGAGCCTGTCACAATAGGCTTCTCCTGTTCTTTTTTAGAGAGCCTGTCGTCCAGGTTTTTCTTAATAGTAAATAACTGAAAATTATGAAAAATAATTCTTGAAAGAGGTGAGGCACACATATAACAAAGAGAGAGGCAATAATGAAGGGGGGATAAGGCATGACATTGTTTGGGTATCCGCTTGAAACAATTTATTTATATGGATTTATTATTGCTACTGTACTTACTATTATTTATATCTTTTTTGGAGATGTATTTGAGTCCATATTTAGCTTTGGCGGTGGATCTGTCTCCATTGTAACGCTGTTGCTCAGTTTCCTTGCAATGCTTTGTGGGTTTAGTTATATAGGTGAGTACTTATTTTCTTTGAATAGTATTGTTATTTTTAGTCTTTCTTTTGGTATATCCTTTATTGGTGTTTTTTTAATGAAGATATTGATTTTAAAACCAATTGCAGAAGCTGAACAAAATACAGTGCAACGTATGGATGAATTTGTTGGCTGCAAAGGAGAAGTGATTATTACTATCCCGAAAGAAGGCTTTGGGGAAGTGCTAGTCTCTTCGAAATTTGGAAGCAATGCGATACCAGCTAAGACAGTTGGAAAGAAAGATATTATACAAGGAACACAAGTTATGATTGAGGGAGTTCAAGATGGTGTTTTGCTTGTACAAAACATCGCTTATTCTTTAAAAAAACCAAAGTTATAAGGGGGAATTTGAATGATTCCATTAATTATCGGTGGTGTATTACTCGCAATTTTACTTTTACTTATTTTGGTGTTTATTACAAAATACCGTACAGTTGGTCCAGATGAAGCATTGATTGTTACCGGGAACTGGCTTGGCGGGGGAAAGAACGTTGTTACAACAGATGATGGAAAGAAAATTAAAATTATTCGTGGTGGTGGTACTTTTGTAGTGCCGATTATGCAACGAGCAGAACCTCTTAGTTTACTAAATTATAAATTAGAAGTTGGAACGCGTGATACGTATACCAAGCAAGGGGTACCAGTTACAGTAAATGGTGTTTCTATTATTAAAGTAGGTTCAACAATTGAAGAAGTATCTACAGCTGCTGAACAATATTTAGGAAAAGAAACCGAAGAGTTAAAAGTAGAAGCAAAAGAGGTATTAGAAGGTCATTTACGTGCTATCTTGTCTTCGATGACAGTGGAAGATGCTTATAGTAATAGAGAGCAATTTGCTCAAAAAGTACATGAAGTTGCTTCAACTGATTTGAAAAAAATGGGTCTTCGTATTGTTTCGTTTACTATTAAAGAAATTATGGACAAAAATGGTTATTTAGATGCGCTTGGTCAACCGCAAATCGCAACAGTAAAACGTGATGCAACGATTGCGAATGCAGAGCGTGAAAAAGAGGCACGTATTGAAAAAGCCCGTGCAGAAAAAGAGGCAAAAGAAGCCGAGTATCAACGTGATGCACAAATTGCTGAAGCTGAAAAGCATAAGGAATTAAAAGTGCAATCATATAAGAGAGAGCAAGAGCAAGCACGTGCCGATGCGGACCTTTCGTATGAATTACAACAAGCAAAAGCACAACAAGGTGTTACAGAAGAGCAAATGCGCGTTAAAATCATTGAGCGTGAAAAGCAAATTGAATTAGAAGAAAAAGAAATTGCGCGTCGTGAAAAACAATATGACGCGGAAGTAAAGAAAAAAGCAGATGCAGATCGTTATGCGGTTGAACAATCAGCGGAAGCGGAAAAAGTAAAACAAATGAAAAAAGCAGATGCAGATCAATATAAGATTGAAGCAGAAGCAAGGGCACGTGCGGAAGAAGTACGTGTAGAAGGTTTAGCAAAGGCCGAAATTGAAAAGGCACAAGGGGAAGCAAAAGCGGAAGTTCAAAAAGCACAAGGTACAGCAGAAGCAGATGTTATTAGGTTAAAAGGTTTAGCAGAAGCAGAAGCGAAACAAAAAATCGCAGAAGCATTTGAATTATATGGTCAAGCGGCAATTATGGATATGGTTCTTAAAATGCTTCCAAGCTATGCGAAAGAAGTTGCAAGTCCACTTGGCAATATCGATAAAATTACTGTTGTTGATACAGGCGGCGGTGGAAAAAACAGCGGCGCTGGAAAAGTGGCAGGGTATGCGACTGATTTAATGGCAACGATGCAAGAAACATTGAAAGCTTCTTCTGGTATTGATTTAAAAGAGTTATTGGAAGGATTTGCTGGAAAAGGTGCTGTGCAGCAAGTGGTGAGTGAGAAACCTGTTGTGCAGGTAGTGGAAGAAAAAGAGAAAAGTGAGAAGTAAAAAGTAAGGAAAGAAGGCCCCTAGCAGTAGGGGCCTTCTGACATGCTATTTAGAATGGTACTCCATTTCCACTAATCTATCTAACACCCTTCTTTTCTTATAAAGCATCTTACCTACTTCAGCAATTTCTTCAATAGTTTTTCGATTTAAATAAGCTCCAAAAATCATTCCAGCAACAGGAATGATTTGAAATAGCTTTTTCCACCCGTAATTGTCACGATATACAGTAAACACTTCTCGCCATGATTTAACTTGTGACATACTGTCATCGTGATTGGCACGAGAATCAAAATGTTTTAATTCATGAAGAATTGTTTGTTTTCCTACCATATCAGATGAAGAAAATTGTAAGCATTTTACGATAAATAACCTCTCTTGCATATCTTCAGGGTTATAACCGTAGCAAATGGCAATCTCTTGTAAAACGTTTAGTGACATACTTAAAATAGCTGGAATATCAATTGCCAGTGTGAAGATACCACCAAAGCCAGTTGTCGCTCCTTGGGCAGTTGCGACAGATTTTCTATTTTTAATCATTTTATCAACGATTGAATCCATTTCACTTAAAGAGAATTGTTGAATGTCTTCTAACGAAGTGGCGTTCTCAAATTTTTTTATTGTTGTTTGTGGATGAATTAAATATTTACTTCCAGAATTAAGATATTGAATAAGCTCATCTAATAAAAGGTTAATTTTTTTATGAATAAACTTGGGCGTGAGCTTATCAAGAATAGCAAAAGGGATTTTCCCCCACTTTTCAAAGAACCAAAGATCCTCCTGCTCTTTCTCCCATTTTTCAATCATTGTAATTTCCTTTAATAAAAGCTCCTTTGATTCCATTTTTTAACCTACTTTCGTATGGACATATATGTTTATTTTACTCAATAGTTTTTTAATAATAAACAAAATTTAGTGTATTTAGTTATAATGGATATAACATTTAAAAAAGACAATAGGTGACTTCTTTTTTCATCTATGTTTCACGAAGTAATACGCAATGAAAGTTAGGGGAATGATTTTGAAGTTTAAAAAATTAAAATTACAGCCAAGAATTACGTTAACGATTAGTGCACTTATTTTCTTTGTTCTTATTTTAACGAGTTTTCTTTTTTATTATATCGTATCTAAAACAGTGGAAGAGCAAATTGGTAAAAGGGCGTTACATGTTGCTAAAACAGTCGCTGCTATACCTGAAATTCAAGAAGCATTTCAGAAGGAAAATCCATCTGCTATTATTCAACCAATTGTTGAGAAAATACGGATCGAAACAGATGCAGATTTTATCGTAGTGGGAAATAAAGATGGCATTCGTTATGCACATCCTTCGCGTGAGAAAATTGGAAAAGAAATGGTTGGTGGGGATAATGAAGGGGTGTTAAAGGAAGGAAAGTCATATATTTCTAAAGCGACTGGGACATTAGGTCCTTCCTTGCGCGGGAAAGTGCCAATTCGTGATCAGACTAATCGTATTATCGGGGTTGTATCTGTTGGGTTTTCTATGGAGGATATTCATGAAGTAGCAGAGGCATATGGGAAGAGAGTACTTTGGATTGCGATGGCTGGATTAGTTATTGGGATATTGGGTTCTATATATTTAGCACGTAGTATAAAAAAATTAATGTTCGGTTTTGAACCAGAAGAGATTTCCTCTCTATATGAAGAGTATAGTGCCGTTATTCAATCTGTACGGGAAGGGATTATGGTAATAGATAAAGAAGGGGATATTCGTTTAGTCAATCAGGCAGCGTATGAAATTCTTTCTCTTGGAAAAGATCAGACGATCATTGGAGAGTCTATTTTGAAAATTATTCCTAACTCTTCTATATTAGATGTGCTCCGAACTGGAGAAGAGCAATTTGATCGCTATTTAGATATAAAGGGTCAAGCTGTAATTGTAAATCGATTACCTATTAAGGTAAACAACGTCGTAATTGGGGTCGTTTCTAGTTTTCGTTTAAAGTCAGAGATGGATCAGTTAACAGAGGAACTCTCTCAAGCGAAACGTTATACAGAGGCGCTTCGAGCACAAACACATGAGTATAACAATTTGTTGTATACGCTGTCAGGTCTTATCCAATTAGAGTCATATGATGAAGCGTTAGAGCTTATTCATAAGGAGACTGCTGTATATCAAGAGTTTGTTCAATTTATTATAAAACGTATACACAATCCGTGGTTAGGTGGAATTTTAATAGGATTTTATAATCGTGCTAGGGAATTGAAAATTAATTTTATTTTAGATTGCGAGAGTAGTTTGCAAAGTTTAGGTTCTCATATTGATAGTAATCACGTTGTTTCTATTTTAGGGAATTTAATCACCAATGCGTTTGAAGCAGTTGAATATACTCAGGAGTATGAAAAACAAGTTAGAGTGTTTGTAACAGATATTGGAGAGGAAATTGTCATTGAAGTTGAAGATTCGGGTTGTGGGATTGATGATGAGGTAATTACATACATATTTGACAAAGGATTTTCGACAAAAGAAGGAGAAAAACGAGGTTATGGATTAGCAAAGGTAAAAGAGTTGGTTGAAGATTTAAATGGGAGTATCGCACTAGAAAAAGGGGATTTAGGTGGTGCATTGTTTATAGTTGCATTGCCAAAAGAAAGAGGCGAATTGTAATGAATGAGGGGATTGAAGTACTAATTGTAGAAGACGATATTCGCATTGCAGAGATTCATCGTCGTTTTACTGAAAAAGTAGGGGGATTTAAGGTAATTGGAACTGCAACAACAGGAGAACAAGCGAAAGAGTGGCTAGATCTTGTTTCTCCTCAACTTGTTTTACTAGATGTATATTTACCGGATATGCAGGGGATGGAACTTGTTACATATATAAGACGTAATCTACACGATACAGATATAATTATGATTACAGCGGCATCAGAAGTTGAAGTTGTCCACCATGCATTAAGAGGGGGAGCAGCAGATTATATCGTAAAACCACTTATGTTTGATCGATTTAAAAGAAGTTTAGAAAATTATAAAAAGAAAATACAGCAATTAAAAACACATCAACAATTATCTCCAGAACAAATTGAGAATCTATGGTTTCAAAAAAATGAAGAAGTGAATTCAGATGTGTATGCTCCGAAAGGGATAGATCCTTTAACATTAACGAAAATTAAAAAGCATGTGTTAATGGTTGGACAAGAAGGTATTACTGCAGAAATGTTGAGTTTACAGGTAGGAGTAAGTCGTTCCACAGCAAGGCGTTATTTAGAGTACTTAATTTCTGAAAAGAAGATTCATGCAGAGCTTATATATGGGAGTGTTGGAAGACCAGAAAGAAGATATTTTCGAATTTCTTCATGAAATATAGAATAGAAAAAGTAGAGTTTGTTATTATCCTATTTTATGAACATTAGATCTTTTGTGATGTAAATATTCATAAAGGAATTTAAAGAAAATAGGTAGCAATCCAAGAATCGTGAGAACGCGTATTACTTGAACTGTGACTACAAATGTAGCATCTGTTTGTAAAATGATTGCGGTTGTTGTCATTTCTGCAATCCCGCCAGGTGCAAGAGCTAGTATAGAAGTAACTAGTGGAATATTTGTGACGGAAGAAACAAAGAATGCACACAATATAGAGATTCCAATCAGGCCGATAGAACTAAATAAGCCTATTATGATTGTTTGTTTTACTCCAATAAACATTTCTTTATTAAAACGAAACTCCTTTCAAAGAAGTTTCGTTACGGATTATATCGGAATGATGCCAGTAATAATACCAACAATTAACATTACTAGTGTTGTTCCAACTGCCCATAGTAAGGTGAAACGTTGATGTTCACCAAAATCAACCTTTGCCATCCCAACTAATAAATAAGTGGAAGCGACGAGTGGACTTAGTAAGTGAACAGGTTGTCCGAGTAACGAAGCGCGTCCCATTTCAGCGGCGCTAACTCCGTAAGCAGCAGCGGCTTTTGTCAAAATAGGTAGTACACCGAAGTAAAACGCATCATTGGACATGAAAAATGTGAACGGCATACTTAGAAGAGCTGTAATAATCGGAAGTTGTGGTCCAAGCGCATCTGGTATGAGAGTAACTACACTTTGAGCCATCGCATCTACCATTTTTGTTCCAGATAGAATACCTGTGAAAACTCCAGCAGCGAATACGAGAGAAACAACTGCTAATACATTTCCAGCGTGAGAAGCAATACGTTCCTTCTGTTGTTCTAAGTTTGGGTAGTTGATCATAACGGCAATAGCAAAAGCGACTGTAAATAAAACTGGTAACGGCATAACTTCTAGTATGAGACAAACGAGTAAGGCAACTGTTAATAAAAAGTTAATCCAGAGTAGTTTAGGGCGTTTATATGATACAGCTTCGACTGTTGCAGCTTGCTCATCGATTGTTTGCATTTTCTTTAAATATTGTACATCCATAATTCCTAAACGTTTTCTTTCTTTTTTTCCGAGATAGTAGGCAACAAAAATAACCCAAATTGCACCAGCAATCATTCCTGGAATAAGAGGTGTGAAGAGTTCGGATGCATCAAGGCCAAGTGCACTCATAACTCGAGCGGTTGGTCCTCCCCAAGGTGTAAGGTTTGTCACTCCTGCTCCTAACATAACAACCCCAGCTAATATAAGTGGATTCATTCCAAGGCGTTTATAAAGTGGATACATGGCAGAAACTGTAATCATATATGTTGTTGTGCCGTCACCATCCAAAGAAACGATAATCGTTAGGATAGCTGTACCAACAACAATTTTTAAAGGATCGCCTTTTACAAATTTCAAGATTTTACTAATGACAGGATCGAATAAACCACTATCAATCATAATTCCGAAATATAAAATGGCGAACATAAGCATAATACCAGTTGGTGCTAATTTCTTTATTCCATCTAGCATCATTGGTCCTACATCTGCATAAAATCCCCCAATTAATGCAAATACAATAGGAATTAAGATTAATGCAACTAGTGCTGACATACGTTTTGACATAATTAAAAACATAAAGACAAAGACCATTGTAAATCCGAGTATCGCTAACATGTAATCTCCCCCTCTAAAAATGATTACGCTTTCATTTTGTGTTTAAAATTCAGAAAAAACTTTTTATTTATCATAAAGGATAGAATAGCGATGGTAAATAATTAGCAAAATAACGTTATTAAACGCATAATTGTCATTTTGATCATTTTGTTCATGAGTTTTATTTTGAATTTTTAAAAATATAATCTATTTATTTTAATAATGATAGAATAGATGAGAAAATTGTGAAGCGTGAAATAAGGAGTAGATTTTGAATGAAAGCAATGAATGAAGAGATCTGTAGTTCATATAAAGGAAGAGTGGAAGAAATTTTTGTTGATGAATCGTCTTACGTATATGAATGGGAGGAACTAATGACGATTCGAAAAAATGACGGAACAGTGGAGAAAGTAGCGGTGGGAGTTAGTGGTCATATACAATCTATAAATATAGAGGTTGGTCAAGAAATTGATGTGAATACATTGCTACTTACAGTAGAAGATGATTTGCTAATTACTGGTTGTGAATGATAGAAGATGTGTAGAAATTGCTACACATCTTTTTTATTAGCAATAGAGTTCTTCATCTAATATATACTTGTTCTCATTTTTGATAATATAGGCATAGGATAAGAAAGAAGACCGATTTTAACTATATATTATTCCTGAAAAACAGTGAGGAGCGAATAAGCATGGGGAAAGAACTGTTTGTGACGATGGAATGTGCGTATACACTTCAAGGAACATTAACACTCCCTACATATTATTCTGCATCGTATCCAGCTATTTTAATAATTGGCGGTACTGGGAAAGGCAATCGTGATGGAAATACAAGTCGTTTACAGTTAAACTTATATAAAGAATTAGCGGATTATTTTACCTCTTTAGGCTTTGCAGTACTTCGCTATGATAAACGTGGTACTCATAAAAGTAAGGGGAATTATTATAAATCAGGGGTGACAGACTTTATTGATGATGCTGTTTTATGGATTAGATTTTTAAAGGATCATCCACAAATAGATCCCAAACGTGTTATTATTGCTGGGCATAGTGAAGGAGCTTTACTTGCGCCAGCTGTCTACGCAAGGGAATCAGTTGGGGGATTAGTATTACTTGCTGGTGCAGCGGAACCATCTAAATTACTTTTGGAAAGACAAATAGATAAAGTTGTCAACGAATTAGAAAATGAATCAGGATTCCTTGGTTGGTTATCTAAAATGTTGAAGATTCCACAGCGGATGAAAAAGCAGAATGAGGTAATTACGAAAAAGGTGCAAGATTCAACAGAAGCTGTTATATGGATAAAAGGGACAAAAGTGAATGCAAAATGGTTAAGAGAACAGTTACAATATAATGTAGTTACATATTTAGAGCAAGTGTCATGTCCTGTTTTAGCAATTACGGGAGACAGGGATATACAAGTGCCGCCTGAGCATGCTAAACTGATTGCTTCATATGTTAATGGTGAAGCAGAATGGCATATCATTCCGAACATGAACCATATTTTAAGAAATTATGAACATAAGCATACAATGATTCGATTAATGAAGGAATATAAGGGGCTTATGGATAAATGTATTGAAGAAGAGTTGTTACATGTGATGAAGGGATGGTTAAAAAAACATTATCTTTCATAGGAGCTGTAAGTTGTGAGGAAACAAAAGTTTTTATTATTTGTGTTAATAGGGATTTTCATTATGATAGTGGCTTGTGAGAAGCAAGAAGAGATTGAATCTAAGCCGATTCAAGTGAAAAATGAAAACAAACAAGAGAATACACATAAAGAGGAAGAAGAGAACAAAGAGAAAAAAAGTATGAATTTAATGGATAAGCAATTATTACTTTCTGCGACACTAGGTGATACAGAAACAGCTATGAAATTAATAAAAGATGGAGCAAATATAAATGTATCAGGGGATCAAGGAGAAACTCCTGTAATGGCAGCAACGTATCGTAATCACGTTGAGACAGTAAAAACATTGATTGACGCAGGTGCAGATATTGAATTACAAGATAAAAATAAAGAAAATCCATTCCTTTATGCGAGCAAAGAGGGTTATGTTGATATTGTGAAGCTAACAATCGATGCAGGAACGAATATTAGAGAAATAAATCATCGCGGTGGAACAGCGCTCATTCCGGCAGCTGAAAGAGGACATGTGGAAGTTGTAAGAGAGCTAGTGGGTCGTACAGATATTGATGTGAATTATAGAAATGACCTTGGTTGGACGGCGTTACTAGAAGCAATTGTTCTTGGTAATGGCAGTGAAAATCATAAGCAAATTGTTCAGCTGCTCATTGATCATGGGGCAGATGTAAATATGGCCGACCGAGAAGGGGTTACTCCACTAGAGCATGCGGAGAAGCGAGGATTTAAAGAAATGGCGAATATGTTAAGAGTAGCAGGAGCAAATGAAACTATCAAACAACCTACAGAATAATATAGGTTATGAAAAAAGAGATAAGCGGAAGTC
>NZ_JAJJBY010000045.1:0-25061 GCF_022625245.1 Bacillus sp. TL12 | reverse complement strand
GGGTAGCACCACATCGCTATCAAGCTAATGTTGATTTGAAATAAAATCGTGATGTTTTGAAAAAAGTTGTGAAGCTTTCCCCTTTTGGATACTTTTGTCTGAAGGTGGGTTTTTATGACTAAAAGAAAAAGAGCATCTGAATAATAGGTAGTGTTTTTACGTAATTAAAGCACTGCTTTTTCTTTTAGCTATGAAAGCATGATCCATGCAGTGATTGTTGATATGTATTGTTTAGTCTTTTAATAATTTAACAATTAAGATTTTTTAAAAAACAAGGTAAATAATATTGTTATATACGAAAAAAATCATTATAATACTACTTATTGATAAGATAGTTATTTTTATGGAGTGAAATGTGATAAAAGAGGCCATCCATCAAAATAATTATCTGAATTTTTTTATTATAAAAAACCTTTTGATATATCCCGGAATAGCGTAGAAGGATAAAATCAAAAGCACAACCCTAGGATAGAAATTGACTTTAATAAAAGTCATCTATTATTCAACGGAATCTATGTGGAATAGATTTAAGTTTATCCCGCATTAACGGGCAGTAAGACCCCCACCTCAAGATTCAGAGAGAAACAAGGAAGGTAGGTGGGGGATCAACTGCCCGTAAAAGCCCGATTGGTTCAACTAATAATCAGTGGGGGATGAAGAAAACCCCCACTGATTAAAGTTTCACTTTATTGTAGGGTTGTGAGAAATGAATAGCTCTATAGCAGCAATGTTGCAATTTTATCTTCAATTGATGGGGGAGTATTTATGAACAGTATACTGAAAAAGTGGAATCAAGTGAGTCTAGTAAAACAAATCATTGCAGGGTTGCTTATTGGTATTATTCTATCTGTGACAATCCCAGAAGTAGCAAAACCTATTGTAATTTTAGGTACTTTATTTGTAGGTGCTTTGAAAGCAATTGCGCCTGTGTTGGTACTTTTCTTAGTTATGTCGGCCATCGCACAACACAAGAGTGGTCAACAAACGAATATGAAGTCCATTATCTTCCTATACCTTTTGGGAACATTTTTAGCTGGATTAATCGCCGTTGTTGTAAGTTTTATTTTCCCTGTAACCTTAACACTTGCAAAGGGTGCTGAAGGTGTGACTGCTCCCGGCGGTATTGTAGAGGTTCTCAAATCTTTACTGCTGAACATTGTTGATAACCCAGTTAAAGCAATTTATAATGCGAACTATATCGGTATTTTAGCTTGGGCGACACTCCTTGGTTTGGCTTTACGAAATGCCTCTGATACGACAAAAACGATGATTTCAAATTTTTCAGATGCTGTATCCAAAATGGTTACATGGATTATTAAGCTTGCGCCATTAGGAATCATGGGTCTAGTAGTGGATTCTATTACTACAAATGGAATTGAATCATTACTAAGCTATGGGAAATTACTTGCTGTTTTGATTGGTTGTATGTTCTTTGTAGCGCTGATTGTCAATCCAATCATTGTGTTCGCATTTATACGTCAAAACCCTTACCCGCTTGTTTTTAAGTGCTTAAAGGAAAGTGGTATTACAGCATTCTTTACACGTAGTTCAGCTGCGAATATTCCTGTAAATATGAGATTATGTGAAAATCTAGGTTTGAATAAGGATAGTTATTCAGTATCCATCCCATTAGGCGCAACGATCAATATGGGTGGTGCCGCTGTTACGATTTCTGTTTTGACACTTGCAGCAGTTCATACACTAGGTATTCAAGTAGACTTTCCTACAGCAATCATCCTCAGCGTACTGTCAGCTGTATGTGCTTGTGGTGCTTCAGGGGTTGCTGGTGGATCTTTATTACTGATTCCTCTAGCATGCAGCTTATTTGGAATCTCACCTGATATTGCTATGCAGGTAGTTGGAGTAGGGTTTATTATAGGTGTTTTACAAGACTCTTTTGAAACGGCACTTAACTCATCCACAGACGTACTTTTCACAGCAACAGCTGAATTTAAAGAGTGGCGTAAAGAAGGGAAAAAAATAAATATTCGCAAAGTATCATAAAGAAGAAATCTAGTTCTGGTGCAAATGTGATTTTTTAGAAGCATAGAACATCAATAGCATGTTTAGCGATCGGTAATATGCATTACAAGTAAATATATAATTCAACATAAAAGACAGTGAGCAACGAGCTCCTGTCTTTTATGTTGAAAATTCGAGTCGTAGTTAAAGAAATCTTTACTCACAGTTACAAAAGGATGAGATTAATTTTTTGTAAAATTTGTCGAATTATACTTCTTTATAAAGAACGATTTGTTATGATAGTACATGCCGAGAGAATATACAATTAGGGGAGGAAGATGAATTTGAAGAAAGTAGTGAGTATCCTTTTATCGTTGATACTACTGATTTCATTTACTGGTACGGTAACAAAAGCAGAAGAGAAAAGTGTATTATCAGTAAATGATGCGATTCAACTGTTTAAGCAGCAAGGAAAAAGTAAAGGGGTAGTGGAAGGGTATATTGTTGGGTATACAGAAAGCCCTTCTAAGTACACGAAAGATCCAGCGAAGTTTGGGGATACGAATGTTGCCATTGCAGATTCTCCAAATGAGACAGATCCTGAGAAGATTATGCCTGTTCAGTTGCCAAAAGGTGACGTGAGAACAGCAGTGAATGTAAAGGATCATCCTGAAAATGTTGGGAAGAAAGTTCAATTAACAGGGACACTTGAATTATATTTTAGTAGCCCTGGTTTAAAATCCGTAACAGCATATAAGTTTCAAGGGGAAACAGAAAACCGTGTGAGCGATGTGACTGCATCACCAAATGGTGGAGAAATTGAAAAAGGTACGGCGGTTACATTAGCGACAAATACAGAGGGAGCAACGATTTATTATACTTTAGATGGATCAGTTCCAACAGATAAAGGTATTCGTTATAATGAACCAATTGTGTTAAATGAAAACAGCGTTATAAAAGCAATTGCAATGAAAGAGGGACTTACATCTTCAGCAGTTTCTACTTTTTCTTTTACAGTTGTGAAAAGTGAGCAAGTTCGTATTCATGACATTCAAGGGAAATCACATGTGTCTCCTTATGACGGGAAGAAAGTACGAAATGTAGAAGGTGTGGTAACAGCGTTAGATAAGTACGGTTTTTACATGGAAGATTCGCAGCCTGATGAAGACCCGGCAACTTCAGAAGGTATTTATGTTTATAAGAAAGATGCGAATGTAGCTATCGGAGATTTAGTTCAAGTGGATGGAGAAGTGGAAGAGTTCATTGGACCTGGATATGCAGAGAAATTTGAAACAGATTTAGCGATTACAGAGATTAAAGCAAGCCGCGTATTGGTAAAAGCAAATAATCAACAATTGCCACCTGCAGTTGTATTAGGTGAAAATGGCGTAAAGATACCAGATCAAATCATTGATAATGATGCATTTGGTGTATTCGATCCAAATGAAGATGCGATTGATTTTTATGAAAGTGTAGAAGGTATGCGTGTTACCATGCAGACTCCAAAAATTATCGCACCGCAAAAAAATGGAAATCTATATGTAACAGTTGCAAATGGAGGCGAAAAAGTAGTAACAAAATATGGAACTCCTCTATTAGATGAGAATCAATTCAATCCAGAGCGCCTTTCTTTAAAAGTATCACGTGATTACGTAGCGAAAGTAGGCGATCAGTTTACGGGAGATATAACAGGTGTAGTTGGATATGATTACGGTGCGTATCGCATTTCACCCGTAACAGAATTACCATCTATAACAGATGGTGGATTTAAACAAGTGGGTGCAAATATTCAACCACGCCTTGGAAAACTTACAGTAGCAACATACAATATCGAAAACTTTTCAGCGAATAAAAAGGAAACGTCTGATGAAAAAGTAAAAGCACTTGCTTACTCTATTAAATATAATTTAAAAATGCCAGATATTATTGGCGTGCAAGAAATGCAAGATAATAACGGAGCAGTTAATGATGGCACAACAGATGCTTCTTTAAGCGCAAAGCGTATTATTGATGCTGTGCAAGAAATTCGCGGGCCAAAGTATGAATATGTAGAAGTTGCGCCGCAAAACAATCAAGATGGAGGAGCGCCAGGAGCGAATATTCGCGTTGGTTTCTTCTATAATCCGTCACGTGTGAAATTAGCAGATAAGCCGCAGTTGTTAGAGACAAATCCAACGCGTATTGGACAAGAAAATCCACTATTTGAAAGTACGCGTAAGCCGTTAGCTGCTGAATTTACATTCCAAGGACAAAATATTGTCGTTGTTTCTAATCACTTAAATTCAAAAATCGGTGATGCGACGCCATTTGGAAAAATTCAACCGCTCGTATTAAAGAGTGAGGAAAAACGAATTCAGTTAGCACAAGAAGTGAACAGTTTTGTAAAAGGAATTCAAAAACGAGATGCAAATGCACCAGTTGTTGTAGTTGGTGATATGAACGACTTTGAATTCTCAAAACCACTGCAAGCATTAAAAGGTGATGTAATGAAAGATATGTTAGAAACGGTTGCGAAAGAAAATCGTTACACATATATTCATGACGGAAACGCACAAGTATTAGATCATATTTTAGTGACAAATAATATTGCACCGCACACAGTTGTAGATCCTGTACATTTAAATTCAAATATTATGAAGGAACATGGCCGCGTAAGTGACCATGATCCGGTACTGGCTCAGATTGATTTGAAAAAAGCTTCTTAACTATATGAATACGGATTGAAAGACCAACATAATTTTAGGTGGGAAAGAGGATCCGCTCATGTACAGAGGCGGTCAGTGCCTTTTTAAGCCCCATGCCATGTAAAAACAGAAGGAGACAATGAGTAAAAGTCTCTTTCTGTTTTCCATAGCCACAATTTATATGTTAGAAAATCAAATTGGATTTATATATAAATATCCCCCAGCATAAAGGCTGGGGGATATTTTATATTACATACCAATTGATTTTTGAATAGATTTTTTACATCTCATTCTTTTTTGAAGACGACGCATATATTTTTTTTGATCTTTATGTACACCTTTTATATACATAAATAAACTAATTCCTAAAAATAGAATGCATTGTATGATTAAAATATAAGGCGATATCCCCTGAAGCGGTTGCTTTGGATCGTATAAATGAATAGGTGCTCCGCCAATTGTAGGGAATACGATATTTAAAATTACATATGGAAGAGAGGCAACAGCAAAAGGGAATAGAATTGCCATGTAATCTTTTCTAGACCATATGGATGCAGAGAGTCCTAATACTGCCATAAGGCCAGCGAATAAAAAATTAATCCCGATATACAGGGAAATATAAGTGATGGGAGAAGAAAAATACAATGAGGCAAACATGCCATTATCTTTTATGATACTTAAGGTAGGTGTAGGACTGCCATCTGGGATTGTCAGCTTACAAAACAACAATGAAAATATGAATGGAAGAATATAAAGAAATCCTCCGATTAGGAAAGTAACGATATATTTCGTACATACATAGGGAAAAAAGGGAATTTCTTTACTTACAAATGATTTAAATTTATCAGTTTTATCAGAATTATAGCTTGTGCTAAAAGGGAGTGCTGCTAGTACAGGCATTAACAGTAAATACACATCCATTTCATTATCGCGAAAGCCAATCCATTTATAAGCTGTTGTGAAAAGCTCGTCAGGAGTATCTCCTAAATATTGCACAATATAATAATAATGATAAATGGAAACAAGGGTGAACCAACTAAACAGAAGAGTGAGAGAAATCTTATTGAAAAAGGCCTGTTTTATATGTAAACGAAGTGCACGCATCATGATTGAAAGAGCCTCCACTATTTTTTTTATCTATATTCTATATTACTATTAATTGTAAAGATTTTCTTGTTTTTTCATTTGATAATTTCGAAAAGGGGAAATTTGTATGGTTAAAGAGGCTATATGATAAAGAAATGAGTACTATATTCCTTTTTTTGTCTGTTTATTTTCTACTTTCCATTCATCGCGTTTTTTAATCTCTAAAACAACATTCATTCCAGTAGATTCTTTGTAAAGGATCTAACCACGGTCTGATTTTACATATATTGCAGGTTCTCCTATACATTGCTTAGCACAAGCGTTGTTTTGTAATTCGATTAATGATAATTCACTCGGATCAGTTTTGCTCCAATGAATGAGTGCATCTATATTCACTTTACGAAATCCTTGTAAGTCCAAACGAAAGCTCTTTTCTATATTGATAGTATCGCTAGTGTAGGTGGCTTCTACTATATTTTTTTTTCTAATAAATAGCCGTTTCCATAGAGAAACTTTAAATACCCAACCCATGCAATGAGAAGAAACATAAGAAAGAAACTAGCAATTTTTACTTGATGCAGGCGTTCACTTACTATCGTTTCAGACCGTTTCACACAGTTTAATCCTCCTCGTGTTTTTATTTTACGGTATGCTTGTTTGCATGTATTTAGAAGTAAGTTTAGGAAGGGGTGAGAAATGGAGCTAGTTTTTACGAAATCCTTATTTTTAGCATTAATGGTATAATAGATTGCACATGTATCGATTGGAATTTTTCAAATTG
Organism: Bacillus sp. TL12; assembly: GCF_022625245.1. Classification (NCBI taxonomy): domain Bacteria; kingdom Bacillati; phylum Bacillota; class Bacilli; order Caryophanales; family Bacillaceae; genus Bacillus; species Bacillus sp. TL12. The sequence continues at coordinate 18,548 of NZ_JAJJBY010000045.1, read as the reverse complement.
GAAATAAATAAAAAGAGAACTTGTAAACAAGGGAAAACCGTGATAATATCAAAAATGTACTAATTGACTATATTATCCAAATGGTCATTTTGGAGGTGGAGATGTGGCAATAGATCGAAAGCGTTCTATTATTGAAGCTGCAACAAAATCCTTTTCAGCATTTGGCTATAAAGCAACAACAATGGATCAAGTTGCAAAATTAGCGAATGTTGGGAAGGGAACAATTTATACTTTTTTCAAAAATAAAGAAGAATTGTTTGGAGAAATTATCTCTAACTTAATTACAGAAATGAAACAAGTAGCAAAAGATGCAATTCGTTCAGATGTTTCATTTTTTGAAAATGTACATAAAGCATTATATAGTATTTTAGAATTCAGAAAAGAACATCAATTGATGATTAAACTCATTCAAGAAGAAAGAGATATGGGTACAAAAGAGGTACAAGAAGGAATGCAGCAAGTAGAGGCCGAAATTGTATCCGTTATTCAATCTTACTTAGAAGTTGCGATTGAAAAGGGCGAGATTAGTGAATGTGATCCGGAAATTACGGCATTTATTATGCTTCGCTTATACGTATCACTTATTTTTGATTGGGAAAAAAATCATAAACCACTAGATAAAGAACGAATCGCAGAACTTTTTGAACTTTATTTATTAAAAGGATTGTCAAATTAAGATAATCCTTTTATTATAGTTAAATATGACTAAATGACCAAATCGGTCATAAATATTTAAAGGGGGAGATTTGAGCAAGAGCAGATTACGTATGCAAAGATGCGAGAAGATAAATATGTTTTCATTGACCAAATGGACTAAATAGTCATTTATAATAAAAAGGTGCATAGTATAGAGAATAAGATAGTGCGAGTTAGGGATAGGTAATATGGATCACATCATATAACCTTTTTATTTACTTAAAAATGACTGATCGAACATTTTGGTCATAATTGGAGAGGGGAGCAAAATAATGAGAGGATTTACACTGCTTGGCAAGGAAATTACGGAAATTATAAAAAGCAAAAAAATCTTAATACCGATTATTGCTGTTTTATTTGTTCCACTTTTATACGCTGGCATGTTTTTATGGGCGTTTTGGGATCCATATGAGCAGTTGGATGATTTACCAGTTGCGGTAGTGAATCTTGATAAAGGTGCAGTATTTGATGGGAAACCAATTGAAGTTGGAAATGGTTTAGTCGATGAATTAAAGGGTAATAAAAGTTTTAAATGGGAGTTTGTCAGTGAAAAAGAAGCAAAAGAGGGAATGGAAAATCGAAAATATTATATGCTAGTTCGTATTCCAGAGAATTTCTCCGATCATGCAACAACGCTGCTGAAAGAAAATCCCAAACCATTAAACTTAGAATATATTCCAAATGAAAGCTTAAACTTCTTATCTTCACAAATTGGCGGAACTGCGATTGAAAAAATTAAAGGTGAAGTTTCGAATACGTTAACAAAAACGTATGCAGAGAAGATGTTTGATTCGATTAGAGATGTTTCGAAAGGATTTGCGGATGCGAAGGATGGAGCAGATAAGCTACATGATGGGGCTGGGGAGTTGCAAGATGGTTCTGGAAAAGTAACAGATGGGTTGCATACGTTGCAAGGGAAGTCTGGTGAGATGGTAGATGGGGTTCATAAATTAAAAGATGGTTCAAGTCAAGTTAGTAATGGCTTGAATGTATTAGTAAATAAATCAGGCGAACTACAAAAAGGAGTTGGCGATCTGTCAGATGGTTCAAGTCGACTATATGAAGGATTAAACAATTTATCAGGTCAATCTATTAAATTTAATGATGGTTTACAACGTGCTGCATCTGGTTCTAGTGAGTTACAAAAAGGTATTACGGATCTTTCAAGTGGAATGAAAAAACTTGATGGTGCACAAGGAGAATTAGAACAAGGAGCACAAAAAATTCAAAAAGGGTTGCAAGATTTAAATAATCAATTGCAAAATGCTACAGCAGGATTGTCAAATATGGAAACGAACGTACCAGCTGTATTGAAACAAGCGAATGAACAAATTACTGGATCAGTGGAAAAAGTACAACAATTAAATACCGTTGCGCAGTCAAATGCAGGTGATGCGAATCAAGCAGCTCAAGATATAGAGGCGTTAAAACAACAAATTGAAAAGTTACCCCAAGAATCTCAAGATAAGTTAAAGCCATTTATAACAAATGTTGAAAATAGTACAGCTACTGTGCAAAAGAAATCGGCTGGAGTAGCAGGTGCAACAGCTAAACTTGAAAAAGAGGTATCACAGTTAACAGTCAAAGTAAAGGAAACGGCAAACGGCTTACAAACGAAATTACCAAACCCTGAGAATCTTAATACTTTAGCTAGTGGTGTTGAACAATTAACAAAAGGGCAAACTGAGTTTGTCGCTAATTTTCAGGAGTTTGGTAAAGGATTAGATGGGGCGAAATCTGGAGCAGAGAAATTAGAGGCGGGAAGTCAGCAGCTAAATGATGGTATAAATCAATTAGCTGAAAGTGGTCCGAAACTAGTGAGTGGAGTAAGTGAATTAGCGAATGGAGCGGGTAAAGTAAATGGGGGTTTAAATAAATTATCAGATGGATCTGGTCAATTAGTAGCAGGTGTGAACAAGTTAGCAAACGGTTCAGATCAAGTAACAGGCGGTTTAAATAAATTATCAGATGGCTCAGGCCAATTAATCGATGGCGTAAACAAACTAGCAGACGGCTCCGGTAAAGTAACAGACGGTTTAGTCAAAGTAAACGACGGAACGGGTGAACTCGCTGAAAAATTAGGCGAAGGTGCTGAAAAAACAGATGAGGTAAAAGGAACAGATACAACATACGACATGTTTGCAGATCCAGTGAAAGTACAAACTGAAAAAATGTCAGAAGTTCCAAACTACGGAACAGGATTTACACCATACTTCCTATCTCTTGGTTTATTCGTTGGGGCACTTCTTTTATCGATTGTGTTCCCATTACGCGAGACAGTTGGTATACCAAAATCAGGATTTAGCTGGTTTATTAGTAAGTTCGGTGTACTACTTGCAGTTGGAGTAATTCAAGCACTTGTTGCAGATGCTGTATTATTATTAGGATTAGGTATTGAAGTACAAAGTTTGGCATATTTCGTATTGTTTAGTATTTTGACGAGTCTATCGTTTATCGCGTTAATTCAGTTCTTAGTAACTACCTTCAGCGACGCTGGACGTTTTATCGCGATTTTAACATTAATTCTACAATTAACAACAAGTGCAGGTACATTCCCACTTGAGTTAATTCCAAAACCATTACAAGTATTTAATGCATGGTTACCAATGACATATTCTGTATCCGGATTTAAAGCTGTTGTATCAAGTGGAGATTTCGGATTTATGTGGCAAAATGCAGGTATATTAATGATCTTTATTGTTCTATTGTCACTTGGAACAATTGGTTCGTTGACTTGGATGCATAAGCGCCAATTTGGACATTTAGCTGAAGCAGAATATAGTCAGGGAGTTTGAGGTCAATTATAGAAATAAGAGGGGCAGTCCTTCATTTGATTTTTTTCATCAAGTGAAGGACTGTTCTGTGTTTATGTAAAAAGGTGTAAAAGTTCCATTTAACTTTCTAAATCGAATCATTCATTTTATACTTATGATAAAAGTAGAACGGCTTATACAGTTTTGAGCGGAAAGATATTGGATTCTATTTATAAAAGATTGGTTTATTAGAAAGTTGACATAGTAAGCGATTAGATATGGAGATGAAATGATGAAAAAGACGATTTTGGATATAGCGCAAATAGCGGGGGTTGCAAAGAGTACAGTTTCCCGTTATTTGAATGGGGGATCTGTCAGCGATGCGACCAAACGAAAAATTGAACGTGCGATTCAAGATACAGGATATGTTCCGAATACATTTGCCCAAAGTTTAAAGGCGAAGAAAACGAATATTATTGGTACAATCGTCCCACGTTTGGATTCTTATGCGTCATCGCTCACATTAATCGGTATTGATGAAGAGCTAAGAGAGCTGAATTATCAAATGTTAATATCGAATTCCAATCAAGATTTGGAACGAGAAATTGAAAATATTTATACATTGGCTAATCAAAAAGTCGCAGGGATTATTTTATTGGCTACTCAAATTACCGATCAGCATATAGAGGCGTTTCGTAAAATTGATATACCAGTGATGCTTGTTGGACAACAGCATCAAGAGGTGTATAGTTTCATTCATGATGATTATGGGGCAGCTTATGAAATAGGACAATATATTTTGGCGAAGGGTCATAAAAGAATCGGTTATTTAGGTGTCACAGAGCATGATACTGCAGTTGGTGTAAAACGAAAGCAAGGGTTCAAGCAAGCAGTAGATATAACAGCTGATTGTGAAGTGAAATATTATGAAACAAGCTTTAAAATTGAAGATGCAATTGAAAAGGCTTCTGAAATTATTGAAGAATTTCGTCCATCTGTTTTAGTGTGTGCAACAGATAATATCGCACTCGGTGCACTAAAAGCAGCCTATATGAAAGGGTTACGAGTACCTGAAGATTTGTCTATTACGGGTTTTGGTGGATACCAAGTAACAGGAGTGATTCATCCTGCTTTAACAACTGTGAAATTTTATTATAAAGAGGTTGGACAAATTGCAGCCCGAAATATTGTGAAACTTGTGAATGAAGAAATGATAGAAAAAATTTCGGTATCAAAATATGAAATAATTGAAAGAGAAAGCGTTGACAATATATAAACGCGAGCATATAATCTAATTGAAACCGGTTCCAAAAGCCGGTTTCAATTAGATTCATTTTTGGAACCGGTTCCGAAGATGGTTATAATAAAGGGGGAGCGTTATGAACTACAATAAAATTGCAAAAGAAATTTTAGATGCAATTGGTGGTAAAGAGAATGTATCGGCAGCAGCACACTGTGCAACCCGTTTACGTTTAGTTCTACATGATGAAGAGAAAGTGGATCAAAAGAAACTTGATAGTATGGATGAGGTGAAGGGAACTTTTTCTACGGGGGGACAGTTTCAAGTTATTATCGGTTCAGGAACTGTGAACGAAGTGTATAAAGAGTTTGCGAGATTGACAGAGATTTCTGGCATGTCTACAACAGAAGTGAAAGCCGCTGGAACGAAAAAGTTGAATCCACTTCAACGATTTGTGAAAATGCTTTCTGACATTTTTGTTCCTATTATTCCAGCTATCGTAGCAGGCGGCCTATTAATGGGGATTAATAACCTATTAACAGCAAAAGACTTATTTATTGCAGGAACATCATTAGTAGAAGCAAATCCTCAAATTACAGATTTAGCAGCTCTTATTAATACATTCGCAAACGCAGCATTCGTATTCTTACCAATTTTAATAGGTTTCTCGGCAACACAACGGTTTGGCGGTAATCCTTATCTTGGGGCAGCTCTTGGTATGTTAATGGTCCATCCAGATTTATTGAACGGTTATGGATATGGGGCAGCTTTGTTGGCTGACAAAGTACCCGCTTGGCATATACTCGGTTTTAGTATTGAGAAAGTAGGGTATCAAGGCACTGTATTACCAGTTCTCGTGGCATCATTTATTTTAGCGAAAATAGAAACATATTTAAGAAGAGTCATTCCAACGGCACTGGATAACCTTCTTACGCCTTTATTAACGATTTTTGTTACAGGTTTACTAACATTTACAATTGTAGGACCCATTACACGTTCTGCAGGTAACTTTTTAACAGATGGAATTGTTTGGTTATATGATACAGCTGGATTTATTGGTGGCGGTATTTTTGGATTACTGTATGCACCAATTGTTATTACAGGTATGCACCATAGTTTTATTGCAGTGGAAACACAATTACTTGCTGATGTTGCAAAAACGGGTGGTTCATTTATATTTGTGATTGCGGCAATGTCTAACGTTGCTCAAGGCGCAGCAACTCTTGCAGTCTCTTTAGTTACACGAGATAAAAAAGTGAAAGGAGTTGCCTCAGCAGCAGGGATTTCTGCCCTCTTAGGTATTACAGAACCAGCGATGTTTGGGGTTAATTTAAAATTAAGATATCCGTTTATAGGAGCGATTATTGGTGCAGGAACTGCATCTGCCTTTGTAACCTTTTATAAGGTAAAAGCGATTGCATTAGGAGCTGCTGGGTTGCCTGGTATTATTTCCATTAGACCAGATAGTATTATCCCATATGTAATTGGAATGGTGATTTCTTTTATAGTGGCTTTTGGTGTAACACTTCTTTTAGCAAAACGAGCAAAAAAACGGGGAATGGACTCTTCTCAAAAAGATGCGGCTTAATTTATTGTAATGAACAGAGGAGAATGATAGGGTTCTTCTTTGTTCATTAAGGGAGTTTGATGGAAATGATATGGACAAAAGAACAACGTTATCGTCGGATTGAGGAAGTAAGCGACGAAGAAATGCAAGGTTTAAAAGAAAGAGTAAACGGTTGTTTGTGGAGACAAACATTTCATATACAGCCTGAAACAGGCTTACTGAATGATCCAAATGGGTTTTCTTATTATAATGGTGAATACCATTTATTTTATCAGTGGTTTCCGCTCGGACCTGTGCACGGTTTAAAGTATTGGTATCATACGAAATCAACAGATCTTGTTCATTGGAAAAATGTTGGTATAGGGATTCAACCGACAAATGATTACGATAGCCATGGCGCTTACTCGGGAAGTGCAATTGAGCATGAAGGGAAGTTATATTTACTTTATACGGGTAATACTCGTGATGAAAATTGGGTAAGAAAACCATATCAATGTATTGCTATTATGGATGAAGCAGGGGAAATTACAAAGTTAGAACAGCCTGTTATTGATAAAGTACCAGATGAATATACAGATCATTTTCGGGATCCGAAGGTCTTTAAAAAAGATGAGATGTTTTATACAGTTATTGGAGCACAGCGGAAAAATGGGACAGGGTGTGTTGCAGTGTATTCTTCTCCTGACTTGCTCCATTGGCAGTGCGAAGGGGAAATACAAACTGATTTAAATGATTTCGGTTATATGTGGGAATGCCCAGATTATTTTGAAGTAGAGGATAGAGGCATTCTATTATTTTCTCCACAAGGTTTAAACGCTAAAGGAGATCATTATGAAAATATTTTTCAAGCTGGTTATATTCTTGGAGACAAATTAGATATAAAACAAATGTTTATGTCGCACGGCTCCTTTCATGAATTAGACAGAGGATTTGATTTTTATGCCCCGCAAACAACAGTTGACTCAGAGGGCAGGCGTATTGTAGTTGGATGGATGGGGTTGCCAGAAATAGATTATCCAACTGATAGAAACGGTTGGGCACATTGTTTGACGTTACCAAGAGAGTTACTTGTTCAAGGAAATAAACTTATTCAGCGGCCAATAAAAGAGTTGCATGCACTTCGTAAACAGCAGTATAAAATAAAAGATATAATCTGTAGCGAACAGAAAATGTACGAAGGATTTACAGGGAGATCCTATGAAATGATTTGTGAATTTGAAAATAACAATGCAGATGAATATGGAATTATAGTGAGAGCAAGTGAAAATGAGGGAACGATCGTTAAGTATGATGCTGTTCAGAAAAAAGTTATATTAGACCGTGCACATTCAGGCGAAGCAGTAGGAGTGGCTTATGGGACACAGAGGAAGTGTTCAATAGAATCACAAACAATTAAATTTCATGTATTTGTAGATGTATCTTCTGTTGAAATCTTTATAAATGATGGGGAAGAAGTATTTACTAGCCGGATTTTCCCGAGAGCTGATAGTAATGAAATTCATTTCTTTGCTAATAAAGGAAGTGTAATGTTCCAAGCGACAAGATGGGATTATGAATAAAAGGAGAGGTGGAGTGTATGAAGCGGTTATATGCGATTGGGGAAGTTTTAATTGATTTCATTCCCGTTCAAAAGGGAATGTTTTTAAAAGATGTGGGAGAGTTTCAAAGAGTTCCAGGGGGAGCGCCTGCGAATGTAGCAGCTGCTGTTGCAAAATATGGAGGAAATGCATCTATAATTACCAAATTGGGCTTTGATGCATTTGGCGACTTCCTCTTAGAACAATTACAGCAAGTAGGTGTAAATACAGAAACAGTTATGAGAACGAGCGAGGCGAATACAGGTCTTGCTTTCGTCTCATTACATGAAGATGGTGAACGTGATTTTTCATTTTATCGTAATCCTTCTGCAGACCTACTGTTTAGTGAAAATGAAATAGATGAAGAGTGGTTTGAAGAAGGTGATATTCTTCATTTTTGTTCTGTTGATTTAGTAGAAAGTCCGATGAAATATGCACATGTGAAAGCGATCCGCTCTGCTAAAACAAAAGGAGCGATTATTAGTTTTGATCCCAATGTGCGGCTACCGCTTTGGAAACATGCAGAAGATTGTAGAAAGACGATTTTAGAATTTATCCCAAGTGCACATATCGTAAAAATTTCAGATGAAGAATTAACATTTATTACAGGTATTTGTAATACGAAAGAAGCGATTGCATCTTTATTTATTGGGGATGTAAAAGCTGTAATTTATACAAAAGGATCCCAAGGTGCGGAATTATATATGAAGAATAAAAAGTATGAGTTGGCTGGATATCATGTAGTAGTACAGGATACAACAGGTGCAGGGGATGCATTTATTGGTGGCTGTTTATATAAATTATTAGAGAAAGAAGTAAAACAGCACAATGTAGAAGAGGTACTTCATATGCATTGGCAGGAGATACTAGCATTCGCCAATGCTAGTGGAGCCCTTACTACGACAGGAAAAGGAGCGATGTCTTCTATTCCAACGAAAGAAGAGATTAATCAGTTGATTCAAGCTTCACTTTATAAAGTATAAAAAAGAGTCGTATGATTGGATACACGGAAAAACACACTAATCCTAGTATGTCCCTTTGATTTTCCAAGTTTCACATAATATACATAAAATAACCATTTCTACTATGTTAATATTAGAATGTAATCGCATTCAGTTGAAACGTAATGGAGATGAGAAAAGATGACGACATGGTTTGTTGTTATGTTAGTTATTTTCGGTGCTTTTAAAATAATCGTAGCCAGTATTCCAACTTCTGTTGTAGAGTCATTGATTAGTAGATTTGCATTGCATCCAAAATTAAATGCCGGAGATGTTACTGTAACGATTGATGGAAAGCCTTTAGAAGATGAAGAGAAAATTCAAATGATTGATCAATTTAATGAAGCAATATTTTTAGAAAAGTATTATTTTCCCCCACAAAATAGCGGAACGCCAGTAGTGATTCATATGAAGAAGGGCAAAAACGATGTGAGTTATTCGATTTACAGTTACGACGATCACATCGATGTAGTGAAACAATATAAGAAGAAAGTAGTCGCGTATAGTTTGCGCTCTAAAGATCTTCAAAACCGTTTTATGTTAGTAACGGGGGATGCGATGTAGGTTACCAAATAGATGATTTGGTAACTTTTCTTTTTATCCCGCATTAACGGGCTGTAATACTCCCACCTCAAAACTTAAGAAAATGCGAAGAAGTTTAGGGGGAGATAAACAGCCCATAAAAGCCCGATTGGTGAGGGCTGACAATCAGTGGGGGATGGAGAAAACCCTCACTGATTGAAGTTTCACTTTATAAAAAAGATGTTTGAAAAAGGAGTAGGCATGTTACAACTTTCTCATATAAATAAAATTCATATTATCGGAGCTGTTGGAAGTGGAAAAACGACTTTAGCTAGACAAATATGTGACATAAAACATATGCCTCATATTGAGTTAGACAACGTTGTGTGGAGGAGAGCGGAAACAGGTGATATAAGGCGATTAGCAGATGAAAGGGATGCCTATTTACAAAGCCTTATTATGAAAGAATACTGGGTGACTGAAGGTGCGCATTACCAGCAATGGATCGCTCCTGTATTAGAAAAAGCAGATGTTATTATTTTTATAGATCCTTCGTATTCTACTAGGTTATATAGGGTAATAAAAAGATGGATTTTTCAATGTCTTAAAATAGAAAAAGCAAATTATAAACCGTCTTTTTCCATGCTTGTCAAAATGATAAAATGGACAAATTCACATGAAGCACAGGGACGGAAATTTATTGAAGAAATACTTACACAATATGAAAAGAAAGTGATGATTGTAAAAAGTGCGAAACAGATTTTTATTGAATGAAACGAAGTTGTTTTCGCTATAAAGTTAGGTAACGAAAAAGGCTTCAAATTCATGTGAAGCCTTTTTCGTTATTGAATGTATCTAGTTATTTAATCGTAATGTGTTGCTTTAGCCTTTCCATTTGACGAAGGTGATGGGAAAAATGCATATAAACCAATTGAAACCACTCGGCAGCATTTAAATAACCGAACCCTGGGTGCTCCGCCTTATGGTTGCTTGGAATGGAGGAAAGCCTTGGTTCTATTTCTTTCATTTTCTCAACGAGCTGTAACAATGCTTGTTGAATCGGCTCTTTATTTGTTGGGTTTTCTGGTGTGTATCCAGGGCGATTAGGCACTTTTATTTGTATGGGAGGGAAGGAACCTAGTGCATATATTTTCTCCCCTGTTTCTGTTTTCTTTCCATCTATTGTTGCAGAATGAGTTGAACACTTTTCAATCGCATGTAATTGCATGTTTGAAGCTATAAGTAAATGATTATACATTTGTCCGAGAGACCATTCGTCTTCAGAAGGCTTTTCTCTAAATTGTTCAAGGGAGTATGTTTCTAACTCGTTTGTGTAATATGTTGCTAGGTCTTCGAATTTCTCTAAAATAACATTTGTATTCATCGTGATAACTCCTTTTCTTGTATAAGATTTTGTTCTTAAGACCTACTATAAATGAATGATGTTGACACCATTATGTCAGCAGTGAAAGAAAAAATTACATTTGCATCATTTTCTTTGCTTCTTCACGAATTTTCTTCGAAAGAACAGTCGGTTCTAACACTTTTACTTGGCTTCCCCAGCTCAATATCCAAGAGAATACTTCATCTAGAGTTCTTGATTTCAAAAAAACGTGAAACCCATCATTTTTTTGTTCATAGGAATCTATATAAAAGTATCGGGATTCGATAATTTTATGCGAAATCGTAGACGGAAATAGTAAATGGATGGTATGAGTCCGATTATTTTCAGGTTGATAGTTTGGTAAATAGAAGTCTTCAGGTTTCGTAAAGAATTCCTGCTCTTTTTGTAAGTCACTCATACGATCTAAACGAAAATGACGTATTTGCTGCCGAAGTAGACAATAGGAAACAATGTACCAAATTCCTGAAATATTGACTAAACCATACGGATTCACGGTACGTTTTGTTTTGTCAGTTTCATTCGGTTTACGATAAGAAAAAGAAACACATTGCTCTGTTTGAATGGCTTCCTGCAAGAGAAGTAGCTGTTTTTCTAGTTGCTCCGGAGCTTGTTTTTGATGAGGGAAAGTACCGGAAAGAAAACGGAATGTTCCTCTTAATTCCTCTACTCTTTGTTGTTGTTCAGGAAGGAATATGGATTCTAATTTTTCTTTAGCGGTTTCTGCATGTATAGAAAACGTAGAATCAAAATTTTTCTCAACATAATCACTTCCTAACAGGAGAGTTACAGCTTCTTCTGGTGTGAATTGAATAGGTGGTAAGAAATAGCCATCCATTAAAGAATAACCTTGTCCAGGCATTGAAAATATTGGAACGCCTGATTCACTAAGTGCTTGCATATCTCGATATATTGTTCTTTTACAAGTTTCAAATTTTTCAGCTAAGCTCTTGGCTGTGACAAGTTGTTTTCTCTGTAATTCTATGAGAATAGCAAGTAAACGATCTGTTCGATTCATTATGTATCATCCTTATTTGCGAAATAATCTTGATAATGGAATGTTCGGAACTTGTAATGGGTTTTCCTGCAAACACAGACTTTTTCCTATGAACAATATTAATATAGTAAAAACATGAGAACCTATATTGCGGTTTCCAATAATATACTATATAATCTACTTAAGAAAACGTTTTCATACAAAGGGGGAGAATTTCGTGTCAACGATCGAGGACGTGGCGAAATTAGCGGGGTTATCAAGAACAACGGTTTCTCGGGTGATTAACAACCATCCGTATGTATCAGACGAGAAGAAAAAGAGGGTTCAATTGGCGATGAAGCATTTAGGCTTCGTTCCTAATTCTGCAGCAAGAAGACTTCGTAAACAAAAAACAGAAACAATTGCGGTGCTTGTTCCAAGGATTACAAATCCTTTTTTCAGTAGATTTATTGAAGCAATTGAGATTGCTGCTTCTGAACATAAATATAAACTGATTATTTGTCAAACAAGATACTTACCGGAAAAAGAAATGGAATACTTACAACTGTTATCAACAAAACAAGTTGATGGTATTATTTTATGTTCACTGGAGAATCCATGGGAGAATGTGGAGCCATACCTACAACACGGTCCAATCGTGTTATGTAATGAATATATTGAAGAGGCAAATATTCCAACGGTTAAATTTGATCATGCGCAAGGGGCTTATATCGCTGCGAAGCATGTATTAGAACAAGGTTATTGTAACCTTATTTTTTGTCGCGGGAATGAAACGAAAGTAGTGAGCCAACAGCGAAAAATGGGCTTTTTACGTGCAATCACTGAGAAGAGCAAACAAGTAGAAGTAATCGACTTTCTTGAAAACGCTTTCTCTTGGGAAGATGGTAAGAGAATGTTCCATGAAGTACTAAAGGACAAAAAAAATCCTACCGCTATCTTGGCAGGAGGCGATGAAGTCGCAGCTGGAATTATCGCAGAAGCGAAACGCCATGGCTGGAGCATTCCTGATGATTTAGCTGTAGTTGGCTTCGATAATCAAATTTTATCACAGATTACAGAGCCAGGTATTACAACAATTGAACAGCCAATTGATGAAATGGCCCATAAAGTTGTTGATTTAATGATGGATAAAATCCATACGAAAAATTATCGTAAAAAAGAATTGTATGAGTTTGAATTAGAGCTTTTGGTTAAAGGTTCAACGATGAAGAATACGATGTTACTAGCCTAGTAGACGATGTCTGCTAGGTTTTTCTTATGTTTAGAAACTACTATTCTTCGTGAACGCAATCGTCACATTTATTATGATATGCTTCGTGTTGCTCATCAATTTCCTTCCCGCAGTGCGCACACGTTTTTGTTGGTAAATTTCTGAAAAATTCCATCGGTTGATCGATCATGTAAATCCCTCCATTTCCATTTCTTAGTATCATTGTATTAGTACAAATGAAGAATGTCAACAACTGTTTTATAACAAAGTGAAAAATAATGAAAAAGTTTAGGAAATGGATTATAGTTAAAACTGTAGAGTGTAAGTAAAAACCTTTCTCATTAGAGGAGGGAGACTGCATTTCTACTCGTTTTAGAAAGGATGGATACATATGAAAATGACTGTTGTTGGCTTTTGGGGTGGCTTTCCAGAAGTGGGAGAAGCAACGTCGGGATATTTGTTTGAACACGATGGTTTTCGTTTACTTGTTGACTGTGGCAGTGGTGTACTAGCACAGCTTCAAAAATATATAACACCGTCTGATATAGATGCAGTTCTGTTATCACATTATCATCACGACCATGTTGCAGATATTGGGGTGTTGCAATATGCAAGATTAATTACAAGCATGACAAAAGGACAATTACCACAATTGCCGATTTACGGACATGGCTTTGATGTGCAAGGGTTCGCTTCTTTAACACATGAACCATATACGAAAGGGATTGTATACAATCCAGAAGAAACACTTCAAATTGGACCGTTTTCTATTTCATTTTTAAAAACAGTTCATCCAGTTATATGTTATGCGATGCGTATTACGGTGGGAGATCAGGTGATCGTATATAGTGCTGATTCCAGCTACATTCCAGAATTTATTCCCTTTACAAAAGATGCGGATTTATTTATTTGTGAGTGCAATATGTATGCACATCAGGAAGCTGCAAAAGCAGGGCATATGAATAGTACAGAAGTAGCGGACATTGCAAAGCATGCAAATGTAAAAGAACTTTTGTTAACGCACTTGCCGCACACAGGAAATACATCTGATTTAGTAGAAGAAGCAAAACAAATTTTCAGTGGCCCTATTATGCTTGCGCATAGTGGTTACGTTTGGAATTCATGAGGTGATTACATGTTATTTATTGATAATAAAGGGATTACAGATCCTACGATTAACTTAGCAATTGAAGAATATTGCGTGAAAAATTTAGATATTAATGAAACGTACCTACTGTTCTATATTAATGAACCCTCTATTATTATTGGGAAAAACCAAAACACAGTGGAGGAAATTAATGCTGATTATGTAAAAGAAAAAGGGATTCATGTTGTACGCCGCTTATCAGGCGGAGGCGCTGTATATCATGATTTAGGAAACTTAAACTTCAGTTTTATTACGAAAGATGATGGTGACAGTTTCCATAACTTTAAAAAGTTCACAGAGCCTGTTACAAAAGCGCTTGGAAAATTAGGCGTAAATGCAGAGCTTAGCGGTCGTAATGACATTTTAGCTGAAGGAAGAAAAATTTCAGGTAACGCACAGTTCTCAACGAAAGGTCGTATGTTCAGTCATGGTACATTATTATTTGATTCTGAAATCGATCATGTTGTATCTGCACTGAAAGTGAAAATGGATAAGATTCAATCAAAAGGAATTAAGTCTATTCGTAGCCGCGTAGCAAATATTACGGAATTTCTAAATGAAAAAATGACGACAGAAGAGTTTAGACAACTTCTTCTTGAGACGATTTTTGAAGGAGAAACAGAAATTCCAACATACGAGTTAACAGAAGAAGATTGGAAAGAAATCTACAAAATTTCGGAGGAACGTTACCGTAATTGGGATTGGAACTACGGTAAATCTCCGAAGTTCAACTTACAACATTCACATCGTTTCCCAGTTGGACAAGTTGATGTTCGATTAGAGGTAACAAAAGGGACAGTAACAGAATGTAAAATATACGGTGATTTCTTCGGCGTTCTAGACGTGCATGATATTGAAGAGCGTTTAACGGGTGTTCAGTTTGATAAAGAAGCTTTTGCTGCAGCGTTAGAAGACGTAGATGTAAAACGCTACTTTGGGAATATAACGAAAGAAGATTTCTTAGCATTGTTCTTTTAAGGATGAACTACTCCTCAAATTTTTGAGGAGTAGTTTTTTTGTCGTGATTTGCCGAATGGTCGATATCCTGTGTCGAATCGCTGATATATTTTAATTTGCGCCGATATATGTTGAGAAACGATCGATATATTTCAAAAATCGCCGATAAATTTTCATACACTACACTATGTTATATTTTTATGAAAAAATGGTAATAGTGGTGAGTCGCATGATTTATAGAAATGAATGAACCTTCATTTCGCTCGCGCTTACTGACAGTAGTGATTTATGACGTTACTTTATATATGATTGTTTGAATATTACTTGCTACTTGAATTTTCTTTTAATATAATGTATTTAGAATTTTTAAATTTTCTAAATTTTATAAAGGTGGGGTTTGTGTGAATCTCGTTCAATCTTTGGCTGAAACAGCAAAAAAGAAAGGGGAGAAACCGGCTTATATATTTATGGATCAGTCGGTATCGTATGACCAATTAAATAAAATGGTCACACAGTTTTCTAGTAATTTAGCAAAAATGGGCATTGGAAAAGGGGACAATGTCGCATTAGTTGTTGGGAATTCACCGCATTTTTTAGTTGGTTTATACGGGACAATGAAAGCTGGCGCAACGGTCATTCCAGTTAATCCAATTTATACTGCGGATGAAATGCATTATATTTTACAAAATGGAGATGTAAAAACAATCATCACACTCGACGTTCTTCTACCTGTTATACAATCTCTTACAACAAGACTTCCTTCTCTCGAACATATCATCATATGCGAAACCTCATCAGATTTCAATCATACAGAAACCGAAAAAATGAAAACGTTTACTAGTCTTATCGGAACTGGCGACCTATCATATGAAGGTCCGGAGCTAGATGAAGAAGATGTAGCTGTTATTTTGTACACTTCCGGAACGACAGGAAAGCCAAAAGGAGCTATGTTAACACATAAAAACTTATATAGTAATGCCAGTGATGTAGCAGCGTATTTACAATATACAGCGGACGACCGCATTATTGCAGCACTTCCGATGTTCCATGTATTCTGTTTAACAGTTGCCGTGAATGCACCGATTGTAAATGGTGCAACGATTTTAATGTTACCGAAGTTCAGTCCGAAAGAAGTATTCCGCATTTCTCGTACATATGAGCCGACTATATTTGCGGGCGTACCAACGATGTATAATTATCTATATTTATATGAAGAAGCAAGTGCAGACGACGTTAAGACGCTTCGACTCTGTATTTCCGGTGGTGCTTCTATGCCTGTTGCGCTGCTGCAAAACTTTGAAAATCGTTTTAACGTTATTGTTTCAGAAGGTTATGGATTATCAGAGGCTTCGCCAGTTACTTGCTTTAATCCACTAGATCGTCCGCGCAAGCCAGGATCCATTGGAACGAATATCTGGCATGTAGAAAATAAAGTTGTGAATGAACTTGGGGAAGAACTTCCTGTCGGCGAAGTCGGTGAATTAATTGTCCGTGGTCCTAATGTAATGAAAGGGTACTATAAGGAACCAGAAGAAACAGCGGCAGTACTTCGTGATGGATGGCTGTATACAGGTGACTTAGCGAGAATGGATGAGGAAGGTTATTTCTATATTGTTGATCGTAAAAAAGATATTGTCCTTGTCGGCGGTTATAACGTATATCCTCGTGAAGTAGAAGAAGTATTATATCAGCACGAAGCGGTTGCAGAAGTTGTTGCGATTGGTGTTCCAGATGAAAACTTAGGAGAAGCAGTGCGCGCTTATGTTGTTCTGAAGAATGAAGCGGCAACAGAAGAAGAACTCATGCACTACTGTTCGTTACACCTTGCGAAATATAAAGTACCAAAGAACATAGAATTTTTAGAGGAATTGCCGAAGAATACGACTGGTAAATTATTGAGAAGAGCTTTGAAGGAAAAGGCGTTAAATGTGTAATTGTCGGTTTGTTTAGAAATTTAATTATAAATAGAAACCTGTATGTTATTTGTAATTGAAGAATTCATTTTGAAATACGCTGCAATATGAAAGACAAGGGATAGGATATGAGATTTTTAAAATTCATTAACTGTCTATCCTGTTGCATATTATAGTAATAAAAGTACATCACTAGTTATATAGTGGTGTGCTTTTTTATTTTATAAGACCCCTAAATGATCTCATTTAGGGGGTACTTTAAAATCTTAGCTTGATGAGCATGGGGTATCGCCAGCATTTTGGAAAAAACCATGCTAAGCAAAAAAATAAAATAAGCCGCCCATATGGACAGCTCATTTACATAATTCTCGTTAGCGGAAGTAATTATTCGCTGGAGGTTTTAGGCAAAAGTAATTTCCCAATCTTTTCAATACGTGACGCTTTTGCCTTAGCAGGAGAGCTTTCTTGTATTCCTCCTTCTATCCAAACACCAATTTCTTGATCCAATTCATAGTTTTGTATCTCGTCATTCTTAGGAATCCGCACCCATACCTCTCCATAATCTTCAGTGTAGATGAGCATTCGTTTATGTTCCTTATCTAGTTTGACAATTTTTCCTTGAAAGGTAAATGTGTCTTTTCCTTCGCTTGTATTATTTACCATTGATTTATTACAAGCAGAAAGAAGTAGTATTGCCAATAGTATCAAAATTAGAGCAGGGTAAGATGATTTGTTAAACATGATCAACCTCCATTAAATTTTGTATCACTTGGGGAGAAAATGCAGTTGTTAACTTTAAGTGTTATTAGTTAAAATTATTCTCGATATGGGAAGTCACTTTGTGGCTGTAAAAGGTGTTTCGATTCAAATAACAGACACTTTTAGGATCAAAACATCTATTAGTTCATCTATACTGCCTGTAACATGCTCTACTTGTGGTAGATGATAAAACGTACTCGTTGTTTCAAAGTTGTTAAATTCCTCATTGGGCGAGTAGAGATATATTTTCTTGCCTGTACCTAAAGCAATTCCAAATTCAATGTGACTCCCTTTTCCTGCAGGCAGTAGCACCACAATAAAATCTGATTCTATTACAGCATTCTTCTCAGCTTGACCTATGTTTATTAAGTCAGTAAATGTTGAGGCTCTTTCATTTTGAGTCCAATCATATGTATGAGTGAATCCTTTGCTTTTTAGTTTTTCGCTAACGTATCTAACGTTGTCTATGTTTTGAAAACTTGATGCCACATAGAATTTCATTGGTTTCCTCCATATCTAAAGTTTTTTTAGCAAATCCTTCCGATCAAAAAGAAGTTTATTTCTTAAACAGTTGCATGACTGGACTTAATCCCATTAGGACTCCGCCAATAATCGCAGCAGCAGTGGCAGTAGCTACCGTGTTTTCCCATTGAGAAGCATAGATTCCCTCCCCTTATTAAAATGATAATTTTACCATATTATACCATTTGATGAGGGCGATGTAATGTGTAGGCTTTGTTGTATATCATATTCATTACGGGTTAACATAACGCATCATTATCCCTATAAAAAAGAGTCCTAGAAATC
>NZ_JAJJBY010000044.1:0-27580 GCF_022625245.1 Bacillus sp. TL12 | reverse complement strand
CGTTTGCCAGCACTTTTTTTATTATTACTCAGCTTCAGAAACAACTGTAAAGCGTTCGTTCACATGTTTTGGATTTTCGATTTCATCAAGTGCGGCTACAGCGAAATCTTCGTAACTTACATAGCTATCGCCTTTTTCGTTAACAAGAAGGTGATCTTTACCTGCTTTGTAAGAACCAGTTCGTTTTCCTAATGCGAATAGGGCAGAAGGGCTAATGAATGTCCAAGTGATATCATTTGTTTGTTGTAAGATTTCTAAGTTTTTACCTTGGTTTTGAGCCGTTGCAAGGTATTCTTTCGGGAAACCTGGTGTGTCAAATACACGTGTTGCTTTTGCTTCATCAACAAATAAGCTTCCAGCACCTCCAACAACAAGTAATTTTGTGTTAGGTGCACCTTTCATTGCTTCAATTAATACGTTTCCTGCATCTACATGAAGATGTTCTTTGCCTGCTGGAGCGCCAAATGCGTTCACGACTACATCAAATGCTTGTAAATCATTAGCAGTAAGATCGAAAACATCTTTTTCTAAAACTTTTACATTATCTTCTGTAATTTTTGCTGCATTTCTTACGATCGCAGTAACTTCATGACCGCGATCAAGTGCCTCTTTTAAAATACGACTTCCAGCTTTTCCGCTTGCTCCGATAATTCCGATTTTCATAAGGAATCCCTCCAAATAATTGTTATAAGTGTATATCTTAAAAATGAATGAATGTCTTTTAAGTAGGTTTGCAACCACTAGTTGTAACTATTATAGTTACAGGTTTGTTTTTTGTCAATTTCTTTATCTATGAAAAATATTTCTTCGTATAGTATGTGCGTTTCTAAAAATAATGAGTTATATTTTCTTCCATATAACATTTCTATGTAAGGAAACCTAACATATGGAAGCAATATCCTGTCGAAAAATGTTGATTTTTGAATATTTTTTGAATATAATTCAATTTGTGAAGAAAAATGGGAGGGGATTAATAGGATGAACATTTTAGAACAGTTTATTTCATCAACCAATACTATTCTTTGGTCATATATTTTGATTGCAATGTTAATAGGCCTAGGGCTTTATTTTTCTATCAAATTAAAATTTGTACAAATTAGCCATTTAGGGGAAATGGTACGATTGATGAGTGACGGATTAACTGGAAAGACACGTAAAAAGGGCAGCGTATCTTCTTTCCAAGCTTTCTGTATGAGTTCAGCAGCTCGTATTGGGATTGGTAACTTAGCTGGTGTAGCGTTAGCGATTTCTATGGGAGGACCCGGCGCAGTATTTTGGATGTGGGTAATCGCAATTATTGGGGCATCTTCCAGTTTCGTAGAAAGTACACTGGCACAAATTTATAAAATAAAAGATGGCAGTGGATTCCGTGGTGGCCCTGCTTATTATATGGAAAAAGGTTTAAATAAACGTTGGATGGGGATTTGGTTCTCTATTCTTATCACAATTAGTTATGGTTTAATTTTCAACTCAGTACAAGCAAATACAGTTACGTTAGCATTTAAAAATGCATTCGGTATAGAACGTTATGTTGTTGGAATTGTATTAGCTGTATTAGTCGCGGTTATTATTTTTGGCGGTGTTAAAAGCATTGCACGTATGTCAGAAATGATTGTTCCGCCAATGGCAATTCTTTATATTGCAGTAGCTATTTTCGTTGTTATTAAAAACTTCTATTTACTACCAGATGTATTTACAGAAATCTTTAAAGGCGCATTTGGTTTAGATTCAGCTGTAGGCGGCGGTATTGGTGCGGCAATGAAATATGGTATTCAGCGTGGATTATTTGCGAACGAAGCAGGTATGGGTAGTGCACCAAACGCTGCAGCAACAGCAGATGTAACGCATCCAGCGAAACAAGGGTTTATTCAAACAATCGGAGTTTTAGTAGATACATTCTTAGTATGTACATCAACAGCATTTATCGTACTATGTTCTGGTGCATATAAGGCAACGAATTTAGAAGGTATTGAATTAACACAAATGGCGCTAAGTTCACAAATCGGTTCGTGGGCAAGTAGCTTCTTAGCAATCATTATTTTCTTATTTGCTTTCAGTTCACTTCTAGGAAACTATTATTATGGTGAAACGAATATTGAATTCATTAAACAAAGTAAAACTTGGTTAACAATCTACCGTATTGCGGTAGTTGGAATGGTGCTATTCGGTTCTGTTGCGACGCTTCAAGCCGTATGGAATATGGCAGATTTATTTATGGGTCTAATGGTAATCACAAACTTAATTGCGATTACACTTCTTGGCCGATTCGCATATGCTGCGTTGGCAGACTATGTAAAGCAAAAGAAACAAGGAAAAGATCCAGTCTTCAGTGCAGATTCTATTCCAGGTTTAACAAATACAGAGTGCTGGGACAAGCCAGTAGTAGAAAAAGAAAAAGCTGTATAATGAAATGGGAAACGAGCATCAAGTCAAACTTGATGCTCGTTTTTTGATGAGTAAAATCAAGGAGGAGAAAAGACGAACATTAATAGAGATTTTCAGAGAAAATGTAACTTTTTCCGGAAATATGAGGATGTGAATTAGAATTTGTGTTAGAATGGATAAGGTCTTTCCAGATAAGAGATAAAACGATTTTAAACGATAATATACATATTTTTACGTGTTAGGTGAAAGTTCGGATTATTTCTTGTTTAATATGGTCAGACGTTCAACGTTAAATAATTTTCTAAAGCGTTGAATAAGGTTTAAATGGAGGATTTTATATATGAAATTTGTTATGTTTCTTGTAGGATTATTCGTTGTATTTATACTCGGTTTTCTTATAAGTGCGGATCGAAAGAAAATTAAGTATAAGCCGATTGTGGTTATGCTTGCTATTCAGTTGGCATTATCGTATTTCTTATTAAATACACAAATTGGTTATATTTTGGTGAAAGGAATTTCTGACGGATTTGGAGCATTGCTTGCATATGCGGAATCTGGAATCGTTTTCGTATTTGGTGGTCTTGTTAATAAAGGAGAGGTTTCATTCTTCTTAACAGCATTATTACCAATCGTTTTCTTTGCCGTATTAATTGGAATTCTACAACACTTTAAAATTTTACCGATATTTATTCGTTCAATTGGTACCCTGTTAAGTAAAGTAAATGGTCTAGGAAAACTAGAATCATATAATGCAGTAGCAGCGGCAATCGTTGGTCAGGCAGAAGTATTTATTACAGTAAAAGATCAATTAAGCAAGATTCCGAAACATCGTTTATATACGCTTTGTGCATCTTCAATGTCAACGGTATCGATGTCAATCGTTGGTTCTTATATGAAAATGATTGATCCAAAATATGTAGTAACAGCACTTGTATTAAATTTATTTAGTGGTTTCATCATCATTCATATTATTAACCCGTATGATATTACGGAAGAAGAGGATACACTTAAGTTAGAAAACAAACAAAAGCAATCATTCTTCGAAATGCTTAGCGAATATATTATGCTTGGATTTACAATTGCGGTAACAGTAGCAGCTATGTTACTTGGTTTCGTAGCATTAATTACAGCGATTAACAGTTTGTTTGATTCTGTATTCGGTATTACATTCCAAGCTATTTTAGGATACATCTTCTCACCATTAGCATTTGTAATGGGCATCCCACAAGCAGAGATGGTAACAGCAGGACAAATTATGGCGACAAAATTAGTATCAAACGAATTTGTTGCGATGCTGGACCTTGGAAAAGTAGGAGGAGAATTATCAGCTCGTACAGTTGGGATTCTATCCGTATTCCTTGTATCATTTGCGAACTTCTCATCTATTGGAATTATCGCAGGTGCAACGAAAGGGATTGATGAAAATCAATCAAATGTTGTGTCTTCATTCGGGCTAAGACTTGTATATGGTGCAACGTTAGTAAGTATTTTATCAGCAATTATTGTTGGAGTTATGTTATAGAAATGAAAAAGCAGTGAGCACGAGCTTACTGCTTTTTTGTATGGAGAAGATGATAAGAAGAAATACATTGAGATGGCGAGTGTGCTGAGGTGGGAAAATAGTAAATGAAATTTTATCCCGCATTAACGGACAGTAAGACCCCCACCTCAATATTCAGAGAGAAACGAGGAAGATAGGTGGGGGATCAACTGTCCGTAAAAGCCCGATTGGTTCAACTAATAATCAGTGGGGGATGAAGAAAACCCCCACTGATTAAAGTTTCACTTTATCAGCGATTTTTCAAATATATCGACTATTTCTCAGCATATATCGGCGCAAATTAAAATATATCAGCGATTCGACAAAGGATATCGTCATTTCGACAAATGACGACAAAAAATACATGGCATCGAGAGAGAGGAAAGGGATAAATTAACATATAATTTCTTTGAAAAATTATATTGCATTTCATTTGGATAACGCTTACAATCTGTTTATGGGTGGTATCAGTTTCATACTTTAAATCGAGTAGAGAAGAAGAGGCTACCAATTATAAATTGCAATTTATGTAAACGCTTACTGGTTTTAGGTTACAGTTTAAAGTAAATAGTATTTTAAGGGTTCTTATTTTTTAATATCAATGGTCAGACGTCATTCGTTGGACGACCAATAACTCATGGAAGTGGAGGATTCACATATGAAACTAGTTATGTTTCTAGTTGGTTTACTTGTTGTATTTGTACTAGGTTTCCTTGTAAGTTCAGATCGTAAGAAAATTAAGTATAAACCAATCGCAATTATGCTTGTTATTCAATTAGCATTGGCATACTTCTTATTAAATACAAAGATTGGATTTGTATTAGTAAAAGGAATTTCAGATGGTTTTGGTGCCATTTTAAAATATGCAGAAGCAGGGGTTAATTTCGTATTTGGTGGTTTAGCAAATGATGGACAAGCACCATTTTTCTTAACGGTATTATTACCAATTATCTTCTTAGCGGTATTAATTGGTATTTTGCAACACATTAAAGTTTTACCGATTATTATTAAAGCAGTCGGTTTCGTATTAAGTAAAGTGAATGGTCTAGGGAGATTAGAATCATATAATGCAGTAGCAGCAGCAATCGTTGGTCAAGGTGAAGTGTTTATTACAGTAAAAGACCAATTAAGTAAGTTACCAAAAAATCGTTTATATACACTTTGTGCATCTTCTATGTCAACAGTATCAATGTCAATCGTCGGTTCTTATATGAAGATGATTGATCCAAAGTATGTAGTAACAGCACTTGTATTAAACTTATTTAGCGGATTCATTATTGTTCATATCATTAATCCTTATGATATTAGTGAAGAAGAGGACATTTTAGAATTACAAGAAGATAAGAAGCAAACGTTCTTCGAAATGTTAGGCGAGTACATCATGCTTGGGTTCTCGATTGCAGTAACAGTAGCGGCGATGTTAATCGGATTCGTTGCATTGATTACAGCAATTAACGGTGTATTTGATTCTATTTTCGGCATTACATTCCAAAGCATTTTAGGATATGTATTCTCACCATTGGCATTTGTTCTAGGTATTCCAGCATCAGAAATGCTACAAGCAGGACAAATTATGGCAACAAAACTAGTAACGAACGAATTTGTTGCGATGCTTGATTTAGGAAAAGTAGCTGGTGATTTATCAGCTCGTACAGTAGGTATTTTATCAATCTTCCTTGTATCATTTGCAAACTTCTCATCTATCGGAATTATCGCAGGTGCAACGAAGAGTATCGATGGAAAACAAGCGAATGTTGTATCTTCTTTCGGATTAAAACTTGTGTATGGTGCAACGTTAGTAAGTATATTATCAGCGGTTATCGTTGGGGTTATGCTTTAAAAATAGGAAAAGCAATGAGCTTATGCTCATTGCTTTTTTTATTTAACTTACTTTCTTTAATTTTCGCTTAAAGGCAGGCCTTTTTAAATAAGTGCCAAGTCTCCATACATATTCAACTGGACCTATGCGATATCTTTGTAACCAATAGGTACTAGCGTATAATTGAAAGCTATAAATTCCAATCGTCAATACAATGCCAAAGAAGTAACCGATTTTTCCATATAATCCGAAACCGTACGCATAAAAAATCGTAGTAGCAATGATAGTCTGTGCTAAATAGTTACTAACTGACATTTTACCCATATTAGCCACATACTCAAGTAAGCGTAATGCCTTTTTGTAATGGAATAAGAGAATAATTGAGCTTCCGTAAAAAAGGGCCATGCCTAATGGTGAAACACTGTCTTTTAGCATAATGAGGATCGGTTGCTGTGTTAATAATGCTAAAATTTTTACTGAGAAAGAAAAAATACCACTGATGAACCAAAGCTTTTTGAGGGAAGACACATGTTTATCTATTTCAAACAGCCACCCTTTTTTCCCGACATACATCCCTAGTAAGAATAGCGGAGCCATTAGAATGATCATCAAAAAGGTCAGGAGAAATCCCCCAGAAAATCCAGTGATTCCAATATCTTCGAATGGATTTTCGTATAGGCGGAATTTTATATGGTCTGTATAACTCCCGGTTTTGTGGACTGTTTGTTCTTTTCCAATGTAGGAGGAAAAATCCTCTACATTTGCATTGGACTCAAATGGGTAAGAAATAAACATAGTAAATGCTAGTAAGATAAAGGCCCAAATAAGCAATGTTTTTGGTTTTCGATTGATAAACATCATTAAGAAAATCCCTACAATCCCATATGCAAATAAAATGTCTCCACTCCAAATAAATATACCGTGAATATATCCAAGAATTAGTAAAATGATAATTCGTCGTATATAAACCGGAAAGAAACGTTTTTCTTTTGCGAGAATGCTCTTTTGCAGCAGAATAATACTAAGACCAAATAGAAAAGAGAATAGGGAAATGAAGTTGTGTGTACCAAAAAATTCAATAAACCGATTGGCTCCTTCATCGATCTTTCCGAATACATAAGTAGGTTGTTCACCGCTAAACATTCCAAATTGAATTAATGTCATATTAACAAGTAAAATACCGAATAAAGCAAAACCACGAACGGCATCGATTGCTTCTACACGTTGTTTCATTGAGATAATCGCCCTCCCGCTTGCACTCTATATTGAAAATAATACCATTTATAATAGTAGTCCTATGTAGAATAAGTGAAGATTTAAGCTGATTTTAATCCGATGTTAAGGTAAGAGGGAGAGATTAGAAAATAAAAATCACCCTAACAAATTCGTTAAGGTGATAAGGTCATTACTCAGCTGGAGGAGTAAACGTACGTTTTTCTAATTCCGCATCTAGCATAAATAAAGCGTTAGAATCGCTTGTAATACGTTTTAGTTTCTGAATGATGCTATCGAAAGAAGCTTCTTCTTCAACTTGTTCATCAACGAACCATTTCAAGAAAGTAATTGTAGCGTGTTCACGCTCGTCCCATGCAATATCAGATAAGTTATAAATACGTTTTGTTACTTCGCGTTCGTGTTCTAATGCAATTTCAAATGCACTTAAAACGGACTCGTAGTCATTGTTTGGATTTTCAAATCCAGTAATAATCGCGCGCTCTCCGCGGTCATTAATATAATTGTAAAGCTTCATTGCGTGGAAACGTTCTTCTTCTGCTTGTACAAGGAAAAAGTTTGCAAATCCATCATAGCTTTCTGCCGTGCAGTAAGCCGCCATTGCCATATAAACATGGGCAGAGTAAAATTCAAAGTTCATTTGATCATTTAGTGCATCGTGTAATTTTGTAGATAACATAAAAATCCTCCCTTGTATAATATCGGTAATATTATATCATGAATGATAAGATTCTCATTTAGTTTCTCCCGCATTAACGGGCAGTAATACTCCTATCTCAATATTCAGTGAAAAAGAAGGAGACGGTTAGGAGGGAAACCGCCCGTAAAAGCCCGATTGGTTTAACTAACCATCAGTGAGGAGGGAAAAATCCTCACTGATGGAAGTTTCACTTTATTGGAAACGTTTGGAAAGTTTTTCTGCATGTGCCTCCATAATATCTTGTAAGTCTAAATCATATTTTTGAGAAAGAATAATAAGATTAGCAAGTACATCCCCAAGTTCTTCTTTTAACTCTATTTTCAATTCTTCTTCTTGTTTTTCCTGCTCATCTGGGCGATCACGTCCAATTTCAATCGCGCGCACAACGCGTGAAACTTCGCCTACTTCTTCCACTAAGAAATTTAAGCGAATAAAAGAGTTATATTGTGACCAGCTTCGTTTTTCGTAAAAATCCTCGACCCATCTTTGAAATTCAGCTATATTCATTTCTTTCTCATCCCCTCAATATGTTGTACAATATTCATTGTATCATAACAATATATAGTTTTGGGGTGTAGGTATGAGAAAGGTTTGTGTGTTTGCAGGTTCTAATCTAGGAGAGAGATCTGAGTTTAAGGAGCAAGCAATTAAGCTTGGAGAGGTACTTGTTCAAAATAATTATGAATTAGTATATGGCGGTTCATGTGTCGGTTTAATGGGAGAAGTAGCCAATGAAGTGCTTCGTTTAGGTGGTCGTGTCACAGGTGTTATGCCTCGCGGGTTATTTCGCGGAGAAATTGTTCATGAAGGATTAACAGAATTAATTGAAGTGGAGACAATGCATGAACGTAAAGCGAAAATGGGAGAGCTAGCAGATGCATTTATCGCGCTGCCGGGTGGCTATGGAACATTTGAAGAATTGTTTGAAGTAGTATGCTGGTCACAAATTGGGATTCATGATAAACCAGTTGGCTTATTAAATATTAAAGGGTTTTATGAGCCAATTTTGCAAATGGTTGATCGCGCAGCAGAAGAAGGATTTATGAATCCATCGAATAAAGAGTTAATTGTTTCAGCAACTACTGCTGATGAATTGATTCAGAAAATGCAAGATTATAAACGACCTGTTATGGGGAATAAGTGGAAGCAGTTATCATAATAAAAAAAGGCATTCCATATTATTTCGGAATGCCTTTATCAGTTTTATTATTTTGTTTCTTATATAAGTACCAACCGCTCCAACCACCAGCGATGGCAAGGACAATGAGGAAAGGATAACTTCTTGTGTCTACGGTCAGATTGAAAATATTTGCTATACCTAAAGCAATTCCAACAGTTAGTAAGGCGAAAAATGCTCGAATCAAATAGTCTTTCAACTGAACCACTCCCGTCATTTGATGGTGATACTAGAATACTTTATATAAATCCACATTGAAAAGTTGATATAAAACCTAATCTTTCTAGGTGGGAGAGAGCGTTCGGCCATGCATAGTAGCGGTCAGACCCTTTTTTAGCTCCATGCCGAATGAAAACAAATGTAGAAAGCGAGTGGAAATCCCTTTTTGTTTTCAGAGCCGCAATGTAGATGTCAGCAAATCAAAATGGATATATACCTAAATGATGAATAGTTGTTTAGACTAGACTGTATTTTCTATATTTTAACATAAAAATTATTGAAATATGGCAGTAAATAACTAAATCCCCCAAAATGAATTGGGAGATTTAGTTAGCGAGCCGCTTTCGCTTTTAGTTTAAGAATGCGCGTAGCATCCAAGCGTGTTTTTCTAATTCTATGTAGATGCCAAGTAGTAAGTCAGATGTCATTTCGTCGTCAGCATCTTGTGCGATTTCCATGCCTTTTTTCAATTCAACTAACATCATTTCGTAGTCCTTCATAATCGCTTCTACCATCCCTTCTGCAGTTTCTCCGTAAGCTGCTTCTTGAATAGAAGATAGTTCTAAGTATTCTTTCATTGTCGCTACTGGTTTGCCGCCAATTGCTAAAATACGCTCTGCAATTTCATCGATGTGTCCAGCTGCTTCTGTATAAAATTGTTCAAATTTCTCATGTAGTGTAAAGAATTGAGGTCCTTTTACATACCAATGGAAGTTGTGTAGTTTTGTAAATAATACGTTCCAGTCTGCTACTTGTTTGTTTAATACTTTGATTACTTGTGTGTTCATATGATCAATCTCCTTTTGAGTTATTATATTGTATCGTTTACTAATTTATAATTATTATAATCTAGTAATTGATATAAATCAACCTTTTCCAAACAGTATTTTTGAACATTTTTTGAACTAGGTGTAATGTGATATTGCAATATGTGTTTATTTTTTATCGTATTGTGGCATATGTATAGGAAAAGGGATTTTAGAAAGGAGAATGGAGGTCAATGGAACTCCAGTTTCAAAACGTATATCAGCAAGCTGGGAATTGGTACGTGCTGGATTCAGAGTTTCCATGGGATATTCAGCAGGTGAAAAATGATGTATTTTCACTTATTGAGCAGCGTGAAATTCCGGTTATTTTTTGCGATACGTGTGATACAAATGATGTGCTTGTAAAATTAGGAGAAGAAGAAGAAGAGTTTTTATTTCCTTTAAACGGTTTTTATCATAAAGAAAGACAAATGATTTTTGTTTGCATGTGGGAACAGTATGAACAAGTGCTCAAAACTTTACTGCATGAGTTTCGGCATTCGATGCAGCATGAAAACAATGTATTGTATATAGAAAAAGAAGTATATGAGGCACGTTGGATTGAAAGGGATGCTAGGGCATTTGCTGAACGTAAAATGAATGAATATATGAGAAGGAATATAAACTAACGTATAGTGGTGGGAACATCACTATCTTTTTGTTTTTAACTTACTAAAATAAAGTATTTGACAATTATAAAGTTTAGTTCTAAACTATGTATATCAAGCAAGCGAGGTGATGGAATGAAAGCAGAAGAAAGACTTGGACTATTATTATGGTTCCGTTTATCACGTTTTTATAACAGAAGCGTTCGCGAGACAAATCAACATTTGAAAGAGTGGGGTTTATCTGCTGCTCAGTTTGATGTGTTAGCTCAAATCGGTGGACATAATCGATTAACACAGCAGGAGCTTGGGAAAAAGTTATTTGTTACAAAAGGGAACATCACGCAGCTTTTAAATAAGATGGAGCAACTAGGGTGGATTAAGCGAGAACAAGAAGGGACTACGAAATATCTTTCGTTAACAGAAGCTGGGAAAGTTTTATATGGAGAAACTGTCCCGCCCCAAGAAACGTTTCAAGCGGAACAATTTAATAAATTAGATCAAAATGAACAGAAACAATTATTAGAATTACTGAGAAAGTTACAATAAAAAATTTCAAATAAATATCTCGAATTCGAGATAATATGAGGTGAAGGATATGTTTAAAAAAATTGATCATAAAAATATGGGAAGAGCGAATCATGGGTGGTTAAATACACATTTTCATTTTTCATTTGCAGATTATTATAATCCAGATAATATGCACTTCGGAGCACTTCGTGTTATTAATGATGATTTAGTAGCAGCACAAACAGGGTTTGATATGCATCCACATCGTGATATGGAGATTATTTCTTATGTTGTAGATGGTGAGTTAACACACCAAGATAGCATGGGAAATCGCGGTACAATTGAGCGTGGACATGTACAGTATATGAGCGCTGGTACAGGTGTCTTTCATAGTGAACATAATTTAGGAAATGAGACGTTACGTCTATTACAAATTTGGATTTTACCAGATCGTGCTGGTCATACGCCAAACTATGGTGAGTTTAAATTTGATTGGAACAAGCGTGAAAATACATGGTTCCATATGGTGTCTCCAGTTGACGGCGGTGCACCAATTGCGATTCACCAAGATGCAAATCTATACTCTCTATTGTTAGAAGCAGGAAAAGAAATTAGTTTCCCTGTTAGTGAAGGACGCCAAGTGTATCTTGTACAAATTGAGGGAAGCAGCGTAGTAAATGGTGAGACGCTTGTCATGCGTGATGCAGCAGAAGCAGTTGAAGAAGATATTCGTATTCAAGCAACAGAACAATCACATTATTTAGCAATTGAGATGAAAAAACAATAAGAGGCAATATAAATAAAAAAGAGATAGCGCAATGAAAATAATGCGCTATCTCTTTTTGTGTTTTCTTAATGTCTCACACGAAGCATCTTGAATACTTTTAAGACTAGAATGAAAAATAGATTTGCTAATGCGGTACCGATAAAGAAAATAGCGAGAACAAATTCATTTAGCCCGTTATTGAACAGAAACTGAGCGTAGAAGAGGACAGCAAATATTGTTGAAACGATAGCAGGTAGAAAATATGTGATTGTTTTGTGCTGTAGTTTGATGAACAGGAGGAAAGTCGCTAATAAGGTTATCGGACAGAAGGAATACATAATTATTTGAGCTAACATTATCTCACAACCTTTCAAAGTTAAAATATGATTCAAGTTAATATGCAATGTTAGCTAGATTTTTTATATGCAGATTTCTTTAAATATACTACAATTGGAATTTTTTAGGTGGAGTTGCGAGAATATTTTTTCTCAATATTTTTTAAAAGGATATATTTCCCTTTTAACGAAATGTATAAAAGTGTCAAAAAATTTTTGGGGAATGGGGAGTGTTAGATTGAAAAAGCAAGTCGTTTCATCAGCATTAGCTTTCTCTGTTATCGCAGCAGGTTTTGGGGCATTTGGAGCAACAAAAACACAAGCGGAAGAACAAAAAGTGCAATACCACCAAGAATTTAAAACACCAGCTTACATAGGTGAGGAATGGAAAGCTCCAAAAGGATTAGATAAAAAAGAAACAGTATTTCAGTACTTAGAGAGTAAGAAGGACATGTTTAAATTAACAGGAAATATTGATAAACACTTTAACATTGTTGGGGAAGAAAAAGATGCAGAATCGGGTACAACACATGTGAAGTTAGTTGAGAAACATAATAATATTCCTGTGTATGGTTCAGATCAAACAGTGGCACTCGATAAAGACAATAATGTAAAAGCGTTCTTCGGGCAAGTTATCCCGAATTTAGAAGATAAAAATATTCCGGCTGCAGCGAGCATTACTGATGAGAAAGCGGTAGAAATTGCGAAAGCTGATATTGAGAAAGAAATTGGCAAAGTAAATCAATATGATGGTGTGAAAAAAGATTTATATGTGTATGAAAAGGATGGACAATATTATCTTTCATACCTTGTAAAAGCATCTGTTTCAAAACCAGCTCCAGGTTACTGGCATTACTTTGTTGATGCAACAAATGGAAATGTGATTGAGAAATATAACGCAATCGATCATATTACTGGTTTTGGATATGGCGTGTTAGGACAGAGAGAATCATTTGAAATTGCTCAAGATGCAAAAACGGGAGCATTTAATTTATTTGATGGCAAACGTGGAAAGGGTGTTCATACGTTTGATGCACAAAATATGGATGAGAACTGGTTTAATCTCTTCTCACAATGGCTTGGATATACAGGTGAAGAAATAGAAAGTAAATCGAAGTTCTTTGGAGATAAAGCAGCTGTCGATGCGCATGTAAACGCAGGAAAAGTATATGATTATTATAAAAAGGTATTCCAACGTAATTCTTTTGATAATCAAGGTGCGAAGTTAATTTCTACTGTTCACGTAGGTGAAAGTTGGAATAATGCTGCGTGGAACGGGATACAAATGATGTATGGAGATGGGGATGGAAAAACATTTATTCCATTATCTGCAGGCTTAGATGTTATTGCTCATGAGTTAACGCATGCTGTAACAGAGCATACAGCAAATCTTGTATATAAAGATGAGTCTGGTGCATTAAACGAATCGCTATCTGATATTTTCGGTGCGATGGTAGACCGTGATGATTGGGAGCTTGGGGAAGATATTTACACACCAGGTAAACCAGGAGATGCGCTACGTTCCTTGAGTGACCCTGCTTCTATTAAAAACCCATTAAAACCAACTGAGGGCTATCCAGATCATTACGACAAACGTTATAAAGGAACAGCTGATAATGGCGGTGTTCATATTAACAGTAGTATTAATAACAAGGCAGCATATTTAGTGTCTGAAGGTGGCACTCATTATGGTGTGAAAATAAATGGCGTTGGCCGCGAAGCAACAGAAAAAATTTACTATCGTGCTCTTTCCAAATATTTAACTGCAAACTCTAACTTTAAAATGATGCGCCAAGCTGCAATTCAATCTGCGACAGATTTATATGGTACAAATTCTAAAGAAGTACAAGCTGTAACGAAAGCTTATGACGCAGTTGGTGTAAAATAGAAGAATAGTATGTGTATCGTTCTTTAATGGATAAGCTACCTTGTTTCCCCCTGTAAAAGCTACAGGGGATTTTTTTTATATTACGTTTTACGAGCTATTGTTTCTTTATATAACTTCTCCGTTTTTCTTCGGGTCTGAGGATTTTCCTGCTCGTTAGGACGGGGGCTTATTACGTTATGATGGGATAAAAAAATAAGAAGGATGTTTAAAAACATCCTTCTTATTTTTTTATGTGATATTAATCGCGAATGCCTAATGCGATTTTAGCCATACGTGACATACGCTCTTTTGACCAAGGTGGATTCCAAACTACATTGACCTCTATTTCATTTACCTCTGGTACATTTGTAGATAATACTTTTTTGACATCTGATACGATTTGTCCCGCCATTGGGCAACCGATTGAAGTCATTGTCATTGTAATAACAGCATTATTATTTTCATCTGCTGTCACATCATAGACTAAACCAAGATTGATAATATCAACACCTAATTCAGGATCAATAACAGCCTCTAAATTGGCATATAATTTCTCTTCGAATTCTTGCGACATGCACAACACTCCTAATATTAATGATATCGATTCTCATTATAAAGGAAATAAGATAAAGATGCAGTGAAATAGCTCACAGTGTTTTTTTACAATCTTTCCTATACTGATTATAAGTATGTAGGGAGGAGCGAGATGGAAAATGAATTATGATGAAAATCCTTTTATTGTAATATGGGAAGTAACGCGTGCTTGTGAATTAAAATGTCTGCATTGCCGAGCGGAAGCGCAGTATAGGAGAGACCCGAGGGAACTAACTTTCCTTGAAGGGAAAAGATTAATTGATGAAATATATGAAATGGATCAGCCAATGCTAGTTTTTTCAGGCGGGGATCCGCTTATGAGAGAAGATATTTATGAGTTAGCAGATTATGCAGTGCAAAAAGGATTACGTGTTTCGATGACGCCGAGTGCAACTCCGAATGTAACGAAAAGGGCGATTCAAAAAGCAAAAGAGGTTGGACTTGCACGATGGGCCTTTAGTATCGATGGTGCTACAGCTGAGACACATGACCGTTTTCGTGGCGTGGCAGGGTCTTTTCAGCTTACGATGGATGCGATTCAATATTTAAATGAGTTACAGATTCCAGTCCAAGTGAATACAACTATTTCTAAGTACAATGTTCATGAAATAGAGAAGATGGCAGCGCTTGTTGAAAAATTAGGCGGTGTGCTATGGAGCGTATTTTTCCTTGTTCCAACCGGAAGGGGAAATGTAGATGATATGATTTCGCCAGTAGAACATGAACTTGTATTTCGTAAATTATATGAAATAGGTAAAACGGCATCGTTTGATATAAAGACAACAGCTGCCCAACATTACCGCCGCGTTGTGATGCAACAAAAAAATAAGGAAGTACAAAGCAAGAAAAGAATGTGTTATGAAGATGCACTTCAAAATGGCTTAACCGGAAAAATTGATGGCTTAGGACGAGCGCCAAAAGGCGTGAATGATGGCAACGGTTTTGTTTTTATTTCACATATTGGCGATGTGTATCCAAGCGGGCTATTACCAATTCAAACTGGAAATGTGAGAGAAAAACGATTACGGGATATTTATCGTCACTCCCCAATTTTTCAAGCATTACGTAATCCAGATGGCTATAAAGGGAAGTGTGGGAAGTGTGAATACCGCTATATATGTGGGGGTTCTCGTTCTAGAGCATATGCAATAACCGGTGATTATTTAGAGAGCGAGCCATATTGCGTATATGTACCGAAAGTTTTAAGAAGAAAAATGTGAAAATCCTATTG
The DNA here is from genome assembly GCF_022625245.1 of Bacillus sp. TL12. Classification (NCBI taxonomy): domain Bacteria; kingdom Bacillati; phylum Bacillota; class Bacilli; order Caryophanales; family Bacillaceae; genus Bacillus; species Bacillus sp. TL12. The sequence goes on along the minus strand of NZ_JAJJBY010000044.1, from coordinate 11,793 downwards.
TCTTTTTAGTATACATCATGTATACTTCTAATTAGTTAATAACGATTATCAATATCAACTAAAACATTACTCTTCGTTATGTTGGTCATACCCCTTTTGACTGCGTAAGTCAGAGACAAAATGTTGAAATACCTTGTGTCCTATTCTACAGAATTATGGTAATCTCCAACCTCAACTTATATGCGTTAAGCATGCAAACAGGATCCTATCCGTGAAGGGATCCTTTTTTGCATGATATCGTTGCGATTAATGTATAAAGTTCTAGGATACGTTCTTCCATTCCTTCTGGGGCTGAAGAAGGGAAGACCCATCGTTGGTGTGGACCTCGCTCTTCAATGAGCTTTTCGATGCATAGGTTTGCCCCGCGACTTCTGTAATAATTTCTCCTAACGTCCAGCGGCGAATCATCGTTTTAGGCAGTAGCTCTTGCTGCGCTTTATCTAGTAGAATGCTATAAGCAACGTTATCTTCAATTACTTCTTCAGAAAAATAATCTCCGCTTGCCTTAAACTTTTGATCATCTATCGCTAATAACTTTGTATAAAGAGGATGATAGTCACGAAGTATAAAAATACCCCCGTCTTTTAGAAGCCCTGAGATTAATTTGAAAAGTGGTTTGAGATCTAAAAAGTAATGAAGTACACCGAGTTCTAGTAATACAACATCGAATGATGGAGAAGATGTCATTTCTAGTACATTTGAAACAATATATTCAATCGAAACCTTCGCAGCATCTGCTAGCTCATTTGCATACTTTGCGTTACTCTCAGAAATATCTACAACGGTTACATCGGCTCCTAATAATGCGAGGGCTACAGCTTTATTTCCTTTGGAGCCAAGTAAATTGATGATTCGTTTCCCTTGTGGATTTTGTATATAAGGTAAGTAGTGGGCTACTTCATGAGCAGGATCTTGCATAAGTTTTTTTGCGTATTCCTTTGGAGTACCGTGCCGATTCGTCCACGCTTCATAAGCTGCTGCACTCCAGCCTTTGTTATTAATTGTACTTAATTGTTGTTGATTCAATGAAATCACTCCTTTTTTTGAACATATAAATATTCGCAAGAAAGGTTTCATTTCCTGTTTTTTAAAAAAAATGATTTTTCTGTATATTAATTATAAAATACGTGTTATATATGAAAAGCATTGAAAAGGAAAAGTAGAATGAAACCATTCTTTCCAGAGAGCTTCGGAAGCTGAGAAGAAGCAAGAATATTCATTTGAAAAATGGCCTTTGAGCTGCGTCCCGAACTTATCAAATGATAATAGTAGGCGGCGACGAGAGTTGGTTCTCGTTATCAAAACCACAGTATAAGAGCATGAGTATTGCTCCGTACTTGACGAGGTCAGCTATGTGAATAGTTGACGAAATAAGGTGGTACCGCGACTGTTTATACAGCCCCGCCCTTATCTTTTCTGAAGATAGGGACGGGGCTTTTTATATTTTAAAGGAGGAATAGAAGATGAGCATTTTTATTGGTGGAGCTTGGCCGTATGCGAATGGATCGTTACATCTTGGTCATGTTGCGAGTTTATTACCAGGAGATATTTTAGCGCGTTACTATAGAGCAAAAGGAGAGAAAGTTCTTTACGTATCAGGAAGTGATTGTAATGGAACGCCAATTGCCATTCGGGCAAAACAAGAAGGGGTTACCGCAAAAGAAATTGCTGATCATTATCATGAAGAATTCCAGCGGTGTTTTCAGCATCTTGGGTTTACGTATGATTGTTATACACGTACAGATGCACAGCACCATCATGAAACGGTACAAAAGATTTTCTTAAGCTTATTAGAAGAAGGCTTTATTTATAAAAAGACCGTTGAACAAGCATATTGCGAAACATGTGCACAATTTTTACCGGATCGATATGTAGAAGGCGTTTGTCCGCATTGCCATGAATCAGCTCGTGGTGATCAATGTGATGCATGCTCAGCCATTTTAGATCCGCTCGATTTATTAGAAAAGAAATGTAAGTTATGTGGAAGTACGCCAGCAGTTAAGGAAACAGAGCATTTTTATTTTGCATTGCATAAATTTCAGCAGCAGATGAAAGATGCAGTAGCGGTTGCGAAACAACAAGGAGAGTGGCGTGATAATGCGGTTCAATTAACAGAGCGTTACTTACAAGAAGGATTACAGGACCGAGCTGTATCACGCGATTTACCAATTGGAGTACCAATTCCAGTTAAGGGATATGAGGATAAGAAAATCTATGTGTGGATTGAAGCAGTGTCAGGTTATTATGCAGCAAGTAAACGATGGGCTAAAGAAACAGGGAAAGATGACGGAGAGTTCTGGAGTAGTAGTGCGAAGACGTACTATGTGCATGGTAAGGATAATATTCCGTTCCATTCTATTATTTGGCCAGCTGTATTGCTTGGAATCGGAGAAGAGGCCATTCCGCGTCATATTGTTTCCAATGAATATTTAACTGTTGAGAAACGAAAATTATCGACAAGTAAAAACTGGGCGGTATGGGTACCGGATATATTAGAGCGTTATGATCCAGATTCGATTCGTTATTTCTTAACGGTGAATGCACCAGAAAATCGCGATACCGATTTTTCTTGGCGTGAATTTATTTATAGCCATAACAGTGAGCTTTTAGGTGCATATGGGAATTTTGTAAATCGTACACTAAAGTTCATTGAGAAATATTATGACGGTGCTGTGCCAAAAGGTCATGTGAATTTAGAACTGAAAGAAAGAGTGGAGGGATTATATCGCAGTGTAGGGAATGCAATTGAACAGGCTCATTTTAAAGTAGCATTAGAAACAATCTTTGAAACAGTGCGCTTTGCGAATAAGTATTTTGATGAGCAGGCGCCTTGGAAGCAAAGAGAAGAAGATCCTGCAGCTTGTGAAGAGACGATTTACACCTGTGTATATTTTATTGTGAATCTTGCGCAGTTACTTGAGCCGTTTTTACCGTTTTCTAGTGAAAGAGTGCGGAATATGCTATCGATTACGAATACGAGTTGGAAATGTGAAAGTACATTGCCAGAGCGGGTGAGTGATGTGCAACCATTGTTTGAAAGAATTGATGTAAAAGTAATTGAAAAAGAGGTAGAAAAGCTATACGCGGCATTAAAGTAGAAAGGGGAATGTTACAAAACTACAAGAAGAAATAGAGCAAACTGCCGAGAGTTGGGTGGCTCAAAATAGTAAATGAAATCTTATCCCGCATTAACGGGCTGTAATACTCCCACCTCAAAACTTAAGAAAATGCGAAGAAGTTTAGGTGGGAGATAAACAGCCCATAAAAGCCCGATTGTTGAGGGCTGACAATCAGTGGGGGATGGAGAAAATCCCCACTGATTGAAGTTTCACTTTATCGGCGATTTCCTAAATATATCGATGCTTCGGTAAATAACGACAAAAAACAAGAGTTTCCCGGATCTTGTTTCTCAATACTCTATGAAAAGAGCACACAATGTGCTCTTTTTTAGGCGCTTTGTTCTATATTACGTTTCTTCTCTTTTCGTGTAGTAAGAAATTGAGGTGTGAAAATACCAACTAATATGCAAACAATGCCAAGCCATTGCAATGGCGATACGACTTCATGAACAAGTGTAATAGAAGCGATGATTGCTGTTGGCAGTTCAGCAGCTCCTAAAATAGTTCCAAGTCCTGTTCCTACTTTTGGGACGCCAATGGAGAAGCAAATGACTGGAACGACAACACCGAAGAATCCAAGGAAGAATGCATATTTCCATAGTCCGGCCTGTAACGCACCATCTGTTAAGAAGGTTGGCGGGAAAATTAAGCAAACGATAAGTGTAGCACTTGTCGTCATTAAAAAGCTTTTCGTATACGGTGGTACATTAGTAGCAACGCGTCCGCTTGCAAAAATATAAAAGGAAAAAGAGACAGCGGCTAATAGTCCAAAGATAATGCCTTTTGTAGAGAAGTTTTGGCCAAGACCTTCGAACACACCACCTGCAAATAATGTTCCGGCAAATAAAATGATAATCGAGATAATCTTTTCACGACTTGGAAATGTTTTGTTAGCAATTGCTTCAATGACTACGCCAATCCATGTGAATTGAAAGAGTAAGACAACGGCAATGGATGCTGGTAATTCTTCTACAGAAATAGCGTAAAAAATCCCGGTCATGCTCATTGCTGTTCCGACAGCCAATAAGGAAAATATTTGTTTTTTCGAGATTTTATGACGTGAGAAGAAAAGAACGAGTAATAAAAGTCCAACCCAGCCAAATACATATTGTCCACCTAATAGCTCATGCGCAGAAAAACCATTCATAAAGCCGAGCTTGAAAATTGTTGAAAGTACGCCATAGCTGCAGGCGCCAAATAAAACTAATAGCGAAAACTTAAATTTCTCCATAAAAAGCCTCCTTTTTCAAATAAAAAACGCCCGCTATCCAATGAAGGACAACGGGCGAACGAAACAGAGTAAAAACTCTACAAAATTCCGCCACTCACAAAAGCGTGTGAGTTTGGTGATAGAAAAATAAGAAATAAAACAATTGCTAGTTATTATGATTCTAGTTTATAGCAATCTCATTTATATTTTCAATACAAATGAGATTTTTTGAAGTAAACTATACGAAAATAAGAGAAAAACGTAATTTTTTCGTATATAATAAAGGAGAAATGAAAAAAATTGCAAATATATAATAGATATTAGGGGAATTTGCATGAATATGGGTTATTTTAGTATTAACCTTACGAAAATGTAATCTAAATGTAAGTTATTGTGATAGTTATTTCGACAATTTTTTTATACAATAATAGTAACAGTTTGTACGTGATAGACGCTGTAGATTAAAGGGAAAAGGAGAGATCGACATGGAATGGATTCATGAATTATTTCAACAATACGGTTATTATGTAGTCCTTGTGGGATTGCTGTTAGAATATATTGCACTTCCGTTTCCAGGAGAACCAACATTAGCGTACGCTGGTTTCTTGGCGCATAATGGAGACTTACAATTATCACTTTTAATTATTTTATCATTTATTGGTACAAGTGTTGGGATGACAGTTCAGTACTTTTTAGGTAATAAACTTGGTATGCCTTTTGTGCAAAAATACGGTAAATATGTGTTTTTAACACAGAAAAAGATTGATTTAACGAGAATGTGGTTTGATAAATATGGATATTTTCTTATTTTCATCGGCTTCTTTATTCCCGGCGTACGTCACTTTACTGGGTACTTTGCGGGGATTATTAATTTACCGTTCCGTCGCTTTGCGATAACGATCTACTCTGGCGCTCTATTCTGGGTATCTTTCTTCTTAATCGGTGGGTATTGGTTAGGTGGAAATTTACATGATATCTTCGGATTAATGGGACAACACATAGGGAAAATTATTTTCGGAGTGATTGTAATTGTAGCAATTACATTAGGCGTTCGTTTCCGCAAACAATTAAAACGTGTATTTGTACAAAGTGTAAATTAATATGGAATCCATTCTATGTCGATAATTGGAAGAGGTAGTGCTTATAGGCACTATCTCTTTTTTATAATGCTTGTTTGTTTTGAACTTAGCTTATCAATTAAGAGTGAGCACAAGATTGCATAGAAGAAAAGAGCATAAGTCCAAGGGTTATATAGGGCATTAGATATGAAATCTCATATAAATCAAATTCATTTGTTATAAAGAAAAGTATTCCAAAAGAAAGATAGAGAATAAAAGCTGCCGAAAGTTTGATGAGAAGATAAGAAAAATTTGATTTTTTCTCCATATTGCATCTCGCATATTATGTATTTTAAATATATTATATAGAACTTTCTAATATGACGACATAATTATTTTTGACATATATTAATGTCAAAATGACAATGATAATTGACAATAAAGATGAAATTATTTACAATTTTAATTAATTAAATGAAAAGAGGTTACATATGAAGCTTCAAAATCGAGTGAGAGAATTTCGGGCGAAGCATCGAATGTCACAAGGTGAGTTAGGGAAAGCAATTGATTCATCGCGGCAGACGATTAGCTTAATTGAGCGAGGTGATTATGCGCCATCGATTGTTTTGTCGCTTAAGATTGCGCAAGTTTTTGGGGTGCCGGTAGAGGATATATTTACGTTAGTTGAGGGGGAAGAAGATGGAGAGTAGGATAAAAGGTACAATGTTTTTTATTATAAAATTCTTAATGTCTATGCTAGTGGGGGCAATCGTTGGATACATACTAGTTCATTATTTTGATGTTAGGTCAACTAAAGATGATTCTTATGTCGCGATAGCTGCGCTGTTTATGTTTTGTGCAGCAGGGTTATTCTTGTTTGGAAAGAATGTGCGAACATTAGCAAAGTTACGTGATGAAGAAGAAAATATACAAGGACGTAGGCTAGGAACTATGCTCATTTATTTACGTATAAGTGAAGTTATTGTGTGGTCTTGGGCGAGTTGTGCTGCCATTATGTATTATCGATCATTTACAGCCGGAACTCCTGCATTATTTGAAATTGTAAACTTTGTTATAGCTACTGTATGTTTGATTCTTGTCATATGGAGTGGCCTTATAATGAAGAATCGATATAACAAGTTATACCCAGAACAATCCGTTACATATTCACAGTCTATGGAAATGTGGGCGAGAAATGCAGATGAGGGACAAAAGCATATCGTTCATGAAGCCGGTTACAAAGCATATCAATTTACAAATGGTGTGCTTGCATGGGCATGGATTCTGTCAATTGGTTATACAGTTGTAAGGGAAGCGGATTTCTTTCTAATCGGTATCATTTCATTTGTTTGGATACTACATATCGGGAAATACATGTATGAAATGCATAAAAAAATGATTTATTAATGTTAAAGATTACAGAGGAGAGAAAAACGGTGGATATTTTGAAAAGGCCAGCTTTTTCTATAGTGATTGCTTTTGCCTGTTCAGTTATATATGGATGAATTAGACCGGAAAAAATACAAGACTTATTGGAACTGTGGGGAGCACTGGTTATTTTAGTGCTTGTTCTTGCCATTCATGAACTGGGGCATGTTATTTTTGGTTTGTTAAACGGTCTAAAGTTTAAATTTATGTTAGCAGGCCCTATTATTGTTCAAAAAGAGGGAGAGAAAATACGGATAAGAGAAAATAAAATGTGGATGTATTTTGGAGGCTTAGCTACGTTATTACCTCCGTCTATACATACAGCAAATCTTTCAAAAAAGTGGGCATGGATGACGCTAGGTGGACCGATAACAAGTTTAGTTTTCGGTATTGTGTCAGGATACATATATATGGTGAGTTACTATCAATTTCTTTTATACTTTTCTGTATTACATTTAGCCATCTTTTTAGCTACAGCGATTCCAATGAAGGAAATTATGCTTAGTGATGGGAAACAGTTTTTAATTTTAATTAAAGGTGATGAAAAGGCAAAGCAACATTTACATAGTATTCAAGTATCTAGTGAGTTGTGGAGCTGCAAACGACCAAAAGAATGGGATGAAAAGTTAGTAGAAATAAGTGAAGAAAAAATAAAGGGCGATGAAGAGGTAAGAGAAATGCTGAGTGATCTGATGCTTACGTTTTATTCACGATGTGATAGAGAAGGAATGGCGACAGGAATCACTTGCTTAGAACAGGCTTTACAAATACCTGTTACAAAAGAAAATAAATATTTTGTTGGTGGTTTTCATAGTTGGTATGTGTTACATAAAGTGCTATATGATATAGACGCTGTTTCTTTACAAGATATGAAGCAGCATGCGACAGCTATAACAAAATTGGACCCGCATGGGTATTACCGCACACATGCGATTTTAAAATATTTAGAGAAGGATGCGGAATCCTTTCATACGTATATGAAAAAGGCTGAAAGTGAGCTGAAGTATGCCGAAAAGAGTGGAGCCGGTTATTTACAATTAGAACGAGAATGGTTCCAGCTTTTGCAACAGAAACTAGTAATCTAAGGATATCTTACGCCAGGTGAGATATCCTTTTTTCTGTATGTAATTTTATTCGGTTCTATAAATGTAAGGGGGGAGAGTAGAATGAAAGGACTTCCTTCAGTAGGAAGAAGAGAACGTTGTGGAGGCAGTACATATGGGTATTTTGACGCTTATTTTGTTACTATTGCTTATTTATGTGTTTTGTAAAGTGACATATGTAGCATTGAAGCTATTGGCGATTGTGTTAATTATTGTATTTATCGTTCAGTTTGGAGAGAAACTACTGGGACTCTGAGGAGTGACGGCGTGTCAAACTTTGGCGAACGGTCGATATGTTGTGTCGAATCGCCGATATATTGTGAGAAATGGTCGATATATTTGAATTATCGCCGATATATATCAGTAAATACATACTGGGGTATACAGATTGAAATAAAAAAGAGGCTGGAAGATTTATCTCTCAGCCTCTTTTTTATTAAGAATTACTTTCGACTCCGCGGCCAGTCTCTTCTTCAGGATCTTGCAATAGGTTAAATACATCTGCTAAGCAAAATGCAATAAACCAAGTCCAAAGGCCGTGGAAGAAAGCTGAGCTTAATTGAAGTGGTAATGTATAATTTGTCATTGAGTAGGAAATACATCCCCCGACGATTCCGATCATTGTTAATAGCATTGTTTTTTGAGCGTTTTCTTCTGGATTAAGGAGGAAGAAAATGTATCCACCTAATATTGAAGCGCTTACAAGTGATTCGATTCCATTAAAAACGATATGTTCTCCAAGCTGAATGTTTGTCCAGAAGCAAATCGTACCACCGATGATAGCAAACAGTACAGCCACTATATAGCGTATATTTTGATTCATATGTTCATCTCCTTATGTAATAAGATGATTTGGAAGTCAAAAAGGTAGGTATAATAAATAGAAGTGAGTGTTAGTTGTACGTATCTTTTTTAATAAAAAGATTAAAGAAGAATAACTAAGATGATCGGCCTTTTTTAAACCGTTTCTTGTATGATGTGATAATAATTAGTTATTACGTAAACTTGCATTGAGATATACCCGACTTCTCGTTTCTTTTTGCTTATAAAAGTAAGAGAAACTCCCAAGTCTATACATTCTTTTTTGTAAGTCTTATTGTATTATAACATATTTAACGAGAGAATAATAGAATTATCTGATTTTGTAATAAGTGTAAAACAATTTTAAAAAGGATATCATATGGATTAATATTCCATTTTGTTGTATAATTATTTTGACTGAATTTTTAGTTAATTAAGAGGGGGGCATTAGATGGGGACGCAAAAGCAGCACATTATAGTGACACCTACGAAAAGTATAGGGATTTCTTTAGTATTAACGTTTTTGTTTGGTTCTTTTGGAATGTTGTATTCAACAATTATTGGTGCAATTATTATGATTATTATTGAGTTAATTGTCGGTATTGTAACATTTGGTATTGGACTGTTTGTTACACATTTTATTTGTATGGTATGGGGAGCGATTGCCGCTCATAATTACAATCAAAGATTATTGAGGGGAACGAATACATATACATCGTAAATTAGCTAGTATAGTTTCCTTCGGCATTAGATAAATAAAGACGCAAGGAATTGTAATTCCTTGCGTCTCTTCTTATATACGTTTGAAACGTCCAACGATTTCAACGGTTTCTGTAATATTCATAAATGCATGATTATCTACTTGACGAATAATGCGTTTCATTTCTCCTAATTCGTAACGGGTTACGACGGTGTAAATCATTTTTTTCTTATGGTTGGTATAGCCGCCGACAGCGTCTACCATCGTCACACCACGTATGCCGTGATGCAGTAGTGCGCTTTTAATTTCCTCGCCTTTTTCTGTAATTGTCATGATCGTTAATTTAATGTGTTTTGTATGGACAGCATCGATTACCTTGCTGACAACAAAACGGCTAATTAACGTGTACAGTGTAATGTCCCATCCGAAAATAAAGCCAGCGACAACAAGTAAGATTAAGTTGAAGCCGAAAATAATAGCGCCAATCGAAATGTCTTTATATTTCGCTACAATCAATCCAACAATATCAAATCCACCAGTCGAAGATGCAAATCGGAATATAATCCCTGAGGCTGCACCACAGATAACACCACCAAATACAGAAGAAAGTAAAATATCATCTGATACTTGATGCACTGGGATGATATTCATGGCAAGTGATGATACTGCCACGAAATAAGCTGTTAAAAAGGTTGTCTTCTTTCCTAAGTAAAAGTGACTTAAAATGAGAAGCGGGATGTTTAGTAAAAAGATAAGTGCACCGATATTATAGTGCATTAAATAACCGATAATCATCCCCACACCAGCGAAACCACCGCTAATCATATTATGCGGGATAAAAAACATGTTCATTGAAATAGCATACAAAATGGAAGCTATAAAAATAACAATCAATTGTATTATAAATTCTAAATGAAATGTTCTAGCTGCTGGGAAGGATAAAAAGGCGGTGTCGGGAACGTAATCGGCGTCTCCTAATTGACCCATAGTATGTTTCATCTCCATATTCATTTTTGATTACAAGAAGAGAATAATGCTTTTTTCAAAAACTGGCAATAGTTTTATTATAATGCAAAAATTTTATAAATTTCTAAAAAATCAAGCCTATTCAGTTATATGTGTGAATATACTAAAGAAAGCGAATACAATGATTTTCTATATTATTTTTGTGAGAGAATATGCAAAACCTTTTTTTGAAAATAAAAGGAAATAGAGAACGTTTAGAGAATGTGCTAGAATGAACATATTAAGGATGTGAAGCGATGGAATTTTTATTGCAAGATGCAATTCTATATATAACGTTTGTAACGACAGCGCTTTGTTTATTAGAAGTCTTTTTTCTCGCTAATATTTCTCGCTTTGTACGGCAGCAAACATCAAGCGGTAGACAAAGAGCTTTCGCATTCGTTGATACATGTGAAGAACATATAGGAAATACTCCGCTTTTTTCCATCTTCTATAAATATGGAATGGTTCGATCAGTTCGTAGACAAGAATCAAGCGGAGAGAGTGACGAGATTGGTCCGTATACACCAATGTTTCGCTAATTAATTACGAAACATTGGAGGAATGAACATGTTAAAATCATACCGAGCTGTGCTCGTTAGTTTATCATTATTACTTGTTTTTGTTTTATCTGGGTGTAGCAGTACGGCACCAATTGATGCAAATAGTACCGGGATTTGGGATCACTATTTTGTTTACCCAATTTCACTTATGCTTCAATTTGTGGCGCATCATGTACCTGGTGGAAGCTTCGGGATTGCTATCATTATCATTACGCTTATTGTTCGATCAGCGATGATTCCATTAGCTGTTTCGCAATATCGTGGTCAAATGAAAATGAAAAAAATGCAACCAGAACTTCAAAAGTTGAAACAAAAATATGGTAATGTAAGCAAAGATATTGAAAAGCAAAAACAATATCAAAAAGAAATGTCAGAACTAATGAAAACAGGCGGTTGGAATCCATTAGCTGGTTGCTTACCACTTTTGATACAAATGCCAATTTTCTCGGCATTGTACTATGCGATTAGCCGAACGGAAGAGATTCGTACATCTTCGTTTTTATGGGTAAACTTAGGACATGCAGATCCGTATCATATTTTACCGATTCTTGCAGCACTAGCTACGTTTATTCAAATGAAAATTATGCAGTCAAATACATCGGCAGGAGAGCAAGTCCCAATGCTTAAAATGCAGCAGTTTATGATGCCGGCGATGATTTTATTTATGGGGTTTGCCGCACCATCAGGACTTGTGTTGTACTGGGTTACAGGTAATATATTTACAATGGTGCAAATGATTGTATTACGAAAAGTAATGGAACGTGAAGAGGTACAATTACAAAATGCATAGAAGAAAGCCACTCTAA
>NZ_JAJJBY010000043.1:0-29884 GCF_022625245.1 Bacillus sp. TL12 | reverse complement strand
ATGGATGAAGGTCTTTTCATTTACACTGCTTCCGTATCCCACTTATGATCTTGCTCTACAAACACGATACCTAATTCATGATGTCCACCCGCATATAATGCAGTTTGAGCAAGGCGAAGCTCACCATTTGTATCAAGCACTTCTAATTTACAAAATGCCCCTGTCGTCTTAAACTGAAGCGCATCATAAAACTCCTCTGCGTTTTTAGGAATTACACCGTTTACTTTCGCAATAACCTCTCCGGGCTTCAAATCTAATTCTGCACCGACTGTATTTGGAATAATACCTAATACAACTAATCCATCATCGCGCGCTGCAAAGTACGCTGGACGCGTTTCATCAGCGATCCGCTCTCGCATTGAAATAGTAAAACGACCAAGCATTGCAACTCCCATTGCAATAATCGCTAAAACAGACCACCAATAACTAACTACACCTAAAATAAGAACAAGAGTCGCTAATCCAAATATACGTCTTCCTGTAAACAATAACGCTTCCGTCGGTTCCTCACTTCTAATTGTTCGCATAAAGCCAATTACAAACGGAACTAGGAATAAGGAATATGTTTGCGAGCCAACCGAAACGACTGGCCACCACGAAACAAATTGTGTGACAGCATCTCCTGGCACAAGAATAAAAATTGGAACGAGCCATAAACGCTTTGATTCATGCAATCCAATATTCAAACCACGCTTGCCTTTACGCATTTTTGGCGTTGAATACCGCACTGCATTTTTCGAAATTAATAGTCCTTCTACAACTAGCATCAAGCCAAGTAAAATGGCAAGTGATGCAATCGTACTCTCTTCCCCTTCCCCAAACTGTAAGAGAGAGATTGGGAGCTTAGAAGACAATAAAGCTGCTACAATTGCCACACCAAATGTATAAGCAGCAGATAAATATCTATATCCAGCAGCTAGTCCAAATACAAGTGTCCAAATCAAAATGATCCATATACTTGCTTGCGACAGAACTAGCCCCGCCCCAACAGTTATGATCGATACAATGAATCCATATCCAACTCCTGCAAACAGAGATGTTCGTAGTTCAAACCAAACATCATATACTTTAAAAGAAAAATCTTTTCGTTCTCGTAATATACGTAAGTATCCAACAAAGATGCTACTTATCAAAAACACATAAACAGCAGGGTGTAAGAAAAAACGCCCAACCGCTCGCATTATCTCAAAAGACCACGCCTCCACGAACCGCTTCACCACCATTTATATCATTCTTTCTTTTTATCTTATCATAAAGTGAAACTTTAATCAGTGGGGTTTTCTTCAACATTCGCTTTCCTTGCTGTTATTACATTACAAATACATACATACAAAAAAATACAGGCAATAACATGCCTGTATTTTTTCTTACTTCGCCATTAATTTTAATGCAGCCTGTAATTGTAAATCATTTTCACCAGAGCGGATTTTTTCAATAATTTTATTTTGAAGAGCTTCAGCTGTCTTTTTATCAAGTTGGCCCGTTACTTCCATTTCATTTGCATTTTGGAAAGCTTTTAAAGCCGACTCAGTTTCTTTACTGAAGTATCCATCCTCACGCCCAGGAACATACCCTAAACTTTTCAACATTTCTTGTGCATGTTTTACTTGCACGTCATTCGCATTATAAGAAAGTGTTTTCTCAATTTGAATTGGTGTTGCATGATAATAATCTGGTTGCTTCACTTCTACCGTTGGGGCAATTCCTTTCTTATGAATCCAATTGCCATCTGGTGTAAGCCATTTAAACATTGTCAGTTTAATGTTACTGCCGTCTTTAAACGGAACAGCTTGCTGAACAGTGCCTTTTCCAAATGTTGTTTCACCAATTAAATCGTATCCTTCTCCTTCTTTTAATGCACCCGCTAAAATTTCAGAAGCAGATGCACTTCCTTTATCAATTAATACTGAAATCGGATATGGTTTTCTCTCTTTTAATTCAGTTGAAAATTTCTTTTTCTCACCATTTCGTTGTTCAACTTGCATCATTGGCTTTTTGTCTGTCATGATTAATCCTAAAATATCTTGCACACTATTTAAGTAACCCCCTGGATTACCACGTACGTCAATGATAAGACCTGTTATATCTTTCTTTTCAAGTTCTTTTAATTGATCTTTAAATTCTTTCGCTGTATTTTCAGAGAAAGATGTAATTTGAATATAACCTATATTTTTCCCCTTCTCTTCCTTTACAGAACTAAATACAGTAAAAATCGGAATCTTTTCACGTTTAATTTTAAATTCGAGTGGATCCGTCACACCAGGCCTTTTGATTTCAATGGCAACAGTCGTTCCTTTCTTACCACGAATCTTTAAGACTGCTTCTTCACGTGATAAATCTTTTACACTGCTTCCATCTACTGATAGAATTTGATCATTTGGTTTAATGCCTGCTTTTTCTGCCGGTGATCCTTTAATTGGAGAGACAATGATCAATTTCCCGTCCGTTTTGTTCACCTCAGCACCAATACCTTCGAGCTCCGGATCAAGTGATTGCTCAAATTGTTTCGCTGTTTCTTTATCCATATACGTGGAATAAGGGTCTTTCAGCGTAGACAACATTCCCTGTATCGCACCCTCCACAAGCTTGCCGTCCTTCACGTCTTCCACATAACGCGAATCAATCAATGCATACGCTTCATTAATTTTAGCTAAATCCCCTTGCTTCGTGCCAGTACTATCACTTGAAATTGTTTGCGTCATATAAGATGGATTGATTCCAAACATATACATACCTGCAAACATTCCGCCAGCACCAATTAAAAATGCAACAACCATTCCAATAATCGCAACTCTACGTTTCAATGCGGAATTCCCCTTTCCAAAACACACAGGTGGTGTAGCAAAAGGCATCACACATTGTGTGATGCCTTTACCTATTTCTACTATATGATAAGCTTGTACGAATTATGTTTGCAACTTTTTATACTTTTAAGAAGCGACGAATTGACATTACACTTCCCCACATACCGATTAATGCACCAATTAACACTAATAAACCGGAAAGTTGGAATACAAACGGACTATATGGAAGAAGTTCGAAAATCGTTCCTCCAAGCTTTTGGTTAAACATACTTTGAAGCGAATTATAAGTAGATAAAATCACGATAATCGGAAGAATTGAACCGAGTACCCCTAAGAATAAACCTTCTAGTAAGAACGGCCAACGGATAAACCAGTTTGTCGCACCTACAAGTTTCATAATTTCAATCTCTGTGCTTCGCGCATAAATTGTAATTTTGATTGTGTTAGAGATTAAGAACATTGCTGTGAATAATAGACCAGCAATTAACAGGATCCCAATATTACGGCCTGTGTTCACTGTATCAAATAATTTCTCAACTTGGCCTTTACCATATTGAACTGTACTTACAAACTGCATTTTTTCAATTTTTTTCGCAATTGTAGCTGTATCTGTTGGTTCTTTCGCTTTTACAATAAATACGTTTTTAAGTGGATTATCTTGCTCAAATAGCTCGAACGTTTTTCCGCTGTCACCTAAGCTTTTAATCAAACGTTTTAACTCTTCTTCTTTAGAAGAATATTTAACAGAATCTACTTTTGCAATTTTGCTAAGATCTTCATCCAATTTCTTTTGATCCTCTTCTTTCGCTGCTGGATCAATGTGTACACGAATCTCTACATCTTGCTCCACTTTCGTTGCGAAGTGGTTCATATTCATAATCGCTGTTAAAAAGACACCTACAAGTAATAATGTAACAGTTACTGCACTTACAGAAGCAAACGTCATCCATCCGTTACGTGATAGATTTTTTACACCTTCTCGTAAATGTCGACTAAGGGTTTTATTCTTCATATCCGTATCCTCCCTCAATCTCATCTCGAACAATTTTTCCGCCTTCAATCGCAATTACACGATGACGGATTGTATTTACGATATCTGCATTATGCGTCGCCATAACAATTGTTGTACCACGCTCATTAATACGTTTAAAGATATTCATAATATCAAGCGCTGTATCAATATCTAAGTTTCCTGTTGGCTCATCGGCAATTACAACTTTTGGCTTGTTTACAATTGCTCTTGCAATCGCCACACGCTGTTGTTCTCCACCAGAAAGCTCATTTGGAAGTGCATCTGCACGATCATCAAGACCTACAAGACCTAACACTTCAGTAACGCGTTCACGAATCGCATCAGGTTCTTCTTCAATTACTTCTAAAGCAAACGCTACATTCTCATATACTGTTAATTTAGGTAGCAATTTGAAATCTTGGAAAATTACGCCTAGCTGACGACGGAAATATGGTACATCTCGCTCTGCTAACGTTTCAATTACAAGTCCATTCACATTGATAGATCCTGTTGTTGATTTTTCTTCACGATACATCATCTTAATAAATGTAGATTTCCCGGCTCCACTCGGTCCAACTACGTATACAAATTCACCTTGCTTAATGTTAACTGTGAGCCCATCGATGGCTTTCATACCATTTGGATACTCCTTATAAACATTCGTCATTTTTATCATTATTTATCACCCAATACTTAATGATTTTTTTCGACATACTTTCTCTGTCTATCTGAACATGAAAGCAAAAGCTTCCACCCTTACTTACACTCTGTTGTACTGCAAATCTATAGATGTATTTCTGTTGTTTCAAAGAACAGTGAAAACATTTCCAGTCTATCACTGCTGCTTATGTACATGTTTCAGCAAAATTCTACAAACTACATTGTAACATCATTCGGTTTCCAATTCGGATACAATTTTGTTACAGTTATGTTACAGCATAAAAAGAAACACGAAAAAACAGCTATCTAGAGCCCTATTTTACCGATAATAAGTCCATATTTAATCATTTAACAATCTATAATGTTTTACAAATATTCTCTATTAAAATAGAAATCATCTTATTATGCTTTCTATAAAATAAGTATAAAAACCAATTAGAAGCGGAGGTGGCTTCACTTCTTCCCATGAGACAAACTGCACCTCTTCGTCTGAAGCTCCATCCTCCTCCTATTCTAAACGAGCCGCTTTCGCTTTTCTTATTTATGTTCTGCTAGCCATTCTGATACTTTTTTAGCATCCTCACCTTGAATAATTCCTGGAGACATCATGCCGCGGCCTTTTTCAATAATTTTTTCAATATCTGCCGCATCATACTTGCCGCCTACTGTTCGTAAATCCGGTCCAGTTGCACCTGATAAATCATTAGCATGGCAACCTGCACAGCTTTTTTTGTAAATCTGTTCGGCACTATCCGTACTCGCTGATTGATTAGAAGACTTACTTCCCTCTTTCTTCCCGCATGCTCCTACAGCAAAAACTAATGTTGTTCCTAATGCAATAGCCAACAATTTCTTTTTCACTTATATCGCTCCCCGTTATTGATGTCCTTCTCATTATGGATGCAGCTATACTTTTACACAGCTCTCACTAGCCATTATAATAATTATCCTCTTACAGAAAAACCAACCTATAGAGGATATTTTTTACAAAATGATGAGAAACCTACTGATACAAAGCTTCCAGCAATTGTTTCAATTCTGTGAACAGATACAAATTACCGCAAAGAACCTTTTTCTAAAAAACAGAATAAAGAAATCCTATATAGTTTCCTCATCAATTACAGCTCAGTTCTTTTATTTTCTTCTTTTTACAAAACAATATGCGACCTTGTATGATAAAACCAATCTCATCAAAAAGAGAAGTTGTCACCCAACTTCTCTTCCTCCTTCTTCTACCACTAGACTAGAGACAAAGTATACCTCTTTATACCTTCTATCTCCTCACCGATAGGCCAACAGTCCGTTGGCTTTTTTCTTAGGAAATACGAGAGCGTAAATAAGCATCAATAAATGGATCAATTTCTCCATCCATAACCGCTTGTACATTCCCAACTTCCGTATTTGTACGATGATCTTTCACTAGAGAGTATGGGTGGAATACGTAAGAACGAATTTGGCTACCCCAGCCAATTTCTTTTTGTTCACCACGGATTTCATCTAACTCAGCTTGTTGTTCTTCTAATTTCTTTTGATATAGTTTCGCCTTCAACATTTTCATTGCATGCTCACGGTTTTTAATCTGCGAACGTTCTGATTGGCACGTTACAACTGTATTCGTTGGCGTATGCGTGATACGAACCGCTGAATCCGTCGTATTAACGTGCTGTCCACCTGCACCACTCGCACGATACGTATCTATTTTTAAATCTTCTGTACGCACTTCAATTTCAACTTCATCATTGAATTCAGGTACAACTTCACAAGATACGAACGATGTATGACGGCGACCTGAAGAATCGAATGGTGAAATACGTACAAGACGATGCACACCTTTCTCAGCTTTCAAGTAGCCATAAGCGTTATGTCCTTTAATTAATAGCGTAACACTCTTAATTCCAGCTTCATCACCTGGTAGATAGTCAACTGTCTCTACTTTAAATCCACGCTTTTCAGCCCATCTTGTATACATACGTAATAACATAGAACCCCAGTCTTGTGACTCTGTTCCACCTGCACCTGGATGCAGTTCTAAAATAGCATTATTCTTATCATAAGGATCGCTTAATAATAACTGAAGCTCATACTCATTCATTTCTTGAATTAAAGATTTCACTTCAGATTCTAGCTCTTCATGTAAATCCTCATCGTATTCTTCTTTTAAAAGCTCATGTGTCACTTCTAAGTTTTCAAACGTTTCATCTAACTGGCGAAACTTTCCAACCATATCTTTCAGTGCATTCGCTTCATTAATTACAGCTTGCGCACCTTGTTGGTCATCCCAAAAACCAGCGCCCATCATTGTTTCTTCTAACTCTGCAATACGTTTTTCCTTTGCAGGGAGGTCAAAGAGACCCCCTAAAAGCCGCTAATCTCTTAGCCATCTTCTCTAATTCTTGCCTAATTTCCACTAGTTCCATGCTCTTCACCTCTATGTAATTGCTTTCGCTTTTGTATAAAACAAGGGAAACTCCCTCTGCTTGTTACAGAGAGAGTTTGTCCCTTTTTATTATATGGATATTCCTAAAGTTTTTCCATTTTGGAAGTGAAACTTTATTGGTTGCATAGCCGATTCCGCTTTTCTTTATTGTCCAGCTCCAGCAGCTAGAATGGTCAGTGGCTTCGCGCCTTCCTCCGAGGCAAACTACGCCTCTCTGTCAGGAGCTCCATCCCCCTCACATTCTGAACGAGCTGCTTCCGCTTTTCTTTATTGTCCAATACCACAGCAGTTTTTATATTTTTTGCCACTACCACATTTGCATAGGTCGTTACGTCCGATTTGGTCACCTTTTACGACTGGTTTCTTTTTTGCTTCTTCACCATCATCTTTCGGATGAACTGCCTCGCCTTGAGCTACTTCTTGACGCTCTAGGTTTTGTTCGATTTCTGCTTTCATAATGTAACGAGAAATCTCTTCTTCAATAGCAGCAATCATTGATTCAAACATTGAGAATCCTTCCATTTGGTATTCACGAAGCGGGTCAATTTGACCGTAAGCACGTAAATGAATACCTTCGCGAAGATGATCCATTGCATCGATATGATCCATCCATTTCGTATCAACAACGCGGAATACAACAACCTTTTCAAATTCACGCGTTTGTTCTTCTGGTAGAATCTTTTCTCTTTCATTGTAACGCTCGATTAACTTCGCAATGATTGGTTCACTCATTTCCTCTGGCGCAAGGCGGCGTAATTCCTCTTCTTTTACATCCCCTTCTTCAAGAAGGTTTGTATTTAAGTAGTCAATTAGACCTTTAATGTTCCAATCTTCTTCAATTTCCTCTTGCGTATGAAGAGCAACGGCACGTTCTACAGTAGATTTCATCATTCCTTCGATAATGCCACGTAAGTTTTCTGATTCCATTACCTCTTGACGCTGTTTATAAATTACTTCACGTTGTTGGCGAAGTACATCGTCGTATTGTAGAAGTTGTTTACGCGCATCGTAGTTATTTCCTTCTACACGTTTTTGTGCAGATTCTACAGCACGAGAAACCATTTTACTTTCAATTGGTTGTGAATCATCCATACCAAGGCGATCCATCATTGTTTTCATATTATCAGAACCGAAGCGGCGCATTAGTTCATCTTCCATTGATAAGTAGAATTGTGTCACACCAGGGTCTCCTTGACGACCAGCACGACCACGTAACTGATTATCAATACGACGGCTTTCATGGCGTTCTGTACCGATAACCGCTAAGCCACCAGCTTCTTTTACACCTTCGCCTAATTTAATGTCTGTACCACGGCCAGCCATGTTCGTCGCAATCGTTACAGATCCTTTAAATCCTGCTTCTGTAATAATATCCGCTTCACGCGCATGGTTTTTCGCATTCAAGACATTATGACGTACACCTTTACGTGTTAACATGTTTGAAATAAGTTCAGACGTTTCAATTGCAACCGTACCAACAAGAACTGGTTGTCCTTGTTTATGGCGTTTCACAATATCCTCAACAACTGCGTTGAATTTACCTTCCATCGTTTTAAAAATTAAATCCGCACGGTCATCACGAACAATCGGTCTGTTTGTCGGGATTACAATAACATTCATATTGTAAATGTTACGGAATTCTTCTTCTTCTGTTTTCGCAGTACCCGTCATACCTGATAACTTTTCGTACATACGGAAGTAGTTTTGGAATGTAATTGTCGCAAGCGTCATACTTTCATTTTGAATTTCTACGCCTTCTTTTGCTTCAATTGCTTGGTGTAAACCTTCACTATAACGACGGCCTTTCATAAGACGACCAGTGAATTGATCTACAATTACGATTTCACCATCTTGTACAACATAATCTGTATCGCGGTGCATAACAACGTGTGCACGAAGCGCTTGATTAATATGATGAAGAAGTGCAACATGTTTTAAGTCGAATAAGTTTTCAATATGGAAAGCTTTCTCTGCTCTCGTAATTCCGTCTTCTGTTAACATGACATTTTTCGTTTTCACGTCAAAAGAATAATCTTTCTCATTTTCTAACGTACGAATAAACGCATTTGCAAACATATATAATTCTGTTGATTTTTGTGCTTGTCCAGAAATGATAAGCGGCGTACGCGCTTCATCGACTAAGATGGAATCGACTTCATCAATAATCGCAAAATGAAGCGGACGTTGAACACGTTGCTCCTTATATAGCACCATGTTATCGCGCAAATAGTCAAAACCAAGCTCATTGTTTGTACTATATGTAATATCAGCAGCATAAGCAGCTTGCTTTTCCTCACGTGACATACTATTTAAGTTAATTCCTACTGTTAAGCCAAGGAACTCATGTAGTTGTCCCATTTCACCCGCATCACGCTGTGCTAAGTATTCATTGACTGTAACAACATGAACACCTTTACCTGTTAAAGCGTTCAAATAAACTGGTAAAGTAGAAGTTAACGTTTTACCTTCCCCTGTTTTCATCTCAGAGATATTCCCTTCATGTAAGGCAATACCACCCATTAATTGCACAGGATAAGGGCGCATACCAAGAACGCGTGTCGCTGCTTCACGAACAACCGCAAAAGCCTCTGGTAATAAATCGTCTACTGTTTCACCTTTTGTAAGACGTTCTTTAAATTCAATTGTTTTCCCTTTTAATTGTTCGTCAGTTAACGGTTGAATCGATGATTCTAACGCTTCTATTTGATCCACAGTTTTCTGCATACGTTTAATTTGGCGCTGGTTTGCATCAAACACCTTTTTTAAAATACCGATCATAGGAAATACGCTCCTCTTTTATTAAAATAAAACTTCTGATCGTGCTCTATATTGCAGCTCACTAATCAGTCGTTATAAAACGCTAATTTATTTTCTACTATTTTTTCTCCTAATTAAAAAACAAAAAAGTATAAACCTAATGATAATTGTAACACTTGTTTTATAACTATGACAACAACCGACCAAATGCACGGTCAAAATTAGCTAAAACTTTTCTCAATAAGAATTTTATAGACTGCTTTGATTCTCACTCAATTATAAACTAGGGTCGCCTTTTCCCATAATAACGGAGTAAAAAATAAAATACTTTTGTACCAAATAAAAAAACGCAGCCTTTTACAGCTGCGTTTTCTACTTATTATTTTGTTTCAATTAATCCATATTTCCCATCTTTGCGGCCATATACAACATTAGTTTCATTTGTATCGGCATTTGTGAAGACGAAGAAGTTATGTCCTAACATATCCATTTGTAAAATGGCTTCTTCAACGTCCATTGGTTTTAAGTCAAATCGTTTTGTACGTACTAGTTCTAATTCATCCTCGCTTACTTCTTCCAGAGTTGCCGCTGGTTCTGTAAGGATGAATGCAGTTTTCGGAGAACCTTTTTCACGTAATTTACGATTTACTTTTGTTTTATGTTTACGAATTTGTCGCTCAATTTTATCAACTACTAAGTCAATTGCAGCGTACATATCGCTATGAGTTTCTTCTGCACGAAGTAATAAATCTGTAAATGGGATTGTTACCTCGACACGTTGCTTGTCAGAGTATACTTTCAAATTAACTTTAATCTCTGGAAATGTATCAAAATAACGCTCTAATTTGCTAAGTTTTTTCTCTACATATTCCTTTAATGCTGGAGTTACTTCAATATTTTCACCACGAATGTTGAATTTCATAGATGAATTCCTCCTTTCAAGCCTATGTATACAATTTCGACACCGGCTTAAAAACTCCTTCTAACTTTATTTAAAAAGTTAGCGAAATTGCAATTTTTTATCGTTTTTTGTTGAAAAGAAAAGATGCATCGTTTCTATTTACATTTTACCCTATTTACATCGTAAATAACGAATATAAGTGTGGACAATTCGTTACAGAAAAGAAACAACTTTTTGACAACGTTTTCAATATTAATAATAATAAATTAAAACCATTCTTTTTAGGTGGGAGAGAGCATCCGTCCATAGATAGTAGCGGTCAGGACCCTTTTTAGCCTCGTTATGTAAAAACAGAAGGAGACGATGAGTTGACGTCTCCTTCTGTTCTTTATAGCCGTAATTTATATGTTGGGAGATCCAATTTAATATCTATATATAAACCGTTACCACATACGCAGCTCTATGTTTCTCACAAAACTATTCATTCAGAATTATAATTTCACAACATTCGCCGCTTGCGGTCCACGTGCACCATCTACAATGTCAAATTCTACTTGTTGCCCCTCTTCTAACGACTTATATCCATCCTGTTGAATTGCAGAAAAATGAACAAAAACATCATCACCATCTTCGCGTTCGATAAAGCCAAATCCCTTTTCTGCATTAAACCATTTCACTCTACCTTGCATGTTCTTTCCATTCCCTTCACTCAAAAAATAAGGGCATTTACCCCATATTTTGACTATAACGAATGACAACATATCAAGTCAAAGAAGTCTTGTCGTCTTTTTATTGTATCTTTCGACATGTATATATATAAACCCATTTTGATTTTTCAATATATTAGCTGCGGTTATGAAAACAAAAACAGTTCTCCACTTATTTCCTCTTTTTTGTTTTCACACGGCATAGGGCGAAAACAAGCACTGACCGCTTCTATGCATGGCCGGATGCTCTCGCCCACCTAAAAGAATGGTTTGATGTTGGTTTTTTCATTTGGATTTATATATTACCCCCGGCAAAGAGTGAGGCTAGACACTGTTTGAGCACCTGCATCATACAAGCACTCTGCAGCTTGCCTCAACGTAATTCCTGTCGTATACACATCATCAATGAGTAAAAGATGCTGACCAGTCAACGTTTCTTCCTTTTGAAAGTAAAAGGGATTTGCTACTGAAAGCCTCTCCATACGCTTTTTTTTACTTTGTTTTTCCGTATCTTTTCTACTAAAAGAGGTTTGTAAAATACGGATTGGTAAACAAGATGCTAATAATTCCGCTTGATTAAAACCACGCTCATATTCTCTCTCCTTACTCAGCGGAATCGGAATAACTCCATGGCAATCTGAAAAATACTTATGAAATACAGCTATAAATTCCGTCCGAAAAACCTCAACAAGCTTAGCGTCCCCTCGAAATTTAAATCGAGCTAACACTTCCTTCATCCAATCATTATAGACGTACACAGATCGATTTTTTATAGGTAGAAACTTCATCTCTTCCTTCCATCTTACACAATCTTTGCAAAGGTTACCCTCTCTATATTCCTCCGAAAGAGACGCAAATGATCTACCGCAATCCTCGCAAATTTCTCCTATAATATAGGAAAGTTTTCGTTCACACCTCTCACATATGCACTGCTTTTCAGACTGAATAAAAAAAGAATACCAGCTAATGCTCTCGGAAATAGAATCATCACAAAGTAGACAATGCATTAATCTATCACCCCTTCTTGCTTAGCTCTTTTATTCATAGATTGAATATGCTTTTTCGCACGTATCATCGCTTCTGTTTTCCCATAATGAAAATAAAAGATATCGCCATCTGGCTTACGATGACTTCTCCCGGCCCTGCCAGCAATTTGTACAAGTGCACTTTCTGAAAAAATAACTTCTTCCGCCCCTAACACAGCGACTTGCAAATTCTCTACCGTCACGCCGCGCTCCAAAATCGTTGTCGTTACTAATAGCGGGATATTCCCGTTTCGAAAAGCCGCCACCTTTTCTTTTCGCTTTGAATCCTCCGCATAAACTCCTTCAATTCGATTATCCAATGGTTTTAATAATGTACTTACTTCATCGATATAACGTACGTGGGGAACAAATAGAAAAATAGGGGATTGTTTAAGGAGATGATACTTTAACCATTTCAAAACAACAGGCGGAATTCCCTTTCGCTTTAACGCCTTTTTCCAATTTCCACACCACTGAAAACTTGGAACTGGCAAAGGATGACGGTGATAACGCCCTGGAATAATTACACCTTTTTGTTTTCCACGCCATAACTTACGTTTCCATGCTTCTGCCGGAGTGGCCGTTAAATAAATTTGCGCCGCATGATCTTTACTCGCTTGCTCTACCGCATAATGCAACATCTTGTCCATTGCATACGGAAAAGCATCAATTTCATCAACAATCATAACATCGAAGGTCTTATAATAACGAAGCAATTGATGCGTTGTAGAAACAATGAGTCTTGCTTCCTTTTCACGGTCCAAACTACCACCATATAGCGCAGCAATCGGCACATCTGGAAAAACCGTTCGTAAGCGAGGCGCTAACTCTAACACTACATCAGTCCGCGGCGTTGCAATACAAACCCGCTCTCCCTTTTTTAGCGCCTCCTCAATACCATAAAAAAGCATCTCCGTCTTACCAGCTCCGCATACCGCCCATATAAAAAATGATTCCTTTCGCCGTACAGCTTCGACTACTCCCCTAGCTGCTTTGCCTTGTCCTGGTGATAATTGACCTTCCCAACGCAAAGGGTTCGGCACACACCCCCACTTTGCAGCTTTTATATCTCGAACAAGCACCGTACATTCTCCCACTCGCCCCATCGTGATACATTTTCGGCAATACGTACACATCTCATTGCACCTTTTACATAAAAATGATGCAAATAATCGTTGTTCTGAATTCCCACAGCGCTGGCATACATAGCGCGAAGATTTGTTGATTACCCCTTTTACCAAAGAAATATCTCCTTGTCTTTCCAAACAATCTAGTTCATCTTTTGACAACGAAAGCTCTTCTAATAGCATCTGCCTTCCAGCTAGTATGATTCCCCCTCCTCGTTAAATCCATTTTGATTCTTAAAAAGATAAAGTGAAACTTTAATCAGTGGGGGTTTTCTTCATCCCCCACTGATTATTAGTTGAACCAATCGGGCTTTTACGGACAGTTGATCCCCCACCTACCTTCCTCGTTTCTCTCTGAATCTTGAGGTGGGGGTCTTACTGCCCGTTAATGCGGGATAAAT
Source organism: Bacillus sp. TL12 (assembly GCF_022625245.1). NCBI lineage: Bacteria > Bacillati > Bacillota > Bacilli > Caryophanales > Bacillaceae > Bacillus > Bacillus sp. TL12. Next base: position 16,053 of record NZ_JAJJBY010000043.1, on the reverse strand, counting down.
CACGGTTACGTCAAACACAAGCAGACCTACTCTCATTTTCTCTTTTTGTTTTAAACTTAGCATGGGGCTCAAAAAGGGCACTGACCGCTCCTACCCATGAGCGGATCCTCTCTCCCACCTAAAAGAAATGGTTTTTGTCTTTATACCTCTACTATAATCCCTTTTCTTTATCTCGTAAAAAATCAAAAAAGCCGATAACCTACTTTTAAAATAGTAAGCTATCGACTTTATATACGTGTTTTATATCATTCAAATCCTAGAATCTACCGTAACCTAAGAAATGTTTTTGATTATAACTGCTGTTAATGTTACCGTATGCAATACCTTTATCACTAGCATGGATCATTTGACCATCACCTACATAAATACCGATATGAGATGGTCCTGCCTTATAAGTACCTTGGAAGAATACTAAATCTCCCGGTTGCGGGCTACTTACTTTAGAAACTGAGTTCCAGTAACCAGCAACATCTTGACGACCTACACCAAAGATGTAAGAAATGAAACCACTGCAATCAAAACCACCTTTTGATGGAGATGCACTTCCCCATACATATGGAAGACCAAGATAGCTTTGCGCTTTACCAATTACGCCACCTGCATTTGATACTGGTGCTGGCTCTGGTTTTGGAGCTGGTGCTGGTTTAGGTTCTTCTTTTTTAGCTTCTTCTTTTTTAGCTGGTGCTGCCGCTTGCTGTGTAGGCGCTGGTGCTGCTTGTTGCTCAGCTTGCTTTTGTGCTTCTTCTGCTTGTTTCTTCGCAGCAGCTTCTTGTGCAGCTTTCTCTTGCGCTTCTTGCTCAGCCATACGTTGTAATTGTAAAGCTTGTTGTTCAAGCTCTTTCAACTGACTTTCTGTGCTTGTCATGTTGTTTACAACTGTATCCATTTTACCGCTTAAATCGTTTACTGCTTCTTGTTTTTTCGCTTTTTCAGCGTCAAGCTCTTGCTTTGCAGCTTCGATTTTCACTTGTGCTTCTTTTAATTCTTTTTGTGTTTCTTTTACCGTTTCAACGTCTTTTTTCACAGTTGCTTGATCTTCTTGTTGTGTTTTCATGATATCTTCATCAGATTCAAGAATTTTAGAAACAGAAGTTAAGCGATCTACTAAATCTGCAATATTTTTAGAGTTTACAACGACTTCTGTTACAACGTTCGTATTTGGTTGCTCTTGAAGTGCTACTAAACGTTTTCTTAATAGTTCTTCACGTTTTGCAATTTTCGTTTGTAAATCTGCAATGTTTTGATTTTTCTTCTCGATTAATTGTTGTGCTTCTTCAACTTTTTTCGTTGTTTCGTCAAGCTTTACAGCGTTTTCTTGAACAGACTTATCTAAACCTTGAACTGTTTTATTTAAGTCATTCATTTGTTTTTGAAGCTCATCACGTTCTTGTTGTTGTTTATGTAAAGTGTCATTTTGTGTGTTAATTTCTGTCTTTACGTCCTCAATCTTTTCCGCAAATACATTTGGTGTTACTACTGAAAACATCATAAATCCTGCCGCTAATGCGCAAGATGCCATTTTTAGCTTTTTCATTTTGTTTTTTACACCGCTTTCCTTTATTTTATTTTCCGGATATAATCTATTAAAATTTATACCATATTTCAGGGGATATTTTACCAATGTTACGTTTTTGTAAAATAAATGTAATATTGTGTTTGTAATTTCCTGACACCCTTCATCTAATCCTGTACTTTTTTGTAGAATCTTAAGAAAATCACACTATTTTTCTAACCAATTGTCATAGACTTGTTACAAAATGAAAAAAAAACACAAGAAAGACTCCTTGTGTTTTTTCATAGAAAATACCCTATTATTTCACCCATTTTTCAGCCCAGTTTTGGACTTCATTCATAACGCTTTCTAACGCTTTTCCTTTTTCTGTTAATCCGTATTCGATTCTAACAGGTACTTCTGGATAAACATTACGTACAACTACGCCTTCACTCTCTAATTCCTTTAAACGCTCTGACAACATACGATCACTCATATTTGGGATAATATCCGCAATTTCTCTAAATCGTTTCGGCTCTTCTAACAAAGATTTAATAATTAAGCCCGTCCACTTTTTACTAAGCAGTGTAAAAGCCGATTCAAACTTTGGACATAAACAAGAATTATGCTCCATATGTTTCACCTCTCCTTTATTATAAAATAGTTTCTTATAAAAAGTAAGCAATAAAACTTTCCTTATTTTTTATAAATCCATTTCGATTTTCCAATAAATAAATTATGCCTATGAAGAAGATAAGGAGACTTTCACTCATTTCCTTCTTCTGTTTTCACATGGCATGGGGCGAAAACCGCTTCTTTCCATGGGCGGATCCTCTCTCCCACCTTAAAAAATGGTTTTTGTCCTTTTTCCATCCGCATTTATATAAGTTAGATTTTACTTCCAAATATTAACTTGTCAAATAGGCATACGTATATCCGTAAAAAAACTCTCTACAAAAAGAGAGCTTTTACACTTTTATTATTTTGTATACCAACCTAGACCTAGTGATCCCTCTCCTAAATGCGTTCCAATTACAGCGCCAAAATAACTGATGCGGATTGTAACATGAGGATACTTTTCCTCTAGCTCGCTCTGCCACTCTTTCGCTTCCTCTTCACGATTTGCATGAATGATAACAGCTTCCATTGGCATACCTTTACTCGCATGTTCATCAAAGATTTCAACAATACGCTTTAACGCCTTTTTGCGCGTGCGAATTTTTTCAAACGGAATAATCACTTTATCTCTAAAATATAACACCGGTTTTACTTGTAATAAGCTACCGATAAATGCTTGTGCGCTATTTAAACGACCACCACGTTGCAAATGATGCAAGTCATCCACAACAAAATAAGCATCTATTGTTTGTTTCATCTCATCAAACCGAGCTAAAATTTCTTCTGGCGCTTTTCCTTCGCTCGCCATTTTTGCACCTTCACGCACATAAAAACCTTGTACTTCACAACTAATTTCAGAATCATATGTATATACGTCAATTCCTTGAACCATTTGCCCTGCTGTCGTTGCCGTTTGATACGTACCACTAATTCCACTTGAAAGGTGGATACTAATAACCGCATCGTATTCTTTTGCCAATTCTTCAAATAGCTCCACAAATTTCCCAATTGCTGGTTGAGAAGTCTTCGGAAGTTCTTCATGTTCACGTACTTTCACATAAAAATCATTCGCTGTAATTTCTGCTTCTTCTTGATAAGAGTTCGTCCCAAAAATTACATTTAATGGAATCATATGTATATTGAGTTCTTCACGAATATGCTTCGGTATATATGCTGTACTATCCGTAACAATAGCTGTTCTCATTTTCGTACCTGCCTTATAAAAAAGTTTTTATTTCCTAATTTTACACGAAAATAGGAAAAGGTGCATTAATGTATGAAAAATGCCGATTTAAGATTATAATCAACACTTGGGCAATTTACAACAAAAACGTTATATTTATAATATAATTTGCTATATTTCTACAAAAAATGTTTGAATCTGAAAACTAGCCCTTTTACAATAAAAAGTACTAGTCATTTTGAAAGATAGGAGCGTATACCATTGCTATTACAATATTTAACAATTAAAGGCTACGGTGAGCACGAAATTGTCATTCAAAAGTCACGGTTTATTTGTTACGTGAGCCGAGCGAAAACAGAAGAAGAAGCTCAAGAATTTATTCAAAAAATTAAAAAGCAAAACTGGAATGCAACGCATAACTGCTCTGCCTATTTAATTGGGGAACGTGATCAAATTCAGAAGGCAAATGATGATGGTGAACCGAGCGGAACTGCTGGTGTTCCTATGTTAGAAGTATTAAAAAAGCGCGGTCTAAAAGATACAGTTGTTGTCGTCACACGTTATTTTGGCGGTATCAAACTTGGTGCTGGCGGTTTAATTCGTGCATATGGAAAATGCACAAGCGAAGGGCTTAATCACGTCGGAATTGTAGAGCGAAAACTAATGCGCATTATAAAGACAGAAGTTGATTATACGCTGCTCGGTAAAGTTGAAAATGAATTACGACACTCAGCCTACGCGATTAAAGATATAGATTACCTAGAGAATGTTACATTCGATACTTATGTAGAAGAAGATCAAAAACAAATTTTTACTGACTGGATGATTGAATTAACAAATGGGAAATGTACAATAAAAGAAGACAATATGTTGTATTTAGAACAAGACATTATGCAATAATAACATATAATTTTAAAGGAGATTATGTATGAAAGAGCGTTATCATCATCTCCAGAACAGAAGAATTAAAAAGAAGCGTAGACGTAGATTTTTCATCTATCTCTTTTTTATAGGACTAATCAGCAGCGTAGGACTCTACATGTTTAATTCCTATTCTTCTCTCATGGAGATGTATAGTGGCTTCACTCGTGATAAATCAAAATTGCGTGCGGAAGATGTAGAAATCACAAAAGAACCTTTCAGCGTCCTTATTATGGGAATTGAAGATTATGCGACCGATGGACAAAACGGACGAACAGATTCGCTTATGTTCGCAACAATTAACCCAAAAACAAAAAATGTTTCTATCATGAGCATTCCGCGTGACTCACGCGTTACGATTGCTGGAAAAAATAAAAAAGACAAAATTAACGCAGCACATGCTTACGGCGGAGAAAAAATGGCATTAGAAACGGTCGAGAACTTTTTACATGTTCCTGTTGACCATTATATTAAAATCGATTTCAAGGGCTTTAAAGGTATTGTTGATGCTGTTGGTGGCATTACAGTCGATGTTCCTTTCGATTTCGAGGAACGGTCTGATATAGATTACTACAAGCTGATTCAATTTAAGCAAGGACAACAAGAGTTAAATGGGGAAGAAGCATTAGCTTATGTCCGCATGCGAAAACAAGATCCAAATGGAGATTACGGCCGCGCTACAAGGCAACGACAAGTACTTGCTGCAGTCGCACATAAACTCAATTCTACTTCCACGGTCTTTAAGATTAAAGACTTAGCAGAGGTTGTTGGAAAATATGTAAAGACTGATGTACCTGTGTCTGATGGACTTGCCTTATACAATAAACTATCGGGATTCGACCCTTCTAACATCCAAACGCTTAAATTAGAAGGTGAGGATAAAAAACTAAACGATATTTATTACTTTATCCCGGATGAAGCGAACCTTCAAACTGTTCGTAATGAAATTTTAAAAAACTTAGAACAAAATCAAACAAATAAAAATGCCAATACCACAACCAATTCAAGTTCTAACTCTGATACAAATACAACAAATTCATCTACTAATAAAAAAGAACAAGAGCCGCCTCCATCTACGGACGCAAATGCAGAGTGGCTCATGCGCAACCACCAGCAAAATTAAATAAAGACGGGAAAGAAAAGAGCCAAACCTCTATCGACAGATATCAGGCTCGGCTCTTTTTTACTTACTTTTTATTAAAATATTGTAAAATTGCTTCTACGATACGCTCTGAAGCAAGACCGTCACCGTAAGGATTAGATGCTTGCGCCATTTTGTCATGCGCTTCTTTATTAGATAATAATTCATCTGCAAGTGTAAAGATTGTTTCTTCGTCTGTACCTGCTAATTTTAAAGTTCCTGCTTCAATACCTTCTGGACGTTCTGTTGTATCACGAAGAACAAGAACCGGTACACCAAGGGAAGGTGCTTCCTCTTGTACACCACCAGAATCTGTTAGCATTAAGTATGAACGCGCTGCAACATTGTGGAAATCAATTACATCTAGCGGTTCAATTAAATGAATGCGGTTATGGTCTCCTAAAATATCGTTAGCTGTTTCACGCACAACAGGATTCATATGAACTGGATATACAACTTGTACATCTTCGTATTTTTCAACAAGGCGCTTAATTGCACGGAACATATTGCGCATTGGTTCACCTAAATTTTCACGACGGTGCGCTGTCATAAGTACAAGTCGGTCATTTCCAAGCTTCTCTAGTACCGGATGACTATACTCTTCTTTTACTGTCGTTTTTAGTGCATCAATTGCTGTATTTCCTGTTACAAAAATACGTGCTTCATCTTTATTTTCTTGTTGCAAGTTCGTTGCTGATTTTGCTGTAGGAGAGAAATGAAGATCTGCCATTACACCTGTTAATTGGCGGTTCATTTCTTCCGGATATGGAGAATATTTATCCCATGTACGAAGTCCAGCTTCAACATGGCCGATTGGAATTTGATTATAGAAAGCAGCAAGGCTCGCGATAAAAGTAGTTGTTGTATCACCGTGTACAAGAACAATATCTGGCTTTGCTTCCTTCATTACTTTATCTAAACCCTCTAAACCACGTGTTGTAATATCAATTAATGTTTGACGGTCTTTCATAATATTCAAATCAAAATCCGGCGTAATTCCAAAGATATCTAATACTTGATCTAGCATTTGACGATGCTGTGCTGTTACTGTCACAATGGATTCAATTTGCTCAGGGTGTTTTTGCAACTCTAACACAAGAGGTGCCATTTTAATCGCTTCTGGACGTGTTCCGAAAATCGTCATTACTTTTAAACGTTCAGTCATTTCACTGCCTCTTTTCTTTCACTAGTTACAATATATGAAAAACTAACATAAAACCTCCCCTTTTGAGTGGGAGAGAGCGTCCGGCCATGCATAGAAGCGGTCAGATCCTCTTTTCGCCCCATGCCAAATGAAAACAAAAGGAGAAAACAAGTGGAGATCTCTTTTGTCTTTCATAGCCGCAATTTATATGCCAGCAAATCACCATGGATTTTATATAGTATTGTTACACTCACCATTATATATGAGAACACAAAAGGACAAAAGGAAGCGTTCTTACTAAATAGTAGAACATCTCCTATTACGAATGCTCTTTCTTCCAACGGAATAGTAATCCATTCTATGTTTCTCAATATCCTCCCCAGTATAACAATTTCTCCCATCAAATAAAATAGGTTCACACATAAGTTTCACATACCTTTCTAGTGGATACGTGCGTATGCATTCCCAATCGGTTACAATAAACACTGCTTCTGCCCCTGTGACTGCCTCATCTAAATCCGTTGTATATTTCATTTCATCTCCAAACAATCGCTGCACATGCAAAATAGCTTGTGGATCATATGCAATTACATTTGCTCCCATCTCTACTAACTCCTTTATAATGGGAAGAGACGGCGCCTCTCTAATATCATCTGTACTTGGCTTAAAAGCCACCCCTAACACCGCGACCCGCTTGCCCCTCATATCCATTACACTTCTTGCTTTCCGAACAAGTAACATTTGTTGTTTGTTGTTCACTTCAATTACTGCTTTTAATAACCGAAAATCATGTGCAACATTACCTGCAATTTGGACGAGAGCATTTGTATCTTTTGGGAAACATGAACCGCCATAACCAATACCTGCTTGTAAGAATTGAGAACCAATTCGCCGATCCATTCCCATGCCGCCTGCTACCTCTAACACATCTGCGCCTACCTTCTCACATATATTAGAAATTTCATTTATAAAACTAATTTTCGTAGCCAAAAAAGCATTTGAAGCATATTTAATCATTTCAGCACTGCGAATATCTGTCACAAATGTTTCAATCGATAGCTTACTGTATAACTTCTCTATCTTTTGTGCAATTTCTCTTGTCTCCGCTCCTATCACGATGCGATCACCATGGAAAAAGTCATGTATACCGGAACCTTCACGTAAAAACTCTGGATTGGATACCATATGTATAGTATGTCGCGCTTGTAGCTTCTCTTAAATCCATTCTTTCATTTGATTGTTCGTGCCAACCGGAACCGTACTTTTTGTAATCACAATCACATCTGAATTTGTATATATACCAATTTCATAACAACTATTACGAATATATGTTAAATCTGCCGTTCCATCTGGTAAAGATGGTGTGCCCACTGCTACAAATATAAAATCTACATGTTTGAATGCTTCTATTTGATTTGATGTAAATACTAGCCGCCTTTCTTGGACTGCTACATCTACCAATTGTTCTAGACCAGGTTCATAAATTGGAATTTCCCCCTTGCTTCATTCGCGCGATTTTTCCCTTGATCTATATCAAAGCAAGTAACATCATGGCCCAACGTCGCTAATCCCACCCCAGTAATTAATCCAACATATCCGGTACCTATCACCGTAATTTTCATTAGATTTTCCGCACAGGATTCTTAACATTTTTGTGAGAATACTGTATAAAAGTAGCAAGACAAGAAATGTACATTTTTTGTGAATGACAACACTCCTGTGCTTCCCCCTTTCATTCTAAAAATGAATATAAGGCAGTGTCTTTCAGTTACTCTTTTTCTCATATAAAGTGAAACTTTAATCAGTGGGGGTTTTCTTCATCCCACACTGATTATCAGCCCTCACCAATCGGGCCGTTACGGACAGTTTATCTCCACCTACCTTCTTTAGAAAAACGGAAACAGCTCGCTCAGAATCGTAGGACGCCCGCGCTCCTGGCAGAGAGGCGCTTTTTGCCTCGTCCGAGGGGGCGAAACGACCGGAGATTCTAGCCGCTAGAGTTGGACAATGCTTTCGCCGAATTTTGAGGTGGGAGTATTACTGCCCATTAATGCGGGACAAAACGAAATGAAATACGATATGAGCTCTCACTCCTTATTATATGAGACGTCTGCTCTATCTTTTTTTAAGATTTTGTAAAATAACGTCCTCCATTTAGACACTTTTCTTTACAAATCACTTTATTACTGGCACATTTAACTTTTCCATATTTTAACGCGAAACGTACGTATTTTAACGTGCAACACTTATAGTAAAGAGAATTGGTCACATCCTACCATCCGTACTAGGAACAGACTTATCTATGTCATAACTCTGTACTTCGGTTTCAAAACCATACGATAGAATTGAATGATAAAATATATTGAAAGCCCCTTACACGACATCACATTTACGATGAATTTGTCATATATTTTATCTATTTCCAATTACAGTGAATAGAAAAAAAGATTGAATTCTAATCTTTTTGTGATACCATATGTTATGAGCCTGCAAACAAACATCATAATTTTCAGACAAATATTTAAAAAACTACGTTAAAATATAAAAGGTGGGGTACTAATGGACTCACAAGTGATTTATGCCATTTTGGCATCTTTCATTACCGTATTAGTCGTTACTCCTTTGGTCATTAAATTAGCATTTAAAATTGGAGCGACTGATAAGCCAAACGCACGTAAAGTACACCAAAAAATCATGCCTCGTCTAGGTGGACTGGCAATCTTTATTGGTGTAGCTGTTGGATTCTTTGTTAGTGGATTATATGAACAAAGAATGGTAACAATTAGTTTAGGCGCTGTTATCATTGTCATTATCGGTATTTTAGATGACATGTATGAATTATCGGCAAAAGTAAAATTCGGTGGGCAACTTTTAGTTGCTGCACTTATTGTAAAAAGTGGATTATTAGTACAGGTATTGTACATTCCAATCTTAGGAGATACTGAACTTGGCATACTTGCATATCCAATTACGGTATTTTGGATTGTCGGTATTACAAATGCTATCAACTTAATTGATGGATTAGACGGGCTATCCGCTGGAATTTCATCCATTGTTCTTGCAACGTTAGCATATATGGCTTTCACTAGTCCTATGGGAACTGGTGCTGTCATTATTTTACCATTAGCATTAATTGCTCTTGCAAGTACACTTGGATTTTTATTCTATAACTTCCATCCAGCTAAGATTTTCATGGGAGATACAGGAGCATTATTCTTAGGATATTGTATTTCTGTTATATCGTTACTTGGGTTATACAAGAGCGTAACGTTATTTAGTTTCCTTGTTCCAATTATTATTTTAGGCGTACCTGTGTTTGATACACTGTTTGCCATTATCCGACGCATTGTTAATAAAAAACCAATTTCTGCGCCAGATAAATCGCACTTACATCATCGTCTCTTAGCAATGGGCTTCTCTCATCGCACGACGGTACTTATCATTTACGCATTCGGTATTTTCTTTAGCGTAAATGCGATTATTTTCTCTAGTGCAACGTTATGGTTATCCATTATTCTTCTATTCGCTTTAATCTTCTTCACTGAAATTGTAGCAGAAGTAATCGGTCTTGTGCATGAACGTTATAAACCAATTATTTCCTTCTATAAAAAAGTGAAAAAACGCGAAGAATAATTGTAGTATAGCCTTTTTTAGCAAAAAATATTCAAATAGCACTCTTTCTTTTTTGAGAAAGGGTGCTATTTTTTATTTCCAAAATATAGTTTGTTTGAGAGCTCTTCTATTGGAGAAGATATACATATAAAGAGGATAATGAGACTACAATCTTAACTCCTTCTCCATGACTGTTAGACTGAGGGTGAGTATTTTGATAAAGCAAATGTTTCAATGGATGATTATACTCCTAAGCATTACTACATGTTCGATATCTTATACTGAAGCAGCCGCTAACTCCCCACTTATACATGACTCTATGATTCAGGACGCGGCTCTTCCGCAAAAAATTGCATACTTAACATTTGATGATGGACCAAATAAATACACATTACAAATTTTAAATATCTTAAAACAAAAACAAGGGAAAGCAACTTTCTTTATAATTGGTGGAAAGGCTTCACATTACCCACAAACAATGAAACGTTTAATTAACGAAGGGCATTATATTGGTTTACATAGCATGTCCCATGACGTGAAACGTTTATATACTGGTGATCCAACTGCTTTAATTACCGAAATGGAACAAACCCGTTCTATTGTCCGCCGCACCACAAATTTGGATACACACCTCGTTCGTGTTCCATACGGTAGTATGCCTTATTTAAAAAAGAATTATCGCGATGCACTTGTTTCTGCTCGGTACAAAATGTGGGATTGGACAATCGATACATATGATTGGAAAAGCCATCATAATCCTTCTGCTATACTAGAACGAGTCATGAACCAAAGCGACGAACAAGTGGAAGTTATTTTAATGCATGATTCTAGCGTCACAGTGAAAATTCTTCCAAAGGTAATTGACTATCTTAAGGCAAAAGGATATACACTTCTTCCTTATAATCCTTCTTCCCATTTAGAAGTAAACTTCTGGAAGGACACAAGATTGTAACAGCTTTAGTATAATACTAGGGCTGTTTATACTTTCCTCTTCCCACACTTCCCATTTTTGTGTAAAATTTTAAATAGTGATGAAGTTTCGAGGTGAAGAAAATGAAACGAATGGACCTCATTTATAATGCGGTGCAACAGGGGAATTACTCAGAAGGTGTAACAGCATCTGAACTCGCTACACTTCTACAGCTAGACCGTGCAAATGTAAGCAGCGATTTAAATAAACTTGTGAAAGATGGTCGTTTATCTAAAACAGGAACACGCCCGGTCCGTTTCTATTTAGGAGCTAACTCTCATATGGAAACGCCTTCACAAGATGGCACTTCACTCGATGCCTTTGCTAGAGAAAATACAAGCCTTAAAATTGCCATTGAAAAGGCAAAGGCCGCTGTACTCTATCCTCCAAATGGTATGCATACATTGCTACTTGGAGAAACAGGTGTCGGGAAATCTATGTTTGCTTCTTTAATGCATGAATACGCGATTGAAGTCAATCAGCTGCCAAAAGATGCACCGTTTATCGTTTTTAACTGTGCAGATTACGCAAATAATCCACAGCTCCTGCTTGGACAACTTTTCGGGATCAAAAAGGGTGCTTACACTGGTGCAAGTGACCAAAAAGGATTAATCGAAAAAGCCCATGAAGGAATTCTCTTTTTGGATGAAGTGCACCGCCTTCCTCCAGAAGGTCAGGAAATGCTATTCACATTTATTGATCGCGGTGTGTATCGTCGCCTTGGAGAGACAGAGAACGAGCGCCGAGCACAAGTATTAATTATTACTGCAACAACAGAAGAGCCGAACTCTTTTTTACTCAAAACATTTACAAGACGAATTCCGATGACCGTAACGCTTCCGCCACTTCGTGAGAGAACACATCAGGAACGCTTCGCACTATTACAGCTCTTTTTTACAAATGAAGCGATTCGTCTGCGAAAAGAAATTCATGTCAGCCCAAATGCAATGCGCGCATTCGTCTTTTATCAATGTCCAAATAACATTGGACAATTAAAAACAGATGTACAAATTGCCTGCGCAAAAGCCTATTCTGACTTCGTTACAAAGAAAAGGGATTATGTGCGCGTTTCTAGCACTGATTTGCCATGGTACATGAAGGAAGGCTTATTTATCGAAAGAAAAAGCCGTCATTTGTATCAAGTGCCAAACGAAACATTTGTATTTACGAGTGACGAAGGATGGAGTAGACATAAAACAGAGGATACAAGTTCTTCCATTTATGATTACATCGATCATAAGTATGAAGAACTCCAAGCGCGTGGGATTGAAGAAGAAGAATTAGAGTTATTAATAGACAATGATATCCAAAGCTTTTTCGTTCATTATTTTAATCAAATATCAAAAAAGACAAATCATGAAAATGTCTTTAAAATTGTCGATCGTAATATTGTTTCTGTGTGCGAAAAAATAGCTGAACTAGCAGAAAAACATTTATCTAAGATATTTGATGAAAAAGTCTTTCTTGCTTTAAGTTTACATGTACAGACAACTCTACAACGTTTACAGAGCGGGAAACAAATTCATCACCCACAGCTCAATCAAATTCGCACGAAATATAAAGAAGCCTTCTCAGTCGCTATGCAGTGTATCCAACTTTTAGAAGAAGAACTGCAAATCACAATGCCAATTGATGAAGCTGGATTTTTAACGATGTTTTTCGTCGTTGATCCTATTCCTGCTTCCCAAACAGAAGTAAAAGTATTGATTTTAGCTCACGGCAATGGTATCGCAACAGAGATGGCAAATGTCGCGAATGAACTTCTCGGTATTGATGAAGTAACAGGAATTGATATGCCGCTTCATGAATCACCGAAAGACTTCTTAGAACGAGTAAAAGTGTACATGAAAACGCTAGGACATATAAATGGTCTTCTCTTACTCGTCGATATGGGCTCACTTGCTTATATCGGGGATATACTGGAAACGGAATTTCATATCCCTGTACGTGTTCTCTCTATGACAAGTACACCACACGTATTAGAAGCAGCAAGAAAAGCGCAACTTGGCTACTCATTAGACGCTTTATATGAAACGGTGAAAAACTTAACACCGTTTTACCTGAATGTACAAGAAGAAAAGAAAAAGCCGCTTGCTCCAATGAAATCAGTTATTTTAACAGCTTGTTTAACAGGAGAAGGAAGCGCGCTAGCTATTCAAAAAATGCTTGAAAACTATTTACGATTCGATAAAGATTTAATAGAAATTATTCCTATTAGTATCGTTCATGAAAAAGATTTAACAAAAATGATCGAAAATATAAAGAAAGAACGCAATATGATTTGTATTGTCACAAACTTTGACGTACAGGTACCATGTTTAACCTATCATTTCCAAGACATTATAAACTATAAAGCTATTCAGCCGATTCAAGAATTAATTACGTATGAAGAAACATATGCAAAAATGGCTGATATTCTCGGACAACAAATGCAACGTGATGATGGGGCTCTCCTAATCAAAACAATTCGGTACGCATTAAATACAATTCAAGAGCTCATCTCCTTACAATTAAACCCTGATAGTTTAATGGGAGTTATTTTGCATATGAGCTGTATGATTGACCGGCTTCAAAAGGGAGAAAAGCTACTCCCTTATCCTGACAAAGAAGCGCGTAGACAAGATGAATACTGGATGTATATGAAGGTCAAAAAAGCATTGCAACCAATTGAAAACACATTTAACGTGCAGATTCCAGACGATGAAGTTTTTTACGTGATGGACTTCTTCATAAAGAATCAACCAGAAAAAAAAGAATAAAGTAAACATGCCCGTGAATATTAATATTCACGGGCATGTTTACTTATCGGCTCATAGATGGGCTATATTCATTTATCTTCCCACGAATTTCTCCCCTTGTATATGTCCTCGTATGAACATTTACATATGCATTTGCTTCGTCGATTGCCTGCATAAGATTCTCAAACGTCTTCCCTTGCAAAGGTCCTTCTTCTAAATCTTCAGTAGACACCACACCTGTTATCGTTCCTTCATTCACGCTAATTCCGTGCTTTACAGGTCCATATAAGAATAAAACCACTGGCCCAACCTGATTCCCTTTCCCTAAATGGATTTGACAAGATGTTATCTTCTCAATATTTTTCAATATGACCCTATAATGTAATTTTGTAAAAGTATCATTAAAAATAAGCTCTGCGACCCCATAAGCCTTTGTTTTTACAGGAGGTAATTCATTACCACCTTTCAGCTTAGCAACGAAATGTTTTGTCATACTAGCAACATTCTCCTTATATGAATTTCAACTCGAATAGCTCTGGTATCTCTCTAACTAATTTATTGCCGAGACACGATCAATTATGACTCTTTCAAGAGCTCTTTTTATGAGATATCTGATTCCTCTTCGCAAATATTTACAAAAACATTACATAATAAGCATTCCTTCCATTGTGCTTCTTCCTGTATAATGCATCTAGAATTGAAATTTCTTTAGGAGGTTACCTTGAAAACAATACTAGAAATCTTCCTCGTATCACTTAAACTAGGCCTTACTTCTTTTGGAGGACCTGTCGCTCATCTTAGTTATTTCCATCATGAATATGTACAAAAACGAAAATGGATGGATGAACGAAGTTATGGAGATTTAGTGGCACTCTGTCAATTCCTCCCTGGTCCTGCAAGCAGCCAAGTTGGAATTGGCATCGGTTTATCACGCGGAGGACTCCTTGGGGCCATAGTTGCTTGGGCCGGCTTTACACTCCCCTCAGTCCTCGTTCTTGTATTTTCCGCTTCACTACTCCAGCAATTTCACGTAGGAGAAGCTGGCTGGATTCATGGGCTAAAACTTGTAGCAGTAGCAATTGTCGCCCATGCAATATGGGGAATGGCACAGAAATTAACACCGGATCGAAACCGAGCTACCATTGCAATTATTACTGCTGCAATTTCGTTATTATTTCCAAGTGTTTGGACACAAGTTACGCTTATTCTACTCGCTGGTCTTGCCGGTTGGCTCTTATATCGTAAGCATGAAATTCAACCTGCTAGCAAAACGCATATTCCTGTTTCACGTATAACAGGTATCACGTGCCTCTTACTATTTTTTAGTTTATTATTTTTGCTGCCAATATTACGACCATTTTCACACTGGATTGCCCTGTTTGATAGTTTCTATCGCTCTGGCTCACTTGTGTTTGGCGGAGGACATGTCGTTCTTCCTCTTCTCGAAAATGAATTTGTATTAAATGGCATGATGACAAAGGAACAATTTTTAGCAGGATATGGCTTAACACAAGCCGTCCCAGGTCCTCTCTTTACATTCGCTTCTTATATAGGAACTATACTAGGCGGGACACTAGGAGCTACTCTTGCGACAATTGCTATCTTTCTCCCAGCATTCTTACTTGTCATTGGCGTGCTGCCATTTTGGGATCAAGTTAGACGCTTGTCTTATATACAGGGTGTACTCCTTGGCGTTAATGCTGCTGTTGTTGGCATTTTACTAGCAGCCTTTTACAATCCAATTTGGACAAGCTCCATCATAGGTACGGCTGACTTTGTCATCGCTTCTCTCCTATTTTGCCTATTAGCATTTTGGAAAGCACCACCATGGACCGTTGTTGTTCTTGGCGCTTTAAGTGGCTATGTTCTGTCTATAATCTAGCCATATAAAATTCTAGAAAGAAACATGGTAAATTGTTGAGATTTAGGTGGTGTATATTAGTACGTGAAATTTTATCGGCGATTTTTCAAATATATCGACTATTTCTCACAATATATCAGCGATCCGCCAAATCATGACAAAAAGACTGTCTTACTTTTTGCGGTCGCTTCATATGATTTTTGGCGCCCTTTTGATTGTAGTAGGGTTTTGAATATGTAAAGAAACATTTCTCTTATAGGAGAAGTGTTTTTGTTTGTAGAAATATATAACCTGATAGATTAAAGAAGAAAGAGTGGGAATGGAATGAGTATAAGTTTCGGCTTTGAAACAAAAAAAGACTTCCTCTCACTTG
>NZ_JAJJBY010000042.1:0-31539 GCF_022625245.1 Bacillus sp. TL12 | reverse complement strand
TTTCCTTAAATGAAATAGAAATTATATAAAATAATAAAAGAAAGAAACTCCTTAACAATACCAACCGAGTCAAGCAAACTTTATTTTATACGGAACATAATTTTTACAATAGATTGAATGAACTAGAAAAATGAATTTGGGAGGAGTACGATGACACAACTCGATTCTTTACATCCAGTTGTAGAAAAAATAATTGATAATATTGAAAAAGTGATGGTCGGAAAACATAAGGAAATCACCCTTACCTTAGCAGCTCTCTTAACTGAAGGTCATGTACTATTAGAAGATGTTCCGGGTGTCGGGAAAACGATGATGGTACAAGCCCTCGCTAAATCCATCGATGCAGATTTCAAGCGGATTCAATTCACTCCTGATTTACTGCCATCAGATGTAACAGGTGTTTCTATTTATAATCCAAAAGAATTACAATTTAAATTTATGGCAGGACCTATTATGGGAAATATCATACTAGCTGATGAAATTAACCGTACATCACCCAAAACGCAATCAGCCTTGCTTGAAAGTATGGAAGAAAGCAATATAACAGTAGATGGTATAACACGACCTTTACCGAAACCATTTTTTGTAATAGCTACACAGAATCCAATTGAGCATGAAGGAACTTATCCTTTACCTGAAGCTCAGCTTGACCGTTTCTTACTAAAACTAAAAATGGGCTATCCCACACCTGAAGAAGAGTTTGAAGTTTTAAATCGGACTGAAAAAACAAAACCTATTTCTCATTTACAAGCCGCTATTACAATAGAAGAATTACTATACTTACAACAAAACGTACGGGAAATATATACGTCCAAAGCCATCAAACACTACATCGTAAAACTCGTTAATCAAACCCGCTCTTATAACTCTGTTCAGCTAGGAGCTAGTCCGCGTGGTTCCATTGCTTTGATGAAAGCTTCGCAGGCATATGCGCTCATAAATGGCAGGGATTATGTCATTCCAGATGATGTTAAATTTTTAGCTCCCTATGTTTTGTCCCATAGACTTATTTTAAAAATAGAAGCGAAATTTGAAGGGATAACATCAGAAAGCGTCATTACAAAAATTCTCGCCCGGACCCCAGTTCCGGCTCAAAAGGAAAAAAACTTCTGATGAAACAGCTGTTACGAACAGTTCATAACGTCGGAAAGCTATCGTTGATTGTTTTATTCATTGCTTCAACATTTATATATACCATGTTACAAGGGGAATTCGTAAGTTGGTTTCTATTTTACAGCTTTATTCCTTTCGGTCTTTATTCATTATTGTTGCCCTTTTGTGCCCTTTGGAACGCTGAGGTAAGACGCATAACAAATCAAAAGGAGTACACGGCCGGACAGCAATTCTTAGGCACTATTACAATAAAGCGGAAAATCCCCTTTCCCTTGCTGTATTTAATTATAGAAGAGGTACTCCCCATGGAATTCAATAATCGTAAACAATCAAAAAATGCAAAAGTGATATTATTTCCAGGGTTCAAACGAAATATTTCATACCAATATATAATCGACGCAATTCCTAGAGGAGAACACACCTTTTCGAGCGTGCGTGTAAAAACTGGTGATGTATTCGGGATAATCGAAAAAGAGATAACCTTTTCAGTTCCTGAGAGTTTTTTAGTCTATCCTCAATATGTAGATATAGCCTATAGACAAGTGGAAAACTATTTCGAACAAGGAGCACTCTCCTCAAATGTGAATGTAACAAGAGATGCAACAGTCTCAGCTAGTGTCAGAGACTACAAACCCGGTGACCGCTTTTCATGGATCAATTGGAAGGCAACTGCTCGAAAAAATAATATTATGACGAAAGAGTTTGAACAACAACGAAGTCATGATACTGTAATTTTTATGGACAGAACTCAATCTCCCCTATTCGAATTAGTCGTTACATTTACAGCTTCTCTCGTGAGGTCTATTTTAAAACAGGATTCACAAGCATCATTCGTATCCACTGAAAAAGAACAAACCGTTCTCCCTTTTTCTCATGGAGAGACACAAGTAAAACAAATTTTCTGTCACTTAGCAAAAGTAAAAGCAGACAGTACGTTCTCACTCTCTCAAACTGTGGAAGTAGAATTAAAGAAAATTTATCAACCAGTAACATTCATACTTATAACAAGTAATCAAAAGGGTCTTGTACATCTAAGTTTGAAAAGCTCACATATTCAATAGCATCATTATTCATTAATTTCTACCTCCCATATTATCACTTTTTATGCTAATGTTCAAACAAACGTTCGTCATCTACATAAATTGATTCACATGTTAATTATAGCGAATTAAGGAAGATTTTGTTCGATTTTATTTTTTAATTTATGTATATAAATCCCTCCATTCATCTATTAATGATAATACATATAATATTCTTTTCGCAGATTATCATTATAAAAAAGCAAGTCACCTAATTAAAGATGACTTGCTTTTAATTATTTATACCTTTATCTGTTTTCTTTAATATAAAATCTTTTTTCTCTGCCAGTACACTCATCATAGTTATATCGATTAATCATTTCTTCATCTGCTCTTTCCTTCTCTTTCGCATATGCGCCGTATAAAGTATATCACATCACTTAGTGATGTTTATAATACTCTATCGCATTCTATCGCAATAAAAAATAATAGTATTGTCATTTAAAATTATAGAGTGTATTTATTTTATTTTAAGTGTGTGGTCTTTTTTGTGGTCGGTGGTCAAAAAGAGTTGAGTTTATACTCAGCTCTTTTCCTTTAAAGTGTCACTTCTCATGTGCTCTATTAATTGGTATGATTTACTTAATTTAAGGAGGACAATATTATGAAAGTCATTAGGTCTTTATTTAGAGGATTTCGTTTAATGAGTAGAATCATAAAACCTATATTACGAGCTTTATCTAAAAGTAAATTTTAAATATCATAGAAATAAAAAAGAGCCGCCCAAAGGACGGCTGTTATTCTTACTTCACATATACATAGGCTTCATTTGCAGTTATATAGTATGTTTTACCTTTACTATTGTGTACTTTGTACTGTGGCGATCCATTTACATTTACTTTTTCATCAATTGCAAATCCTAATCCTGAATCTAAAGTACCAGCCACATCCTTATCCTGCCACGATAGAGAATCATAGAAACGTAGGTTGTCCACTTTAGACACAACTCGTTTACCTACAATAGATGAGTCAACAGTACTTTTCTTATCGAACTTCACATAAGAAGGATTGTATTTAATCCATTGATTTCCTCCAAGATTTAACCATCCATCTTTTTCAGCCCACACAACATATGATTCTGGTTTGTTAAGTTGACGAATCGCAGAATAGCTTGTATCTGGTCCTTTGCGTAAGTTGACGTTATAACCATTAATGTATGCCACTCCATCCGTTACTGCTGTTGGTACTTCTTCTGGTTTAGATGGTTGTTCTGGAACAGAAACATCAACATTAGAATTATTGTATGCACGTTTTACATCAGCACGGAATTGCGCTTCTGATACACCATGACTACGTAAGTAATCAAGTGGATCTTCATGATCTGTACCGCCAAGATGATGCGTTACATCGCTATGCGTCCATAATCCTTTTTCTACACTAATACCACGATCACGTAGGATTTTAGCAAGTAGCTTCACGTATTTATCATATGAACGTTTAAATTTTTCATAGTCTCGTGTTTCACAAAGTTCTACATGTACAAAACGTTTATTTGCACCTGGTCCAGCACCGTAAGCGATGTATTTTGTATCAGCAATTTGAATGGTTTCGTTCCAATCAACTGCATAATGAACAAAAGCATTACGCCATGTACGAGTTTCATATTTTTGAATATTAATAGCTGGAGCTTCTGGAGTTGCTGTACTATGAGCTACAACGCCCTCGTAAGCACCCACACCATAGCGATATGGTTGTTTTGGTAAATCTGGAATAATTAAAACTCTATCAGCAAAAGCACTTGTTGCAATTGATAATACTAAAACAATGGCCAATAAAACCGAGGAAAAACCTTTTAACGTTTGTTTCATTTCACATCAGCATCCTTTTTTAAAATTTTTGTGTGGTCAAACAATCCACTTGCTGACAGTCCAATGATGATTCCTTGAAATACATTCATTTTTAAGTCTTGTGGCAAAAATAAAACGCCTAGCACAATGCCAAGCGTTAGATTTAATAACGGAATGTATTTTGTTTGTAATCCAATCGTTTTTGCAATCTGTGAAAGACCAACAACAATTCCAATCATGACAGCTAAACTAATCATTACATACCACCTCCTTTCAATAAGAAAGCGAGAATAGCTGCGATGATTCCACCAACAATACTTTTCACAAGCCAATTTGTATTATTGAGGATTTTTTCAATGTTTTCTTCGATTTTTGCTACCTTACTTTCTACAACAGCAAGACGTATCTCTACATTTTGCATCTTTGATTTGTTTTCTTCACACTCTTTGCATTTGTCCACTGGTCTCATCCCCTTCCACAATAAAAAGAAGGAACATTTTGTCCCTTCTTACTAGGCAATAAATAATTTTGGATCCATACCAAAAATCTTCGCGATATCCTCTTCACTTCTATCCTTCAGATATGATTCTGTTGTAGAAATATCTGAGTGATTCGCTAAAGACTTTAGCATTTCTAATGGTATTCCTTGAACTTTCAAGTTATCTAATCGACTATGTCGGAAACAGTGTGGATTAATACGATATTCTTTACCTTCTTTTCCGCTTAACATATGGCCAAAAATCTTACACCAATAATTAAATGTACTTTTATTAATTAATTGTCGTCGACCGTTTTTATATAACTTTACAAACAACTGAGGAATCGCATCCCTACCTCTTTGATTCAAATACATTTTTATACACTCTTGTACACGATCGTTATAGTACAATCGAAATTTCTTCCCACGTTTACCTTGTACGATATTAGTGTAATATTTTTGAGTCAATTCATTTTTTTGTACCTGATATACTTCATTTTTTCTTGCTGCACTAAAATATGAAAGTGATAAATAAGTTGCTAACATATATTTCTCTTGTTCAAGTAATTCATCAATTAACCAATTAATTTGGTCCTCAGTGATAAATGTAATTTCTCTAATTGGATTCTTAGGTAAACCTCGTACCCTTGAACCTACATTGAATTCATAATTATAGTCATCATCGTCTGCGCAAAATTCAAGTGCTGAACGTAAAGCACTCATCAATCCATTTACACGTGCATTGGACATCCCCATTTCTTGAAAGATGATAGATAAATTTCGAATATCCTTTCGTGTTAAACCAATAAGATTTTTATTTTCGAAGTGTTCATGTATTAGAAACAAAATAATTCGTAAATCCCAATTGTATTGCTGTAAAGTGCTTGCCGCTTTTCCTTGTGCTTTCTTTTCAATTAGAAAATCTTTGACTAGATTTTTATTTTCTTGGCTAACATGCTTTTCATAAATTGCTTGATTTACTATTCGTTTCACACTGATCATCTCCTCAAAATAAAAAGAGAAGCGAAATCGCTTCTCTTAAACTTGTATAATGACCTCTTAATTTTTTGTCGAATTCTTTCAAAAACTATTGTATTATTTGGAAGAAAGGAGGTTGTAACATGTCTAATTCAAATCAAACAAATACTCCTAAAGTGACTGCAACGCCTACACCGCGTGAAATCCGTTCAGGAGAAAGACCTACATACTCAGCTCCGCGACCACCTAAGAAGTGACAGTCGGGTTTAAATGGTCTAACTCATTGACTACTATTCCTGATTTCGTGTCTACGTAAGTTCTTTTAACAGGATATTTATAGTACTCATGTGATTCTTTCCATTCTTCAGATTCATCTAGTATTAAGGATCGTTCCGTCTCAAAAGGGCGGGACATCCTAATTACAGCTCCATATGTTTTTTCATCTGGCTTATCAATTTTGTACATTTCCACAATAAGTGCCCTTTCCTCAGCTTTTTCAAGCCTGAAAAAGAATGTATCCCATACACTCGTATCTTCTGAAAGTCTAGAGGTTTTACGTTGCTTCCTTACCCTGTTAACCAATTTCAAAACCAGTTTGTATAAATAGCTTCCCCACATAAAAGCAACTAAAAAACTAAAACAGGTACTTAACAACACGTAACTCATCAAAAATAGTAAATTTGTTGATAATGTGCTTATCTCTTTAATGTCGGTAAGATAAATAGTTGGAATTGATAATAGATATACTGCTAGGTTATACGTAATAATTGTTAAACCAGTAGTTGGAACCCACAGTAAGGCTACAAGCCCTACCATTTCAGTTGGTGTATGCTTGACTGTTGGATTTAAGCCAAAGAGTTGTAACCAAAAATAAGCAAGTAATCCTGGTAAAGAAAATATAATTATGGAAATAAACTGTTCCATATATTCACCTCACATACCCATTTAATCATATAAAACATTTATTCTCTTTCTATATTAAAGAAAAAGAGAGTTAAAGTCTCCCTTTTTCTATTCAAAGCCGTATTTTATTCAAATTTACGACCCTGTACCTTTCCAATAAAAACCTTTTTAGATTTTCCGTTCATCATTTTGCGAAACAACTCATCAGTACATTTACAAGGTCTAGTAGAAAACCCTCCATGACTATATATTATTTCTGTAACTTGATTACACGTTTTGCATCGCTTTTCGGTTGTTGAGACTATGTCGCCAAACATATCTCTTATCATACTTTAGCCTCCTTATTAAATACCTATATCAATTCTAAAGTGTATCATTAAAAATTACTTTCTTTACATTCCGCCAAAACACATGCGACACCCATAGAAACTTGTTTATCAAAATTTCTTTTGGCTTCATCATAATCCATAAAATAGAATACATTAGGTGAATAGGAGTCTTGTATAATAACAATCCACATGATTCATGCTCCTTTCAAAATAAAAAGACCAGCTTATTGCTGCTCTGTAGGTTCATTTGGCGTTTCTGTTGTTTCTTCTCCTTCTGTTGGTGGTGTAGTTGGCTCAGTAGTGCCACCATCTCCTGTTTCTTCTGGATCTGGTTCCTCGGTTGTCGGTGGAATAACAGGGTCTGTTGGTTGCTCTGGTTCTTTTAGTTCTTCTTTCACAGGCACCACTTGTTTTACATCGATTCTTGAAAAGATGTAATCTCCAACAACTACTGTTACAGTGTTACTGTTGTTTAATTGTTCATTTAAGAAGATTGGATCATAATCATTTGTCGTAATCGTAATTGTTTTTCCGCCGTTTGTATGAACTTCAACTTTTGTAGTGCCTTCCACAGTTTGATGATCACGTGGAAGAATACGTTTCACATCGATTCGTTGAATAATAAAATCACCGATAAGCACGGTGATTAGGTCATTATTATTCAATTGATCGTTTAGCACCTGTGCATTGTATACCTCAGTTTGCACCGTGTGTTTTAACCCGCTTTGTGTATGGATTTCAATTGTTTGCATGTTTTTCCATCTCCTTTTGTATTTTTAATAATTTATATTAAAATGTTCCACCTTTTCTTGACTGGATAAAAAGACGTCCAGTAACAGTGGCATTTATTCTAGCTAAACTATTAGGTGTAATTTTAATCTCAACATAACGACCGCGTTGAAATTTCCCTTCATCATCCTTTGCTATATATGGTTCCAAGTCTATATCTTGTCCACTTGTTGAGGTGAAAGGAACTACATTACCATCCACAGTTATCGTTACTTTTGATGGCGTCTCGTTAAATTCGAAGATGCCGTACTCAATTTCGTGGGTATGGTTGGGCAATGTCATATCATGTGTATGGCTTGGTGTACTGTAATCATGTGAGTGAGGCGGAACAGTAGTACTATGGGTGTGATTTGGCAATGTAGTCTCATGCGTATGGTCACCACTAGAGCCATGTGTGTATAAGCTTGAACCTGTTCCTTTTACGTATATTGAAGCTGATGTATTCCTACCTGGATCAGAAAAAGCTGTATGCAATCCTATTGTAGTAGGTTCAGCAGGCATAATACCACCGCCATGAAACATCTTATGAACGTGGTCTCCACCCCCACTCGATGTTTTAACAATACCACCACCTGCGCTACTCGTTATCACCAATCCGCCACCTGCCGATGTTGTAGACATGTTTGATCCACCTGCGGAAGTCGAACCCACAACAGCCCCACCGCCTTTTATCGCACGTTCGTAGGCTCTAAATCTTAAAGTTTCAAATGTGAGCAATAATTCATTCACATTCATAACATCATTTGGTATTTGAAACCTTATAACGGCTGGATGATCTGGATCACAATTATCTTGGAAATCACGACTATCAATATTAGTTGAACCTTGTGAATAAGTATCGTTTACTAATTGCTTCTTTTGTAAATCAGTAATTGTTGTTCCGATATCTTCACGAACGTTTCCAAGATCAAACTGTATATTCGATGGATCTCCATAAATATCCGGCTTAGTAATTTTCATGATTCTTAAATCATCATTTGTATCGACATCTTGGTCATATACACCAACTATTTTTGCAATGTCATATTTTATAATCTTGTATGGATCAATGAGTTCGTAATCTATACAGTCCACAGAAACAGTGGTTTGCGGCTTCTTATACTTATCTAACAAGGCTTGTGCTGATGCTTTTAATGATTTTGCATCTTCAAAACGTCTATCAACCCATATTTGTTTATGAATGCCGTGTTCATCAATAATAGTGAATTCTGCTTCTAAATAAGGTACACCACCATTTACTTTCTCAATTCCTAACTGGTTTACCCCTTCACCATATCCAAGAGGGAATATTCTAGTTATCAACCCAGTTGGATCTTCTTCCTTCTCAATACCTTTTAAATTCTTACCATATCGAATGGTATCAACTTTTTCATTAGTTACACGAACTAGATTAAGGGTAAAGGGATATGTTGTATCATCCCAAGTCCACAAATAGGACTCATTGAAAGGCTTAGGAACACTTACAAGTGCATTTAAAAGTGAATTTTCATTTTCCCATGCATAATGAAAATATCGTTCAAAGTGACAATCCCCTAGTTTCCAATGTTTTATTTCTTGTTTGCTTAATAAATACTCAAGTACATCTCTTGTTGTCCAATTCGTCAATTGATGGTAACGAAAAAGCACGTCTGAGTGCAATGTACTCCAAACATGCTCACAATTGTAAGTTATGCTGTTGTCACTTTCGTTTTTAACTGTTTTCTTTGGATTGACTATGAATTTCCCAATATATTTATCATGGTCATATAGCTCAATAAAATACTTTGGCTTAACTTCAAAACGTTTTGGATCGTTAAGAGGTAATGAAAAGGAACACGTCCACAAATTATTTGTCTCTTTAACATATCCAATTTTATATGCATTTTCTAAGATAGCCACTAAATTCATTTTAATATCATAGACTTTTATATGTCGAAAATTACTATTATACATAACTTACACCATCTCTCAACAATGTTAATCCAAGACCTTTTGCAGTATTCTCAAACATTACTTTGTATCCTTCATCGTTTGGATGCAGACCATCAAATAATAAAGAATCAATGGTTACGCCAGTATTAACTGCATATTCCATATAACCTTTATAATTCGAAATGTAATCCATCTTGAACTCTTTTGTTACTTGATGGATAGAACGATCAACATCATCCATCTTGAAATTACGTACTGCTTCCATATCGTTCGCTACTGAAACTGGATTCGCTGCCATGACAATTACGTCTTTTCCTAACGAACGAATGTATTTTATAAGTTCTCGTTGATAACTCTTTGTTACAGCCGTTGTTTTGAAATTATGACGGTCATTTGTTCCAATTTGCATAATAACGATGCTGTCAGCAGATTCAATTAACTGATCTCTTTGTTGGTATAGATATTGCGAATGTTTACCACTAATTCCAAAATTAACAACATCAGCAGTTTTAGGGATTTTTAGACCTTGAATATATATAGAATAACCTGATGCACCAGCATTCTTTCGGTTTGTTTCTCGAATTTCAACTAAATGATCTCCTAG
Organism: Bacillus sp. TL12; assembly: GCF_022625245.1. NCBI lineage: Bacteria > Bacillati > Bacillota > Bacilli > Caryophanales > Bacillaceae > Bacillus > Bacillus sp. TL12. The sequence goes on along the minus strand of NZ_JAJJBY010000042.1, from coordinate 21,568 downwards.
TGTCAAACCAGTAATTTTCTTTTCCACATTGTCGGCATATGTTCCGTAAGTGTCTAATTCTCCCCATTTCACGCCATCTACATAAATATCCATTATACCGCCACCGCCAACAGTAGCATGGTAAATACTGAAGTGATCACCATAGAAAGTGAACTGGATACCGTTATTTGTTGTTGTATTTGAGAAGAAAGCTTGCCATTTAAACGTGGTAGCGTTATTCTCTACAATTTGATGTGTTGCAGCTAAGAAAGAAATATTCGGATCATTTACTGAAACATCGAACTCACGATTATATTCAGATATAACATGATCTCTCAGCATATTCGCCCAACAAACCGCAGTTGTTACGTTCGTCTTATATCCGGTGTTTCCAATTGGTTTATCCGTTGCACTGTAGCCAGTCCCACACAGTCCTGCTGTGATAGAGTCACCAATAAGCTTGATAATTGTTCGAACAAATGGATTGTTTAAATGTTTATGAATGATTTCCTTAATTGTTAGGATCTCACCCATTTCCCCTATTACCTTAATAAAGTTTGTATTTTTCCCTAAAGGAATGTTGTTGTAATAATAGAATAATAGTCTTTTATTTTTAAACTTTGTCTTGTCGTTATATACTTCAAACGAAACAGTAAAAGGAGATTTTGTTATATCTAAAACAAACGCATATAACTTTGCATCGGTAGGGAGATCGATATAAAGGTTTGTTCCTGTCTGATTTAAATTAAAAATATCGTTACCCATAGTAGAAAATGTATTTGGTTTAATGATTGCTTTCTTTCTTTTTAAATCAACAATAACCTTATCTTTTTCTATAATTGTTGCTTCATACATATTAATTCGAGTGTAATCTAATGCATCTGCAGCAACGTTTGCATTTGTAACGGTGATTTTTCTATCAGCTAGATAGTTGTAATTATCATCATCACTAACAAATGTAATGAATTCGTAGTTTTGACCGTACACTTTCTTCCCATAGAGGCGTGCAATTGATAGTTCGTTATCTCCTGCTGAAGTAAAAGGTTTGCAACTCAATTCACCTGTACGGTGGTTGTAAACTAATAAATGCAATACACCATCATTACTTTGATCTGGTAATGATAATTCAATTTGTGATGGTGATATATTAAATGCATACTTTTCAATAGATATAGAACAATTCTTTAGAATCGTAATTTTTCGAGTTTTATAGTTAACTTCAATATAGTTCCTATTAAGTATTTGAGCTTCAGGAACATACATTTTCTCGAAGTTAACAGCATTATCCGCAATTCGATCTCGTGTTGCTGGTTTTGATAATCCATTTATAACATCAATAGCTTGATTTATCTTTGGTGTTCCTTGCCATAACTTGTCTGACTCTAATAAACGAGGTACATCAGCCACGGTATCACCGCCTTCTTACATATATTTTGCGTGAAATTCAAATGAAATTTGAAAATTTAAGTTTGTACCAGTAATAGAAATCGAATTTTCACCTGGAAGTAACTCTAAAAAGTCTCCTGTCATCTTCGAAATATAATTCTGTCCATCCCTAGTGACCGCATAGTGTTGGCTATCAATTAAAAGATTGGCACCTTCAGGAAATGAGCCCAAAGAAAAACTCTTACCATTAGTGGCAAGAGTCATAGAACTAGCACTTCCAGTTATCCTGATGATAGGACGTACTACAAGTGAACCCACATTTTCAATTTTCAATGTTGTTGGTGCGGTAACATCGTACATATAATCACCAATCCCAAACGGTATATCTGACATAAAAGGAATATCACTTCCCCATAGTATGTCGTTAGTAGTATCAAATACCGAATATGCATATGGATCAAATGCTGTTAATGGAAAAACAAGGTTAGCCATTGTTTTATAGCGACTTGTGTCTAAACTACCGCTATATCTAACCTTGTAGTATTTATCCGGTTCATAATCAAAAGTCAATCTCACTGTTTTCGTTTTCCCATATGGATCAAAAAAGGGTTTCATGATTTCTCTTATTTTTCGTGCTGATAAAGCTTGGCTTGGTTGCGGTTTAACCAATAATGGCAAAGTAAAAGGCCTTGGTTCTAAATCCGCCCCAAAATCATATGCACCAGGTACTCCTGGAATTGAAACTGTATAATCACGAGTAGAGGGTGCCGCTGGATGTTCATGCCCTGGTAAAAGCGCTAAACCTAATTCATTTAACGTTTTCCCATCTATTGTTAAACTCATACTTATCTCACTCCTCTACCTGATCCTTTAACAAGATTATTTATTTCCCTTGCTAGTTTTTGTATATCCACTTCTTCTCTAATTACAAATGATGAGCCTTTGAACATCTCAGCGAAATTATATGAAATATTACCATTTGATTTAGAGGAATTACCATCCACAGTTGATTGAGTTGTATTTCGATTCATAGCTTGTGAACTATTTGATAGGCTGCTATAAACCCCACTCATTACACCTTTTAAATCAGATAATTGATTCAAAGAACTAGCCATTGTATAGCTCATATCACCAATTAATCGGCTCATAGTGCCTGTGATACCAAGCGATTTTTCACTTGAAGATAATGGAGTCACAGAAACACGATTTCCACTTTTAATGAATAATTCCGGTCCAGCTTCCCCAGCTATAAATTGTCCATCTCCAAGAACATGTCCACCTGTTGCTAACATTGGAATTGTAGAAATATTAGCTGAGGAACCACCGATACCCGGAACCCAATCAGGAACAGAAACACTATTAATCCCTTTTATCATTGCATTTATCATTGAAATAACAGCATTTATTGGAGCCTTTGCTGCCGCTTTAATACCTTCGAACACTCCACTAAAAATTTTAACTATACCATTCCAAGCTTTTTCCCAATCACCTGTAAATACACCACTAATAAAATCTATAATTCCGTTAAGAATTGGCTTTAAAACATTCTTCCACACACTTTCAATCCCTTTGAACGCATCACCCACAACACTACCAATTGCACCGAATACGAATTGAAATGCTGGTAAAAGGACTGTTTTAATTATTGTTACAAGGACTGAAAACACAGGTGATAATATTTCATTCCACACACGCTGAATGATTGTGAATGCATCCTTAACAATATTCTGTATCACTGAAAATCCTTTTTCGAATGCTGGCTTTAAAGTTTCATTTATGGTGGCTACAATTTGATCTACCGTCGGTTTCAAATACTCGTTGTATACACGCATAATTTCATCGCCAAATAATATCAAAATGGCAATAACTGCGGCTATTGCGGCAGCTATTAATGTGAACGGACTAGTTAATACAGCCATGACTCCTGCAAAGGTTAGTGCCTGAGTTGTTACTAATAAAAGTACGGGAGTCAGTGCCACCAGTGCCGCCATAATAATTCCAATTGCTGTAGCAATTACAGTAATAGTTGCTGCTAATGTAGGGTTATTCTGAATCCATTCGGCAATTTTACCCACAACTTGAGCAATAACCAATAGGACTGGCTCAAGTGCTATTTTTAAATCAGCCATAGCTTGTTGCATCATTACAGCTGGATTTGCATCCATTTTTTTGACGGATTCATTCAATTGATCTTGGTTATTCTTAAAGTCTATTGATTTTTGAGACGCATTTATCAAAGTATTGGTTATATTTGACCCTTGATCTTCAAACATAGTGGCTAGAACTTTAACTCCAACTTGGTTTCTTTTTACAGGATCTTCTATTCCTTCAATCGCTTTGGCCACCTCTACCATAGCATGTGACCCTTCTTTTCCACCAGCCGCTACAGCTGCTCCCCATTTTTCTATTTGTTCAGTCGCAATACCCGAACCATCAAGAGCCTCTTTTAAAGCTTTATCCGCCCCTTGAGCAAACTCAGCTAATTGAATCCGACCTTCCTTCAAACCATCTAAAAGATTATCAATCATTTATATTCAACGTGATTCGCAACGTCACGCCCGTTCTCTTACGAACTGCTATACGTCACCGCATAGATTAGACTATATCTTCAACTACTTGAGTTGCTCCCCGTTTCGAGTGTCATTTGCTTACACCCTACGTCTTTCGACTAGTCGTTGCACGTTCCTTAATAAAAAGGCTTCGCTCAGTATTGTCTCATTTGAGAGTTTCACTGAATTAAAGGAGTTTTTCATTGTATGTCGCCATACAAGGGAACTATAATCTAATTCCAAGTGCCTGTTTCGACTCCTGCTTCCATAATTGCCTGTATTTCTTCAGCTTTGAAACCCGCTCGAGTTAACTGTCCTCCATATTCAGCAATGATATCTAATTGTTCAGGTGGGAATCCGGCTTTTAAAAGTGCATCAGCCATAGCTATTGCATTTTCTTGAGATATCCCTAACTCATTTCCAATTTCATACGTCTCTTGAATTAATTCAGTAAAATCTAAGCCAGCATACGAATTAGCAATAACAGCAGCCTGTTTAGCAATAGCTGTATTTGCTTCGTCTGAAGCGTTTTTATTTAGTACCCATTGGCGTCTTACTCCTTCAAGTGATGCTTCTGCATCGACACCATATGCTTCTACACTTCTAACGGCTTCTTCTACTGACTTTTTCGATTCCTCAGGAACATCAAAAGTAATATCAATTTTTGTTTTTAATTTAGAAGTATCAAGTGCGGTTTCAAGCACTTTACCTATGCCAGCACCAGCCGCTGCAGCGCCTAACATGTTTTCTAATTCAATATTCAAATCATTAACGTCATTTTGAGCTCTTTCAGCCTCTCGTGATAAATCTCTTAATTCATTTCTCACATTTTCAATTGAATTCCCATCATCTAGAGAAGATAGCGCACGTCTTAATTTATCAATATCCGTATCGGTTCCTAAAGCTTCTCGTCCTATACGTTCAATTGCTTCTTCTAATTGTGATGATGTAGCTGTTCCATTTCGAATTGCTGTTGTTAATCGACCACCTAATATATCAGCGAATTGATCAACGCTTGTTCCTGTTGCATCAAAAAGAGTATTTAATTCACGAGTTGAACGTGCGGCTCTTTCTTGCTCATCTTTCATGTTCTTTAATTGGTTTTGAAGTCCACCTAAGGAACCTTCTGTATACTCAAGTTCACGCCTAAATGCCCGGTACTGCTCTTCTCCAATGTCTCCACGCTCAAATTGAGCCTGTACTTGCTGTTCAGCTGCTTTTAATTGGCTTAACTTTTCAGTTGTTGCTTCAATACGCTGAGTTAATAGCTGTTGTTTTTGCGCTAATGCTTCCACGTTACCTGGATTGAATTTTAATAATCGTTCAACATCTTTTAATTCTTTCGCTAAATCATTGCTACGTTTATTTACATCTTTTAAGGCGTTCTGAAGTCCAGTGGTTTCACCACCGATTTCAACTGTAATACCTTTTATTCTACTTCCTGCCATAGTCTCACCTCTCTTTCTTAGAAGGCGTTAAAGTCTTTTTGAGTAGCATTTCTTGTATTTTGTTTTTCCTTTTGTGGATTCTGCATTTCAACATATTCGTCAATGTAATCTAAGCAGTCACCTATCGTCATATCCTCTAAATCTATTTTTGAGAGTTTGCATGAATAGCAAAGAGCAAGGAATGTATCAACGGAAAAATCACCGTCATCTCCTTGCTCTTCTTGCCCATTACTTGTTATTTTTTTTTTGATTGAACAGTGCTTTTAATTAAATCTTGAATTCCAGTAATAATCTCAGCAATCGGAAACTCACCAAATGTATCAAGCCATGATAATGGATCTGGAACACTTTTATCTGCCGTCTTAGCAAACGCCCAAACTAAGTTATATATAACTTCAAAATCTAATCTACTCAAATCCGCTTGAGTAAAGTCGATATTCTCCTGCTCGCCATTAGGGGAAATCAATGAAGAAAGTACACCTAAACTAAGAATATCCGCGAACATGTCACGTCTAAATTGAGACTTATAACGGATAGCTGTACCAGCGGTACTTTTTAAAAGTACATTTTTATCATCAATTACAATTGTTTTTTCCATCTATTTTCACGCTCCTGTTTTTTCATAAGGCTTTGTATACCAAGCATCATAAACAGATGCTGGTGTACCTACTGTTGTGGAAGTCTTAACCTTAAAGTTTGTTGGGTGTTGTGCTGCAACAAATGATAATTCAGTTGTGCTTGGCTCAGTTTTATCACTCTTTGTGGAAGATGAAGCACCAGGACGTGCAACAGATACGTTATAAAGGACATGACGTGTCGCTTTTACATCTCCATCAAACTCAAACATAAGAGCGATTTTCTTAATTTTTGCATTTGAAACTTCTGTAAGCACTTTGTCCGTTGCATCTAAAATTTCGCCTAAAACATCAGTACGAAAAGCTTCTGTGATATTCGCAATGTTTAATGTACCTTCATATCCTTGGTTACTTGATTCAGTATAGTAATTGCTATCATCCGCATAAAAGTCAGTTTGTTCACCTTTTGGCTCTAATTTCATTTCTACCGCACCAGGTAATTTCCCAACCGTACCATATGTGATTTTTCCAGTATCATCTTCAGTAATTACGCTGTAATGCACCTTTTTTAAACCAAATACAACTTTATTTTCAGGCATTTACATCAACCTCATTTCATATATTTTTTGATATAATTTTTCAGATTCAATAAAAGCCTCAAATGATTCGTAAGGTATCTCAAGATCATCTAAGACTTTCTCTAACTTGGCTTCTGCAACCAAATCTTTTCTTAATGTATAAAGTTCAATACTGACATCATTTACTTTTTGATATACCTTGTTATCAGCCATGAGATTGGCTGAACCGTTCACAAGAAAGCAAATATAAGGTGGATTAGGAACTGGATTATCTGGAGTTGCTGTAAAATGCGAATAAGCCACAGAATAACCTGTAGCATCAAGAATTTTCTTTAATTCAGCTAACGTCATTGACTAACCGCCCTTTCCACACGTTCTAATAAATCAGCTATTGCTCTTTCTTCAGCTGGAGCAATATGAACTTTAGCCGGAACACGACCGCCACCTTTTTTTGCATGACCTTTTTCTAACAAATGAGTTAATTGATAGTGGGTTTTATTATGGATAATATATTTCTTTCCTTCTTTCTTCTTACGCCACCCTTTACGATACTTACCAGTCCTTTTTGGACTATTTTGTTGTAAGTCATCTACAAGATTATCTGAAACTTCTTCTGTAGCTTTCTCAACATCTTCTTCAAGCGCGTTAGAATATCTTTGCAGCTCTCTTGCAATCTCATTTGCAAAATCGTTAATACTAGACACCGGCTTTCACCTCACAATACAATTCAACCTTTTCATCTTCTCTTTCGTATGTGCGGTAAATACTATACGTTTTCTCACTATATTTCACTTTAGTTTCTTCTTGATAGTCCAACGAATGAACAATCAATGTACAACTAGCTTTAATTCCACTTTGCCCAGCTTGGAAAAATTCCGATTGTGGAACAGACTTTTTCTTACAAAACACTTGTCTACTAAATGTTTTGATTTCCTCTTTTTGTCCTAGTTCATCTTCAATAATTGTAACAACTGGAAAAAATAAAATATCGTTCATTTATAATCACCTGCTAAAGTTAGGTGGTTTCTAAGCATGTTATAAGATAATTGGAATCGTTCTGCTTCTTTTGCATCTGGAATAAAATTAGCTTTTACATAAGTAATAATCGCTCGTTTAATAAGTGGATCAGTGTCCACATTCACTTTTGTAGAAGCAACGCCCGACAACATTAAGTCATGCCGGGCTGCTTCAATTAGATCTGAAATTTCATCATCAAGAGCATTATGAGAAACACGCAATGCTTTTTTTACAACATCAAGCATCTTTCTTCACCGTTTTCTTAGGTGGTGTACTTAAATATCCTTCTTTAACTAAAAAGGTGATACGTTTAGAATCTGCTGATTCGTACATATCACCTTCCGAATATCCTATTTGTGTATCTTTATCGATAAACGGCTTAATAACTAAGCTTTTCATCTGCTATCAGCTCCTTAAACTGCTGCCTTTTTAAGAACTACAAGAGAGTTAACATTTACCGCTTTACCATCGACAACCATAATTGCTTTTGTTACCATATCATCTGTTAAGTTATCTTCATATTTTTTAACACCCATTTGATAATTAGTGTTCAAAATATAATCACTGAAATTGAATAAGAAAGCGAATGGTTTACCAACTACCGCCGTTGAAAAGCTATCAATATAGTTGCAAAGCACAACTTGACGTCCTAACAGAACTCGTTCTGTTTTTCCATTAATACCATAGTTTACTCTTGCGATAGGTTGTCCATTTGCATCTACCATCCCAGCATAAGACATAAACGTTTTCTTTGTCATGCACCAAACTGCACCATCTTCATATTCAAGAGGTAACGCTGCTTCTGCATCAACTAATGTTTTATACTCAATTTTAGCAATATCTAACGATTGCCCTGCAACAGGTGTTTCAGTCAAAATACCTTTTGGTTGACCAGAACCAGTTCCGTTGATAATTGATTGCTCAATCGCTTTTGTCATTGCTTCCACAACATTGTTGATTAAAGTAGATTCAAAGACCGATAGTGCCATAGTATCAACTTCTAAAGAAACTGCTACAGCACAGCGTAATTTGTAGTAATTAAATGTAATGCTACCAGTCGTTTTCTTTTGAGTATCACTTCCAGCTCCTTCAGCTACCCATGTTGCTACTGGTTTAACAGAAGAAGTCGGAATGCTCACTCCACCTTTAATTGCAGTACGTGTAACAAGTGGAAGAATCATTCCTACAGCTTCAATTTTTTCAATAATTTGATTCAATACTGTTTGCGGAATAACAGAACCAACATCGCCAGTTTTTGTAATCGCATTTGCACGAATTTCAGCAGGAATTGCTTCACCACGTAACACATAATTCATGAAAGCATTTCGGTATTCAAGGGAATCCGTACCAAATTCTCGCTGCTCACCTTGTGGATCAGTATTAAACGTTTGAATTGTACGAGTTTCAGGTGCTCCACCTTCATTGATAGCACTAGCTTCTTGTAATAAACGTTGACGTGTTTCAATTCCATTTTGTTCTTCACTTAGTTCACGTAATTCAGTTTCCAATGCTGCTAAATCAACTTCTCCAGTACCTTCTAATGCTGTGCGGATTTCCGCTTTACGTTGTAAAATTTCTTGTAAACGATTCATATTATCATTCTCCTCTATAAATAAGTTTTTATGATTAGTCTTTTACGTAATTCATCTTGCTCACGATCTTCTACAAATTGTTTGTAAGGGTCATAACCTCTTGCACTTACCTCTGAATCTGGATAAGCCGGAAAAGCAACCGCGCTTACTTCTAATAATTTAGCTTTGGTTACAGTCCGTAACATAAGATCATCGTCCGGTTCGTTAATCTCCTCAGTAATCATACTAAAACCAAAGCTAACACCATCGACATCGCCACGCTTAATCGTTTCATATGTGTCATTTCCAAGCGTTGTTTTTGGTAATGTCAATTCGAACCTTAATCCAATGGAATCTTCCGCCAATTGCAAAGTGTTGTTCTTTGTTCTACCCAATACTTTAGAAGTATCATGTGCCCACAAGAAACGCTGGTCATCTTTTTGCAATGACTCTAAGAATGCACCTTGTCGGAATTGCTCGCGGAATTTTCGGTAATAACCCATAACAACCGAATTCTTCTCCCACTTTACAGCGTATCCTGAAAGAATTTTATTACCCTCAGCATCTTCTCTAATTTCCATTCCCTGAGTTACTATTTCCCTGAGCTCCGTCTTTTCCACTATTCTCACCTCCTTTACCAGTAACATTTCCATCTTTAACTAATGCTGTATCTAATCGACGGATTGGTTTATCTCCGCCTTCTATTGGTCCGAGAGAAAGAATTGAACGCCATTCATTTGGTGTCATTGCTCCTCTATCTACCATTTGAACAAGGTTCATTTTTGTGGACATAGAAGCATATTGAAGACTTGATGCTTCAAAGATAATCTTGTTACCGAATCCTCTTTCACGACGTGAAAAAAGCTTCCTGGTGTATTCTCCAGCAAGCTGCATCGCTAATGGTTCAATTTCGCTCTCGAAGTAGGATATCCATTCATCTTCTGTATACTTACTTTGTATAATTTTTTCGTTTGTATTGAAAAAATTATAAATCCTTTGAGTAGTTTCCTGCATTTGCTTAGAATCTGGAACAAATGCTTCCGGTTTAACTTGTTCTAAATCATAACGTGGATCAGATGAAGCAGCTCCACCGTTAACATTATCGATACTTAAATAATTGTTAACAAAGTTTTGTACTTGTGTATTAATATCCTCTTGCTTTAGAACGGACTTAAATTTCAATATCCATTTCACTACTGCACTATTTTTAATTGCTTTTACAATCCCTTGATCGGTAGTTGTAACTATGTCCATCAATGAGGATAGTGATTTTCCTGGATGTTCTCCGAAAAAGTCATCTTCATTGAAATCTTTTCTGAGATGAATTACATCCACATATGGGACGGTCATTCTCTTTCCGTTTTTAAAGTAAAATCTTAAGAAAATATCACCTTGAACTCCTTCCACAACTTCTACAGTTACACAAGGAATGGGATAAATTTCAGTGGCAAACCCTAGATCATCCCGTTTAATGTAAGCAAATGCATTATGATTAAGTTCTAATTGAACTGTCATTTTTTCTTGAAACATTTGACCCGTCATTAATGGATTCGGCTCTTCTAAAATAAACCTCATATATGGATCAGGATTCACTTTAAATTCATTTGCATTATCCCTAATATGTTTAGCAATTAATTTACCTACTGCTTTTGCTTTAGGACGTATACAAGCTCTAATAATATCACTCTCATAGATACTTCCATTCCAGGAGAAAAAACCTCCTCCATTATCGTTTATCATTTCAAAACGAGTTGTAGTAGGGGATTGTTTCTTTCCAAATATCTTATCAAATAACCCCAATTTCTCACCTCCCTTAAATCATATTTAAGTAATCATTACGTTTTTCTTGAAGTACTACATATGCATTTAAAAGAGCTGCTGTACCATCAATACGACGTCGCTGATTATTTGTTTTGTTCGACTGTATATTAAGGTTTTTATCAACATCAATGGCTGTGTTCGATAAACACCATTTATCAATAGGATTGTTATTATAATTTACTAATTTTGATTCTAAATCTGCTCCTAATAACTTCATAGGACTAGAAAGAGTTTGTTTACCTTGAGCAATTGGAACCATCGCTTCTTTACCAAAGTACCCTTCCATTTCTTCAACCCAATATTTCGCGGACCATCTATCATAACCAATCCAAGGGATATAAATACCAAGTTCATCTCGCATTTCTAAGAACCATTCTGTTACAAATTTATAATGAACAGAATTACCTGGTGTGGTCCTTAATAATCCTTGTTCGCACCATAAATCATAAGGTATTTTATCCTCTTTACTTCTTTGTTCAAGTAAATCTTCTGGAAGCCAATACATTTGTTTAACATAGATATGTGGATCGTTTTGAACCATAAAAATAACCTTCGCTGCGGTTAAGTCAGTTGTGGAAGATAAGTCACAACCGCCAATACCATATGAAGGTTTTAATTTTGCTATATCAAAGATAACTTTATTATTTAACTGTTCAAATGTTAACCATGCTTCTGTACTTGTCTCACGTATATTAAAATCTTTCGTTAATAAGTTTTTAACAAGTAATGGATTAGCTTTTGCTTTATTAACCTTGGTTTCTAATTGGTCAACTTTTTTAATGGTCCCAAGACCCGGATTAGCCTTCTTCCAAGTTTTTTCATCCGTCCATTCTTCTCGTTTGTCCAATTCATAAATAATTGGCAGAAATCTATCGTCTTTATAACCGTCTGGATCATCAAAACCATTTAAAAGCATTTCAGCTTCTTCATATTTCATATCATAAACGGATTCACGAATAGTTCCAGCTGTTGTAATCATAAAAATCATTGGCTGTTCCCTTGCGGAAGTACCATCTACTATAACATCGTATAAGTTTTTATCTTTCCAAGCATGAATTTCATCCATCATAGCACCGTGAACGTTAAGACCATCAAGAGTTTCTGAATCGCTCCCTAATGGTTTAAATGTACTATCATTAAAATCTGCATTCAACTCACGAACAAGCGGTTTAATTCGTTTTAATAGCACTGGTGACTTTTTAACCATTCTTTTCGCATCTAACCAAACTAATTTCGCTTGGTCTAATTTAGTAGCTACAGCATAAATCTCTGCCCCAGGTTCTCCATCTGCTACTTGTAAATACAAACCGATACCAGAAGCAATTGTTGATTTACCATTTTTACGAGCCACAATCAATAAGACTTCTCTGTACTTTCTTGTACCATCAATCTTATGAACAAAGCCAAACGATGCAGCTAAAAATGCCTTTTGCCATAACTCTAATTCAATCGGCTTACCGCCCCACTTGCCTTTCGAATGTTTGCAAAAATTCTCAATAAATTCAATTACATGATTTGCTTTCTTAGAATCATACTCGAATACAGAAGAAGTATCATAAACATCGTCAACAAGCTTCTTATATATTCGTCTAACTTTACTAGATACGATTACTTCCCCAGATTCGATTTGATTGTAATACTCAATGATTGGATTATAAGCTAACGGATACTGCTTTCTTACTCGTTTACTCATTTATCAGCCACAAAATCATCGAATCCGTCATCATCTTCTTTAGGTTGTTCTTTTGGAAGTAGATCTATCAATTGTTTCATAACTTGGGCATGGTTTTTCGTCATATTGTTATGCACCTCTACATCGGAGGACTTTTTAGTACCGAATTGATTGGCTCCATTTTGATATTGCTCTGTAGTACCATTCTTATTAATTTTCTCTTGCAGGTCTTCTAAAGTGACGGCCATAAAAGCAGCATTCTTAATGAGTGAAGAAACTGCTCTTTTCTTTTTTGGTTCTAAATTTTTCAATAAGCTGTTTAATCTTGTTATTTCTCGCTTAATTCTTTTTTCTATTTCTAAAACTTGATCGTTACTCATAAGTAATCACTCCTTTCATGACCACACCCCCCACGCGTGCGACCCATGTGTTACGTGAAGCTCCCCCCTCGGTCCCTATCAAATTTAAAATTATATTTTTTAAAGGGGGGGATTATTAATTTTATTTTCTTCTAAAAGATCCTGAATGGCTTTATTTATTATTTTTCATGAGGTAAACATACAAGAAAAAGAATTTGGTTTGCAATAAAATAATATAAGCGTTTGTTATTTTATTTTAGGAGTTGATTTCCCTTGCAGTCTAATGATAAAAGACATTGCCCCCCATGTCCTTGTCCTGTCCCTGATCCTGTTAGTATTCCTATTCAAAGTATTCAAGGAACACCAGGACCACAAGGAATACCAGGACCTCCGGGACCACAGGGAATACAAGGAATACAAGGAATACCAGGACCAGGTGCGATAGAATCTGCGTTTAGGGCCATAAAAACTCAGGAGAGTGGTCAAACCGTTCCTGCGGTTACTGAGGTGACTGTTACTTTTCAAACTGAACAATTCGATTTTGGAAATGAATATAACAATTTGGATACCTTTATACCAAGCCAAGATGGAATATATTCAATTGTTGCAAATATTATATTTATTCCAGATGATTTTACAGTCACTTATACTATTGGATTTGCAGTTATCGTCAATGGTACTCCTGTCGCAACTGCTGTAGAAACTACCCCTGGTGATCCAGAACTTGAGCGTGCTACGGTCCTTGATATCTCAACTATTTATGGACTACATGCAGGAGATGTTGTGACCATCGTCGTTTCTAGTAGTGCTAGTGGTACAGTTGTTCAATTTCTTGATGATGAAACAACTCATTTTGCGGCATCGAGATTTCCTTTTACGAGTCCAGTTCCTTTTGCTTTTGCACGATCTTCTTCACTCCTTAGCCGTATTACAGGAAAAGCCACAAATACTAAAACATCTATCCTAAAAAGAATGACACCTTCTTAATTTAAAAGGTGTCTTTTTTAAATTCTAGTAAGAACACTGGATAGATTCTAAAGAATTTACTACATAATAAATTCACAACGGTTAGATAATACCAAGCTCCCATTTTCATCCATCTTGTCTACAGCTTCTAATCAAATCTCCATTCTCATCAAACATTACATCTTCTCTAATCAATACAGACTTACCAAACGTCTTTGTATTATGACAAGGTAAGCATAAGTATTGTAGGTTCTCGTGGTTCAATGTTATATCTGGATTGTTTATATTGTCTGGTGTAATCTCCACAATATGGTCAACGATGTATCCTGGTTCTTCTTTACAATGCTCACACATTCCATCTAGTGTTGAAGATATATATGATGCTCTACATTTCTTCCATGCTGTTGACTTATAAAACTTCCTTGCATATTCCTTTGCCATTTCCCCACTCCACATCATTCATTAATCTAATTCTTTTACTTCCTTTGCTTTAATGAATTGAATCATAAGTAGTAAACAAATTGTCATTCCTACACAATATCCAACGAAGCAACCTAACCAAAACATTCCGTCACTTCCTTCCCTAAAATTAAAAGCACCCCGTTAAGGATGCTTAATTGTTTGTATATGTTTTGCTACTCGTTCATTTCCTAACTTCCAATACTCTTCATCCATTTCAAATCCAATGTAATTTCTATTCGTATTAATGCATGCGATAGCAGTTGTAAATGATCCCATGCAGTTATCTAATACTGTTTCGCCTTCTTTTGTATATGTCTTGATCAGATACTCGAAAAGAGCTACTGGCTTTTGTGTTGGGTGAAATGTTTTACTTTCCCTTGGAAAATCTAATATTGATTTAGGATAATTTGTATACTTGGTTACATGAACCTTATTTAATGATTCATTATTTCTTTTGCCAAAGATTTTTAATTTCTTGTCTGTACTTTTTTTATAAATCGGCTTATCTAATAAAACCAAATCTTGAGGATAATACTTTGGTAACTTCTTATAAAAGACTAATACATTTTCATGATTCTTTAATGGCATTCTGTTTGCATTCGGAAAACCTGTTGTATGATTCCCTTTCTTCCAGATCCATTCATAACGAAATAACTTCATATTAGAAGCAATTACCTTTGTAGTAAATGGCTGGCTCGCTGTTAAAAGAATAGCACCATTGTCTTTTATGATTCGTTCATATTGTTCCCATAACTTATCAAACGGAATAATCTCATCCCAATGACAGGAAGTCGTTCCGTAAGGCAAATCACACAGGATTAAATCAATTGATTTATCCTCAATCATTTTCATTCCTTCTAAGCAATCCATATTAAATACTTGATTCAACATTTGTTATCCCATCCATTTCTATTGTCTAAAATTTCATGAAAGCGTTAGAAGTTATTCAGTCAATAGAATGTGGTATGTGAAGTTTTATTCTTCTCTCAGTCACCTGATGTCGTTTACTCAACTGCACCTACACAGTATCAAGTGGCTGAGAGAAGAGCAAAAAGCCCTCTTCTACATTAACGGTATCATTCGATCAGTACCATCTGCTGGTTACGGATTTTATGTGCCGTCATTATGAAGCCGTTTAGAATTTTATAAATGAATCCTCGTGAGTAATGTTTTCCGCCACTACTCACAATACAAATATAACACGGGAATTCCAAAACAACCGGTACATTTACTGCCAAAAAGCGGTCACGACTCTGCCACTTTTTTTAATTAATCGTTAAAACTAACTAATTCACCAGATCCTTTTAATTCAACAGAATCATTTGTTACTCTCTTTACCATTACACTTCCTTTTAATTCTTTCATATATTCAGCGGAAAAAGTAATGTTTAAATGCTCTCTATTCCGTATTGCGTTTCTGAATATTGAACTTTGTTCTGCTTCTTCAATTTCTAAACTCCAACTTGTAGAACCTACTTTATGTACATATAAATATGCTCTATCAAATTGAATCTCTTCATCAAACCCTTTTACAAATAAACTGTTCACAATATACGTCGCCATACTATCACCTCCTTATTATTTAATTCTAACAAATCACTTTATTAGATTGATAGTATGAGTTACCCATATCTTATATTGTGTGTAACTGAGTCTATTTCTGAATCCCTTGGTATCAGTGAATTTATAAGACTTTCTTTTTTGAGTTACACAGTACAAAATTTATGAGTAACTGTATAAATTAAAAAGAAAAAAAGCAATGATTAGATTTTAAACCTAGTCATTGCTCTATCCATTGCATCTTGGTTTACACCTATATATCGAAGTGTTACCTTCTCTGATGAATGATTGAATATCTCCATAAGTAATGCTATATTCTTAGTTTGCATGTACATATGGTATCCGTAGGTATTTCTTAAAGTATGTGTACCTATCTCATCCAATCCAAACTCTGCTGCAGCTCCGCTTAATATCTTATATGCCATACTGCGACCAATGGGACGATTCTTCCCTTGTCTGCTTTGTAACAGATACTCATGATCTTCTCTGTCCTCATTGAACCATTTCAGCTCTCTTTTTAATGTAGATGTAATCTGAATTCGCTTTTGTTTTCCTGTTTTCTTTTCTCGCATAGAGATATGACTTCCTTTTACATCACCTACCTTCAATTTCAGAATGTCACTGATTCTTAAACCTGTATTAATTCCCATGATAAATAAAATGTAATTACGTGCGCTCTTTTCTTTGAAATAGTCTTTTAATTGTTGTATTTGCTCTGGATCACGTATTGGCTGAACGAAATTCATTATTCATTACCTCCAGCTTCTTCTTTCTCATAAACTTCTAATCTAAGTGCAAAAGCCAGCTTATAAAACGCTCTAGCTTTAACACGTCGATAAGTACGTTCGCTCATTCCGATTTCGTTATAAACCATGTAATCACATACATCTTCATCTTCTAAATAACGCTTAATGATGATGTTTCTTTGATCATTTCCAGCACGTCCATTACCCAAGCGGCTTAGAAATTGGTCAATGCGAAATGACATGTTCTCAATCCACTTTTCCCGTTCACTTTGCTGTACGTTTGCTATTGCAACATCTTCTAACGGTTTTCCAACATCGTGTGTAGGTCCATGATATCTAACTTCATAAGAAGGAGTGACTTTCATTTCCTTACGAATCATTCCAAACTGCCTATATATACGTACACTTTCAAGAACACCCTCTAATTTCTCTTGTGTTGCTGCTCTATCGATTTTTGGTAAGAAAGATAATTGTTTAGTCATGTAAGACCACTCCTTTTTATTTATTAATTACTTCTGTCTTAATGCTCCGCGTCTACGTTCATAACGTGGTCCACGAATCCCCATTAAATCCTCAATATCACGTGTGCTTAATTTCTCTTTTCGTTTTTTCTTCTTTTTCTTTTTTGCTTGATTTGCTTGCTTTTGCCACTCACGTAATTGGTCTTTTAATGCTTTCATTTTCCCCATCTCCCTTTTCAAAATAAAAAGGACACCATTCCTTAAAACAGTTGTAATTACTGTTCTAAAAATTGGTGTCCTCTAGTTTTCTAGCCGGACTATATTCAAAGGATTATTTTGTTGAAATTAATTCGTTTAACTCTCCATACTTTGCATTAGTTCCTTTTATCCATAGATCAACACGTTCTTTATTCGTATCAATTCTTCGTTTTGCTTTCTCAATTGCAAACCACTTTTTAAATGAGTTTGCTATCCCATAACCAGTAGTCAATTCAGATACGACATGCATACAAGTCTTCTCGTTAAAATGAGTTACCAAATGCACTCCATTGTGTTCCCCTATATATGCACCTTCTACCATTTCTAGGGTACGAGCAAATCCTAAATTTACTGGTACCCAGAACCTAGACGATTGCTTTGTATCTGGTTTTATTAACATTTCCCTCATCCCCCCTGAATAAAAATCAATATTCCGTCAATACTGTAGACAACCCATTAAATTACTTTCTCCTTGTTCCCCCTTGGAGGATGAGCAGTTAGCTTTTGCTAGCTGCTCTTTTTAGTTGCATAGATTTTCTATTCAAAATAATTTTCCACATTTAAATCGAACAAGTATATACTATTGTATAGAAATCCTCCACTCATAGAAATCCGTTTTTCTAAGAGCACCGTTCGAAGGTGCTCTTTTTTAATTGTCTACAAAATAAAGTTTTCTTCGGTTATAAGGATTCTTAGAAAATATCAGCTTGTATTACAGTATCCGTTGTAGTGCTTCCAGTAGCAGTGGTTACTTTTAATGAAATGCTATCCCCTGCTTGAAATGTCACAGAACCATTATTATTTATATTAGATGTCTGGGCACCAGTTAGTGAAACTGTAAGAGGTGTATCTACACCATTTTTTCGAATCGTCCAAGTATCTGTATTTGTGCCTCCCGGACCAACTCGAGCACGGATTGCTAATGATTTGACAATTGCTTTTTGACTCATTCGGATAAAGACTTCTGTGGCTGAGACAGCCGATGTACCTGGTCGATAAAAGCGAGTTGCACCAGTTGGTAAACCAGCAGGATCTGCCCAAATAATCGTATTGGGCTGTAGAACTGTAGTAAAGCCTAAATTGTTAGCATTGGAATTTATAAGGTTTGCTGAACTTAAAGTCAACGTTCCAGCTGTTTGAGATACATCCGCTGTAGCACCTTGCACCGATGCTAAACGTAAGCTTAATTGCGCCCCCGCCCGATTCACTTCTGCCCCTATATAAGATCCTGCTCCGCCTAAATTAGTAGTGGTCAAATTAATGTCTCGACAATGAAAATTATGCGGATTCGTATTAACTAATATTGCTCTTTTATTTCCCAAGCCAGCTGATCTTGTTGTTATCGTTGTTGCTCTAACAGCACTTATACTGTCATCTGGCGTTCCTGTTCCAAAAGAATGAATCGCATAAACATCGGAAGTTCCAACTGTTGATGCTGTTGAATTATCTACAGTGATAACTGCTGTTCTTAATCTAGATGTTTGTGATGTTGTCCCAGGAAAAGCCACCCCTGTTAAACTCACATGGTTAGAGGAAGTTAATAGTACCGTAATATCTTCTACTCTTGTATTTTCACCCATTGTAAGTACAGTAGTATTTGATGCCACATTCTGTCGACGAATGATTACCGTTGACAAATGAATCCCTCGCAATGAATTTCCATTAGGAATGACAACTATCTCATCATAAATTCCAGGAAACACAAGAATTGTAATTCCTGTAGCACCTATTGCATTAATCGCTGTTATCGCACCATTAATTGTTTTAAAAGGATTTCCTCCAATGAAAGCCGTTGAATCATTTCCTGATTTCATGACTACAGCTGTATTGGCCCTGGATATTAATAGTTCTTGCAAGCTCATCTAGTTTTATTTCTCCTTTCAGTTCAGATGATATTTGTTATTACACTCTACTAATAAAAATCATATTAAACTTGAGTATTGTATTTATATGATTCATAAGCCGTTTCTCAATTGAATAGGTAACATAATATAAGTATATGGATAAGCTTCTTCGCTTGTTCAAATACAATAAAAAAGAGGTGAAAATCATTGCCTATTGTTAAACCTTTTATTGCTGGAAGAAAATTTGTAAGTACAGCCGCAACAGGAACTACAGCTGGAGCAGATTTAACCTTTGCTAATACTGATTTTACAAATGACGCAGGTGCTGTAACGACATTCCCTGCATCATTTGCGTATTTCAGTTTGTACATTAATGGTGTACTACAAACGGCTGATACTGTAACTGGAGTTACCACTACTGCAATCACTATTGTGGGTGGTGCTGTCCTTGATCCAGCTACTCCACTTGTAATTGAATTTGTTGTAACATAATCAGTTGTAGTTTTCAGACAGGCTTCTAAGAAGCCTGTCATTTTTCATATACGCATTCTAATTAATAATAATGAACTGGAGAATAATAGATGCTCCTGCTACAGGGACATCAGGACCTACTAAAGTCAATTGTCCTGCTTGAACTTGATATTCAGTTTGTGGTTGAAGAATACCGTTAATAAATAAATTCATATACGAAACTTCACTTGGTGGAAGTATTTGAGTCGTTCCAAGCGTTGGATCGCCATCAGCATTTGTATAAACTAATTTTTGTCCATCTGAAAATGTAAAGTACATTAAATTCGTGGTTGGTATTGGACTAGGGACTGAGGGTCCTGGTGGTCCTGGTGGCCCAGGCGGTCCTGGTGGACCAGGAGAGCCTGAAGTTCTTGAAATAAATGGATAGCTAATGGGCTCTGGAACTGGACAAGAAATAGCTACTCTATATAAATTTTCTGATTCCTGGGAATGACATTTAGCCCTCTTATTTTGTCGCATCTATATCCCTCTAATCTTTTATTTTTTATACAATTAGTTTCATTATATGAACGGACAAATCAATTGACGTAATGAAAATGCTCAAGCATCACCCTTTACCATTTCCTTTTTTCTATAAAATGAAATTTTTGTTTAGTTTTTATTGATATTGTTACGTGTTTTCATCTCTTCAATTAGATAATTGATTTTAAGTAGTAACGCCTGTTCACTTTTAAAGTCATCTTCCGTAATTCCATCGCGTAACATATATTTCAATATTGCGTGTTTCATGGTGTGTAATTGCTTATAAGAGAACTTTGCTAAGATTCCGCTCATTTTAATCTCCTTTCCTTACAATATCGCCATTCCTAATCCTTGTAGCAATTGCCCTTTGTAACCTTTCGCTAATTGGTCTCGGTTCATCATTAATTAATCCGCACTTAGAGCAATACTTTATCCATCGTTCCAATGGTTTGCTGTAATCAAATCCCCTAAAATCATGTTCACAGTTATCGTTAAGCATATGTCCTCCTCCACCTTAAGACTCTAAATTTATTCAAATAGCGTTTTTGTATTAATTTCTTGCACACTTTCCACAAACATTCGTAGAGTGTATGGAGAGAGAAATAATTCTAAAGGCATCGAATCTCCTCTTGAAGGATCGTGAACCGTTGCACGATCTTTCTTACATAAACACTTTCTTATCCAAATAACTATTTTGTTATAAAGTCACTGCTTCTGCTGCAGGTTTATTTTTCTCTAATTGCTCAATGGCCATGTGTAACCCCAACCAGTAGCCAATTAAACGACGCGGTAATCTTTTACCGAAATTCCAAACATCTTCCATCGTATCAGAATCTAATGAGCTATTATGATAAACATCACTTAACCAAAAGTGGTAACTTTCCATAGATGAACTCTCACCAATCGCTGAAATAATGCCATCATATACTTCTTGTCCGCTTTCTGTTGTTTCATTCATATCGTATTCTTTCCAATATTCATCAAGTTCCCTTTTAGCCTTTTCTTCATCGAAATTCCAACGTTCTTCACAAAATGCCGTTAACTTTCCAGTAAAATATCCTAAATCGAATCCTTTGATATTTTCTAATGTTGCTGGACATGTAAGGTTGTACACAGCTTCACCGATATCACCAGAAACAAACACGTTATATCCTGAAAGAACAAATTTAGTGCGATACATATTGGTCCCAGGCTTGCCCCAATAAATAACCTGTAATCCTTCTTCACCTTGAATTTCAGCCACATGATCTTCAAACCAATCCTCTTTAATGTCTTTAGTTGCTTTTTCAATGTATTCCATTTTCCATTTCCCCCTTTTTGTAC
>NZ_JAJJBY010000041.1:0-33081 GCF_022625245.1 Bacillus sp. TL12 | reverse complement strand
AGCGTATTCTGTCGGAATGATGATTGGTCCAATATTCGGTGGCTTTTTCGCAGATATGTTTAATGTATCAATCGCTCTTTATATTTTAAGTGCCCTTTTGGTGTGTTACAGCATTTCATTAAGATTAATGAGGAGCAAACCTCAAAAGGCAGAACATAACAATTCTTTATAAAATAACAAGCCAAGCAACTTAGTTTAAACACTTTTAATTGAAAATGGCAGTTTTAATTAAAAATATATGATAGTAAGCATAAACGAGGGATAACAATGGACATATTTAAAAAGTGTTATGATTACGATTTTATCAAGGGATTACGTGCAAATGATATGTACCCCTATTTTCAAAATATACAAGATAAATTCGGAACAGAAGTAGTTGTGAATTCTAAAAGGTTATTGATGGCAGGTTCTAATGATTATTTAGGATTATCTACCGAACCACGTTTAATAGAAGCTGCTGTGGCAGCGGCTACGAGGTATGGTACCTCTTCATCTGGTTCAAGACTTCTAAATGGAACATTATCTATTCACAAAGAATTAGAATCACGTTTAGCCAATTTTTTAAAAAGAGATAGAGCGTTAGTGTTTTCAACAGGATTTCAGACGAATTTAGGTGCGATTGCCCCTCTATTAGGACGTAACGATATCGCAATTATTGATCGTACAGTACACGCTTCAATTATGGATGGTATACGTTTAGGTTTTGGAAAAATGAAACGTTTCCATCATAACGATATGGAAGACCTTGAAAAACAACTTAAAAGTTGCCCAGATAATGTCGGGAAACTAATTATTGTAGATGGCGTGTTCAGTATGGAGGGGGATTTAGCAAAGCTTAAGGAAATTGTTCAATTGAAAAAGAAATACGGCGCTCGCTTATTAGTTGATGACGCTCATGGAATCGGAATACTTGGGGAAAATGGCCGTGGTACATGTGAGCATTTGGGTGTGGAATCCGATATCGATCTTATCACAGGTACATTCAGTAAATCTTTTGGTAGTTTAGGAGGATTTGTTGTCGGCGATGAGGATATTATAGATTTTATTCAGCATAACGGAAGAAGTATGATTTTTAGTGCTAGTATGACTCCTTCAAGTGTTGCTGCAACAATAAAAGCAGTAGATATTATAGAAAATGAACCAGAAAGACGTGAAAGATTGTTCCAAATCACTAAAAAAGTATGTGGGGAATTGACAAGGTTAGGCTTCAATATAGGGGAAACAGAAACGCCAATCATCCCGATTATTATAGGTGATACAGTAAAAACATTTTCATATTGGCAGGGTTTAATGGATAATGGTTTATTTACTAATCCTGTAATTACTCCAGCGGTTCCAGAAGGAAGTGAACTGCTTCGCACATCATTTATGGCTACACACACAGATGAGCAAATTGACGAAATCCTAAACATTTTCGAGAGGGTTGGTCGTGAATTTAACATAATTGATAATGAATCAGGTGTGTTATCTAGGAACTAAAGCAACAATTATTGTACATTCCTTATCGTACTAACAATTCGGGGAAGTTTTATCATATAACCGATTCATCCTCCTCCTCTAAACGATGTGAAGGTGGGGGATGAATCGTTTTTTTTCTTTTTTTGGTGGAAAAAGCCCATGCCCATCAACTTAAGAGTGAAAAAAACTGAGCTTTTTCAATGCAGATTCAAAACGAGTATGTATTGTTGTTATTTTTCCTTTTAATGTTATAGCATGTTGATCTTTAGGTTTTTGAGAAAGAAGACAGGTTATAAAAGAATTAGCTTGTGATATATAAATTTAAATGTCTCCTATGTAATCAAGTAAATCTGCAACTTTTTCTGATTCATTTATGTTTTGCGGGGTATTAAAAAAATTTAGTTTGTCTTCAAATTTATTGACCTTAACATCTAAAGCTTTTATATGTTCATTGGTTCTGTTGCGAAGTTTTGTTAAGGTTAAGTGGTGCCAACAAAAAGTTGTACATTTTATGCGGTTGTTAGTAGCTCCTGTAATTCATTGTACGTCGAAAAACCGAAGTCTGAGCCAAGACTTCGGTTTCGTTTATATAAAGCATGAATGGTTTCGATGCCTTTCAAGGTACGGGAAGCGTGGCGAAGATTTTGAAATCCTGCGGATTTGGAAAAACGTCGCTTCACATGCCTATGGTCCTGTTCAATGAGATTGTTCAAATGCTTGATTGTACAATGAATTGTATTTATATAAAAGCCTTGTTCTCTTAATTTGTTAAATGCGCAAAGTAATGCTGGTGCTTTGTCTGTAGTGAGAACCGCTGGTTCTCCAAACGTTTTGACCAATCTTTTCATAAAGGCATAGGCAGCCTGATGATCCCGTTTTTTACGAAGTTGAATATCCAATGTGTGCCCGTCTTTATCAATTGCACGATATAAATAACACCATTTTCCTTTGACTTTTATATAGGTTTCATCTAGTTTCCAAGATAATGGAACGTTTTTATTTTTCTTCTTCCAAATTTGATAGATAAGGTTTCCATATTCATGAACCCAGCGCATGATGGTTGTTGGGTGAACCGAAACACCACGCTCTTTCAAGATTTCAGATACATCACGATAGCTTAAAGAAAAACGGCAGTAGTAGCCGACAGCTACTAAAATAATATCTTTCTTGAATTGTTTTCCTTTAAAAAATCTCATGTCTGATTCTCCTAAATCCTGTTTTCTAGAGTGTAGCTTCATGTAGAAAATTTTGCAACAGAACCATTTTTTTGTAAAATTTTGTATCTTTTTGATTAGATTCTGTAGTATTGATTATAAATTAAAGATGTGCTGCTATTATAACGTCTTAACTTCTATCCGAAAGTAGTCTTCCACTTTTAAACGTGAAGGTGCGCCAGTGAAAGTGGAAGATGAATTTCGGTTAGGCATATCCTAAAGTTGTCTCTTTTTCATGCTATTATATTTTTCAAATCCGCAGGATTTCAAAATCTTCGCCACGCTTCCCTATAAACACGAAAATTTTTAGGGAAACTTGGCGAAGAACTAATGAATCTTTATACTTATAAGAATAAACCGAAACAAATAGACTATAAACTGATTTTAGTTATATAAAAATTACATAATTAAAAACAATAGTATTGAAGTAATTTAATACCTAATAAAATCGTTAAAATTCATCTTCCAAAATTAGATTGCCAGCATCATTATCTTTCGTTAATCGTTGTTTCAAATAATTCTCTTTCGTAGTCCGATCATTTTTATGACCAACTGCAGCTGCGATTACATGAGGTGCTAGTCCCTTATAATCATATAAGTACTGTACATAAAAATGTCTAAAGAAGTGAGGGGTAATTCGTATATTCTCTGTAAAGGGTAACTTGGTATCCTTAATGATTTTAGAAATATATTGTGACAAGTAATTCTCTCTATAAGCAGTATGGTTCTTTGTTTGAAATATAGTCCCATCATCTTTATTTCCAATGAAAGAAAAATTGTAATTAGTTAGATTTTTTAAAAAATATTAAATTCTACGTGAAATATTTAGAATGATAAATTAGGTTTAATAAAGGGGTACCTTATACGCAAAAGCGTCTAAATTAGTAACCTAAGGAGCTTGTGTTTATGAAAACTACTGACTCAAAAAGCCTATGGGGAAATACAATTTATTTACAAGTTTTCTCTGCCTATTCACTGCTTATGCTTGGTGTGTTTATTGATATGTTAGCCATTATGACTATTGTTGGATTTGAATGGGAAGTAGACCCTACCATGATTGGATTGATTCCTGTTGCATATGCACTTCCCGGAATTATCTTTGGTTCATGGGCAGGTGTTATTGCTGATCGTTTTAGAAAAATTCCAATTATGATGTTTTGTAATCTTATGGTTGGTCTAATAACAATTGCTCTTTTATTTGTACAAAATATCCACTGGCTTTTAGTGGCATTAATGATTCGTTCTATTTTTATTGTTTTCTATTATCCTGCACAGCAAACACTAACAAGACAGATTGTGTCCCCTGATTTGCTTACTAAAGCAGTAAGCATCAACGGCATAGTTGAGCAGGGAACCAAGATAGTAGGTCCACTTATAGGAGGCATGTTACTGAGCTGGTTTCAGCCAGAGTTCTGCCTCATTATAAGAGCGATAAGTTGTTTACTAGCTACTTTAGTTCTGATACCCACCATAAAATTCAAAGAATCTCTATCAAAAGAACTTGTTGAAAAGCAAAAGCAAAGCACTTGGACCGCTTGGTTACAAGGGTGGGGTTATGTATTATCTAATCGGATAATATTATCAACTATGATTTTCGTTACAATAGCTATGGCAGTATTACAATTAGTAGACTCGCAGTTCCCTACTTTATTTAAGAGCTTATTTCCACATGATAAAAGTAAAATGGGATATATCATTTCTATTATTGGTCTTGGGGGAATACTTGGTGCATTACTAACTCAAAAATTAAAACAATTTCAATATGGTTGGGTAGTATGTGGGGGTATGGTTTTAATGGGAATTGGTTTTGGAGGGATTGGCCTGATAACGCCCGGTACGGTCTTCGTTTTGGCCTATTTGATTAGTTTTATCGCTGGGATTGGAAGTGGATTGATGCTTGTATCTAATCAAGTTATTTTACAAATAGAATCCGATCAAGATCAAGTAGGAAGAGTATTTGGTATACAAAGCAGTTTAACAAACGCAGTTCTAATTATTTCTCCTGCTATGAGTGGCCCATTAGTGCATTTGTTTGGAGTAACTCAACTCTATGTTTATGGCGGGATTGGGCTTATCATCATTGGAGTAATTGGAGTTTCACTGCAGAAATATTTTTGGGCTAAACATAAACACGAACCTATAAGAGTAAATAATTTTTGAAGGGAAGATTTTTTATGACCAATGAGGAATGTTATCCATTAAGTCACCCGCAGCGAAGAATATGGTATACAGAAGTTATTCATTTTGATAAAGGAATATGTAATTTAAGATTCTTATTTAAACTTCATCGAAAAATGAATTATTCAAAATTAAACCAAGTTGTGAATCGTGTTATCAGTGAAAATGACGGTCTGTGCATCAGATTAAAAGAAAATGGGCATCAGGAACCTAAACAATATTTTATTAAACATGAAGAACAAGAATTTGAGTTTTTCGATTTCAGTTCTGTGGAGGATTCAGATTTGCTTGAGGAATGGATTGAGCAGAAAACAAAAGAAACGTTTACATTATTTAATTCAAATTTATATTATTTCGCTTTAATAAAATTAAACGATAATGAATGTGCAGTCTTTGGGAATGTTCATCATATTATCATGGATGGTTTATCAATCCAAATATTTACCAGTCAGATTGCAAAATATTATTATGAAATGCATAACGAGACTGAGGAAGGCGAAATTAAAAATTCATATGTTCAATTTCTGGCCAATGAACAAACATACTTGAATAGTAGTCGCTTTCAAAAAGATCAAAAATTCTGGTTAGAGGAATTTAAAACACTTCCATCTGTGACCGGATTGAAGCCCTATAATACGTACAAAGTTAGTACCAAAGCATCACGCGAGACGTTTATATTATCGGAGCATTTGAAGAGAAAGTTAGATAAATTTTCAGAAGATTATAAATTTAGTTTATATACCCTTTTTGTTGCTGCTTTCTCGTTGTCCATGTATCGGTGGACCTCATCGCTTGATATTGCATTAGGAATGGCTTACGGCAACCGCATGACTAAAATGGAACGAGAATTGATTGGAATGATGGTGAGTACAGTTCCTTTAAGAATGGATATTGATCCAGAAGAAGAAGTGCTTTCATTTATTGGTAGGGTGTCCAGAAAACAAAGTAAATCATTAAGACATCAGAAATATCCATTTGATTTGTTATTAAAGCAGATTAATCAAGAGAATAACAGAAATGTGAGACTTTTCGGAACTACGATTGATTATAGAAATCGTGATGAAAGTGGTGACTCACTATGGATTCCAAACCGTGAAGAGGTACAAGATTTTGCAGTGCATATTGAAAATTTAATTGATATAGACTCTTTACATGTACATATTGATTATCGTGAGGAGCTATTTTCTAAAGAAGAGATAAAACGTTTTTTTAACGTTATGTTAGCGATAATAGAAAACACTTTTGAAAACCCAAAGCAGAAGGTAGCTGGAATCGAAATCATTTCTGATGAAGATAAAAGAAAAAGTTTAGTAGAGTTTAATAATCCTAAGCTTGATTTTCCACCTCAAGTAACTATTCATGAATTGTTCGAACAGCAAGCGATGATTTGTCCAAATGCTATTGCAGTTACGTATGAAAGAGGAAAAGTTACTTATAGGGAGCTAAATGAACGTGCAAATCAGTTAGCTCATTATCTGCAGAAAAAAGGAGTAGGACCTGATACTTTAGTTGGACTGTGCGTTGAACGTTCTTTAGAAATGATTGTAGGTATTTTAGGGATTTTGAAGGCTGGTGGAGCTTATGTCCCACTTGATCCAACATATCCAGAGCAGCGACTTCAATATATTTTAGAGGATGCTAGCATTCAATTATTCGTAACGCAAGAAGGTTTAAAACAATTGAAATGGTTACCAGAAAATATTACATCGATTTGCCTGGATCGTGAAAGAGATAAGATTGAACAAGAAAGTAAGACCTTGCCGGTTTCCGATGTAAGTTCCCAAAACTTAGCTTACGTAATCTATACTTCGGGATCAACAGGGAATCCAAAGGGCGTTATGATAGAGCATCACAATGTCATTCGTTTATTTAAATCGACGGATTGTTGGTATCAGTTTAATGAAAAAGATACTTGGACTCTTTTTCATTCTTATGCATTTGATTTCTCAGTATGGGAAATTTGGGGAGCATTATTATATGGTGGGAAATTGGTTGTTGTTCCATACTGGATTAGTCGGTCGCCTAAGGATTTTTATCAATTATTGATAGAGGAAGAAGTCACAGTTCTAAATCAGACACCTTCCGCGTTTCGACAATTAATACAAGTGTGTGAACAAGAAGATAAGAATAAAAACTTGCAGCTGCGTTATGTGATATTTGGCGGAGAAGCGTTAGAACCTATTAGTTTGTTACCATGGTTTCAAATGTATGGGGACAAAGAACCACAGTTAATTAATATGTATGGAATTACAGAAACTACAGTTCATGTTACATATTATCCAATTACTCAAGATGATGTGCAGCATGCTTCAAGAAGTAATATTGGAAAGCGGATTCCAGATTTAGAAGTGTATATACTAGACGCTTATCAACAACCGGTACCTATAGGTGTAGATGGTGAGCTTTATATTGGTGGGGCAGGGCTTGCACGTGGGTATTTAAATAGACCTGAATTAACTGCAGAGCGCTTTATACCTCATCCATTTAGTAGTGATCCGAAAGCAAGATTATATCGGGCAGGAGACTTAGCGAGGTATTTACCAGATGGGAATCTGGACTATCGTGGAAGAATTGATCATCAGGTTAAAATACGTGGTTTCCGAATTGAGATTGGGGAGATTGAGTCTACTTTAAATGCATATGCATCTATAAAAGAGGCTGTTGTAATTGTTAGAGAAGATCAACCGGGTGATAAACGATTAGTAGCATATGTTGTAGGAGATGGAAATGTAGGTGCGTGGAGAGAGTATCTTAAAGCGAAACTACCGAGCTATATGGTCCCTTCAGGATTTGTGACGATGGAAGCCATTCCACTAACTGCTAACGGTAAAGTTGATCGTGGGGCCTTACCTATGCCGGAGGAAAAGGAGATTAACAGTGAATCTGTAGCTCCTCGGAATAATAACGAGAAGATACTGGCTACCATCTGGAAGCAAGTATTAGGTGTTAAAAGGGTGGGAATCTATGATAATTTCTTTGAAATTGGTGGCGACTCGATTCTCAGTATTCAAATCATATCTCAAGCAAGTCAAGTGGGATTAAAACTTACTCCAAAGCAAATGTTTGAATGCCCAACCATTGCCGAGTTGGCACAAGTGGCTATAGAAACGCAGGGAGTACAAGCGGAGCAGGGAATTGTGACAGGAGATGTGCCTCTTACTCCAATTCAGTACTGGTTCTTCGAGCAAGAACATCCACGTCCGGAGCATTGGAATCAATCGATGCTTTTAAGAGTAAAAGAGAGATTGGACGTGAAGTTACTAGAGGGAGCAATATTAAATTTACTCAAACATCATGATGCTTTACGTTTCCGGTACGAACAGTTACCAAATGGAACGTGGATGCAGAGAAATGAAGGGACTGATGAGCGGTCTGTACTTCATGTGGTAAAACGGGACACAGCTAATGAACAAGCGTGGAATAAAGTAATACAAGAAGAGATGAACATTACTCAAGCTAGTTTCAATTTAGTTACAGGTCCGTTAATGAGAGTAGTTTACTTCGAGGATACCTTGACTGGAAATGATCGACTATTCTGGGTGATTCATCATTTAGTAGTAGATGGAGTATCTTGGAGAATTCTATTGGAAGATTTACAGGCGGTATATAACCAGAGGAAACAAGGTCAAGGAGTTCGCTTACCTGCGAAAAGTACATCTTTTAAAGAGTGGGCGGAACGACTGCAGGCATACAGTGATTCGGGTATTTCAAAAGAAGTACAAGATTATTGGAATGAATGGGTAGAAAAAGAAACGATGAAAATTCCAATGGACTACCCAATACAGGACACAACAGAAGAATCGATCGATCAAGTGACGAGGACTTTAGGAGTAGAAGAAACACATGCATTGTTACAAGAAGTTCCAGTGACTCATAAGACAAGGATTAATGAGGTACTATTGGCGGCATTAGGACAAGCTATCGTCGATGTTACGAATCAGCAAGCGGTTTCTATTCATCTAGAAGGACACGGGAGAGAAGAGATGATTAAAGATATTGATCTATCACGGACAGTGGGCTGGTTCACGAGTATTTATCCTGTTCATCTGAATTTTAAAGGAATTAAAACACCTATTGAAGGACTAAAGGCTGTAAAAGATCAATTGCGTCAAATTCCGAATCGCGGAGTTGATTATGGTATTTTACGTTACTTGAAAAAAGAATTACTTCCGTTTTATCAGCAAAAGCCTTCAATAAGCTTTAATTATTTGGGCCAATTTGATCAAGTGTTTTCAAAGGAATCTTTGTTTATGCAAGAGACAGGGTTTACATTTTTAGATCATGCTCCAGGTTCCAAACCATCGCATCTAATTGATGTTATCGGTATGGTAAAAGATGAGAAGTTACATTTTGTTTGGATGTATAGTAGAGAACAGTTTTCTAGGTTGAAAATTCAAGCGATAGCAGATGGTATGTTGAGGCATCTTCGTCAACTTATAAATAAACCAACAACAGAGTCTGCTTTTACAGTATCAGATTTTGCTGATGCGGAGGATCTTACGGAAGAAAGCTTGAGCAAAGTATTACTTAAATTAACAAAGAAGAGGGTGTAAAGATGGGAGACGTTATAGATATATATGGATTATCACCTTTGCAAAAAGGAATATTGTTTCATACTTTATACGATCAAGATGATGAACATTCTTTTTCCTACATTGTACAAGTAGGCTTCTTGCTCGGGGGGCAATTGGATGTTGCTACTTTTGAAAAGGCTTGGGAATATGTTATTCATCGACATGAGGTTCTACGTTCAGTATTTGTGTGGGAGGAAGTAGAAAAACCACTGCAAGCAGTTTACCAATGTCTTCCTTTTACTATTCATCAAGAGGATTGGAGTGCCCATTCGCATGAGGAGAGGGAGAAGAAATTACACCAATTCTTGACTGCAGATCGTAGAAAAGGATTTTTATTGGATGAAGCACCGTTGATGAGAGTCACTGCGATTAAAGAAGCAGAAGAGGAAACAAGAATCATTTGGACACATCATCATATTTTGCTAGATGGGTGGAGTGTGTCATTGGTCTTTAGTGAAGTGATGGAAGTTTATCTCAAGATGATAAAGGGAGAATTGTTGAATCTTCCTAAATCTCTTCCTTATAAAAAATATATCCAGTGGATAAATAAACAAGATCAAAGTCAAGCAGAGGAATTTTGGACAGAAGAATTAAAGGGGTTTTATGCACCTACGCCATTAGCGATGGAAAGAAAGGATCAAGAACAGGAGAAGGGCTATGGAGAGCATGTTTATCAGGTATCTGAGGAACTCACTGAGAATTTACAAGAGTGGGTACGAAATAGTCGATTAACATTGAATACGTTAGTACAAGGCGCATGGGCCTATTTGATGAGTAGGTATAGCGGTGAAAGTGACATCGTATTTGGCGTAACTAGCTCTGGGCGTCCTACGGATTTGATAGGAGCAGAGAATATGGTGGGTCTATTTATTAACACATTACCTACTAGAATTCGATTAACGGATGATACATCAGTAGTAGATTGGCTTCGTAAAATACAGATGAAAGAAATGGAACGAAGACAATATGAGTATAATTCGTTGGTTGATATTCAAGGGTGGAGTGAAGTTCCGCGGAATAGCTCCTTATTTCATACCTTGTATGTGTTTGAAAATTATCCAATTCAAGGTGAGAGAAATGATGATTTAAGTTTACTAGATGTTAAAAGCGCGGAACAAACAAATTATCCTTTAACAATCATTGTAATGCCTGGTAAGAAAATTACTTTAAAGTTGATGTATGATCGAAGCTATTTTAATGAAGAAACAATAAATCGGATTCAGGGTCACTTATTGCAAGTATTAATTCAGATGACGAAGAGTCTAGATTCAAAACTCTTGGAAATTACTCATTTAACAATGGAAGAGCAGACACAGTTGCTAGAGGAATGGAATAATACTCAAGTAAAATATTCAGCTGAAGGCATGATTCATACGGTATTTGAGGAGCAAGTTAAAAAAACGCCAGAAGCAATCGCGGCTATTTACGAAAATGAACAAATTACCTATAAAGAGTTGGAGGAGCGTGCGAATCAGCTAGCTCATTATTTACAAAAGCGTGGTGTAGGTCCAGAGTCTCTAGTCGGAGTATATATGGAACGTTCATTACAAATGATGATAACGTTATTAGGTATTCTAAAATCAGGAGGGGCGTATGTTCCACTTGACCCTACTTATCCGGAGAGTCGGCTTCGTTATATATTAGAGGATGCTGGAATCGAAGTACTAGTGACGGAAGAAAATTCGAAAAATTTATATATATCTGAAGATCTTGAAACAATCTGTATGAATAAAGATTATACTGCAATTGAAAAAGAAGAATCAACCCCATGTATAAGTGGTGTAACAGGAAGAAGTTTAGCGTATGTTATGTATACTTCAGGATCTACAGGGAATCCAAAGGGAGTGATGATTGAGCATCATTCAGTAATCAATTACCTAGAATGGATGCAACATCAATATCCACTTTCTGAAAAGGATGTGGTCCTGCAGAAAACCCCATTCTCATTTGACGTATCTGTTTGGGAGTTGTTTTGGGGGATTCACGTTGGAGCAAGTGTATCTTTCCTACCTCCAGGTGGAGAAAAAGATCCTTCCATTATAGCTGAAGTGATTGAAAAACATCAGGTCACTATTGTTCAATTTGTTCCTTCGATGTTATCTGTTTTCTTAGATCACTTCAATCATATTGAATTAAACATGAATTGTTCGTCCGTGCGTCATGTATTTTCTGGTGGGGAAGAACTAAGCTCAGGGTTGGTTAGACGATTTCAACAGCAATGGAATCATAGCGGACAAGTAAAATTAACTAACTTTTATGGACCAACTGAAGCCACTATTTATGTAAATGCATTTGACTTACAACCTAATCAAGAAATTGTTTCTATTGGGCAGCCGATACAGAACACGCAATTATATGTATTAGACCAAAATCAACGCTTGCAATCAATCGGAATAGAGGGTGAGTTATATATTGGTGGTGCCGGTTTAGCGCGTGGATATTTAAATCGCCCGAATCTTACTGCCGAAAAATTCGTTTCGCATCCATTTCAATTGGGGGAACGACTATATCGAACAGGAGATTCAGTAAGATATCTAACTGATGGAAATTTAGAATTTATAGGTAGAATGGACCATCAAGTAAAAATGCGTGGTTTTCGAATTGAACTAGGAGAAATTGAAGCGACTTTAGAAAAATGTTCGTTTATTAAAGAGGCTGTCGTATTAGTTAGAGAAGATTGTCCAGGCGATCAACGATTGGTTGCATATGTAATAAGCGATGGAAATACCCGAAAGTGGAGAGAGTATTTACAAAACCAATTGCCGAATCATATGATTCCAGCGCACCTTGTAGAGTTAGAACAGTTCCCGCTTACTCCGAATGGGAAAATCGACCGAAAGGCCTTGCCAGCACCTGATGAGCAACCTATAGGAGATTTAAATGTTCTACCTCGGACGCCATCGGAAGAGCTTATTGCCTCGGTTTGGAGTCAAGTGTTAGGAACAGAAAATATCGGTATTCAGGATTCCTTCTTTGAACGAGGTGGACACTCACTACTAGCTACTCAAATCGTCTCTCGATTACAAGAATTGTTCCAGGTTAAAATCCCGCTACGTGAGCTTTTCAAGCACGATACAGTGGAAGCA
The DNA here is from genome assembly GCF_022625245.1 of Bacillus sp. TL12. Classification (NCBI taxonomy): domain Bacteria; kingdom Bacillati; phylum Bacillota; class Bacilli; order Caryophanales; family Bacillaceae; genus Bacillus; species Bacillus sp. TL12. The sequence goes on along the minus strand of NZ_JAJJBY010000041.1, from coordinate 20,571 downwards.
TTAGCGAAACGAGTAGATCAGTTGCGCAAAGAAGATAAAAAACGAGAGGTTCCACCCCTTGTACCTATGACACGGGAAAAATCTATTCCACTTTCCTATGCGCAGAAACGTCTATGGTTTATTGATCAATTAATGCCAAATAGTACGATGTACAATATTCATGCAGCATGTCGCTTAACAGGTAAATGGTCAATTGAAGCATTGGAGGCCGGATGGAATCAGTTGTTGGAGCGTCATGAATCATTACGGACGATAATTCTAGAACAAGAGGGTGAACCTTTTCAACAGGTTCAATCTCATGTATTCAGACATATCCCTCAAACGGATCTAACAGTTCTCTCTTTGGAAGATAGGGAAAGAGAGATGAAACGGCTCATTCAAAACGAAGCGGAGGAACCATTTCATTTTGGACAAGGTCCTCTGATTCGAACACGAATATTGAAAGTGGACGAGGAAGAATGGATTCTCCTTTGTACGATGCATCATATTATTTCGGATGGGTGGTCAATGGGAATCTTACTTGAAGAATGGATGGCTTTTTATGAAGGAGTACTAAGCGGAAAGCCAGTGGAACTGAAGAAGTTATCTGTCCAATACGCAGACTTTGTCATGTGGCAGAAGGAATGGCAAAAAGAAGAGAATTTTGATCAACACCTTCAATATTGGAAGGAAGAATTATCTGGAGAGCTACCGGTTTTACAATTACCGATGGATCGTCCTCGACCTGCGGTTCAAACCCACCGTGGTGCGAGTCAGTCCTTTACGGTGGCGAATTCCCTACAGGAAAAGCTCAAAGATTTAAGTCTGCAAGAAGGATCCACTTTATTTATGACCTTGATGGCAGCGTATCAAAGCTTCCTTTCTCGTTATACAGGACAAGACGACATCTTGGTTGGAAGCCCAATTGCAAATCGAAATGTTAAAGAGATTGAGGGGGTAATAGGTTTCTTTGCAAATACGTTGGTTTATCGAGCTGATTTCAGTGAAAATCCGACGTTCCAAGAACTTTTGTCGCAGGTACGAAAAAAAGCACTAAAAGCATACGAGTATCAGGACATTCCATTTGAGAAAGTGGTAGAATCCGTAAAACCGGAACGGAATACAAGTCATTCACCGATATTTCAAACCATGTTTACTTTACAGAATACGAAACAAGAGTTTCCCCAGCTATCTGAAAGACACATGGAACTCATGGAAAGTCATGCTTCTATTGCGAAATTTGATTTGAGTTTATTTGCTTCGGAGACGAAAGAAGGATTATCGCTAACCTTTGAATACAATACTGATTTGTTTAATGATACAACCATTGAGCGTATGGCAAGTCATTTTGAACATTGGTTAAATCAAATTGTCTCTCATCCAAAATATTTATTATCAGAACTGAATATGTTATCGAAAGTAGAATATAAGCAACTACTAGAGGAATGGAATAAATCAGGTGTTGTAGATATACAAGAAAGCACGATTCATACATTGTTTGAAGAACAAGTGAAAAAAACACCAGAAGCAATTGCAGTAGCATGCGAAGATGAAGAACTAACATATCGAGAGTTGGACGAACGCTCGAATCAGCTAGCACATTATTTACAGAAAAATGGTGTGGTATGCGAATCATTGGTTGGGATTTGCGTTACACGTTCATCCGAGATGATTGTCGGTCTCTTAGGAATTATGAAGGCAGGAGGAGCATATGTCCCAATTGATCCAGCGTATCCGGAAAGTCGACTGCAATATATTTTAGAGGATGCTCATATTAAGGTACTGGTGACACAGGAAAAGTTACAGCAAAAAATGGTTATACCTAAATCCGTTGACGTGATTTGTATTGATCGTGATCGAGCAGAAATAGAACAAGAAGTAGCTACAGTGTGTACGAGTGAAGTGAGGGGTGATAACTTAGCCTATATTATCTATACTTCAGGTTCCACTGGAAATCCAAAAGGGGTAATGATTGAGCACAGGAATACAGTAACAATGATTCATTGGGCGCATCACACGTATTCCCGAAAGGATTTAGCGGGAGTGTTGGCTTCAACTTCGCTATCCTTTGATCTATCTGTTTTTGAAGTGTTTGTTCCCCTAACGATGGGTGGTAAGGTGATTGTCGCTGAAAATGCTCTACATCTAGACAAGTTGTCTACCAAGGGTGTGACTTTGGTCAATACTGTGCCATCGGCGGCGAAGGAACTGGTTCGAGCAAAAACAATCCCTTCTTCGGTAAAGGTGATGAATTTGGCAGGAGAACCGTTACCATATTCACTTGTTAAAGATTTATACGAGAGAAGTATGGTTCAGAAGGTGTACAACCTATATGGACCGTCCGAAGATACTACGTATTCCACATATATGGAATTGGAAAAGGGTGTTATGCATAGGGTACCACCAATTGGTAAACCAATCTTCAATACAGAAGTATATGTACTAAGTTCTGAACAAAAAATGGTTCCAATTGGTGTAGTTGGTGAGCTGTACATTGGTGGATCAGGATTAGCGCGTGGATACTTAAAACGCCCTGACTTAACGCAAGATCGTTTTATACCGCATCCGTTTAAAGAAGGAGAGCGAGTATACCGGACTGGAGATCTAGTAAGGTATTTGCCGGATGGAAATTTGGAGTATCTTGGCCGAATCGATCATCAGGTAAAAATTCGTGGGTTCCGGATTGAACTAGGAGAAATTGAAGCGACATTACAAAAGCATACATTAGTTAACGAAGCTATTGTGATGGTGCGAGAAGATTATCCTGGTGATCCACGTTTGATTGCCTATGTTGTAGGAGACGGGGATGCTCAAAAGTGGCGTGATTATCTCAAGGACCAACTACCAAATTATATGATTCCAGCCTATTTTGTTGGATTGAATGCATTTCCACTCACTCCTAATGGAAAAATTGATAGGAAGGCCTTACCAGCACCAGAGAGACAGGAGATAGCAAGTGGTTATATTGCTCCTCGTACGTCTACGGAAAAAACAATCGTTTCGATATGGCATGAAGTTTTAGGTATGGAAAACATCGGAATTCAGGATTCGTTTTTTGAAATTGGTGGCCATTCATTACTTGCTACGCAAGCTGTTTCCAATCTTAAAGAGGCTTTTGGAATTGAGATACCATTGCATGATTTATTTATGTTTCATACAGTGCGGCAATTGGCAGAAAAGATTGATCAATTGCTCTATAACAAAAATCAAGAAATGCAGAATAATAGTAAGGAGAATGTAAGTCTTCAAGACTATATTCAAAATGAAGCAGAAGTGAGTAATGATGAAGAATTACTTGAACTGCTTAAGCAATTAGAAGAGCTATCAGAGGAAGAAGCACAAGGGATATTCGAGAGTAATTTGATTGAGGAAGGGGTAAAAAAATGAGAAGTGATTTACTTGCAAAGCTGAGTTCGCTTTCTCCTGAGAAGAGAGCATGGCTTCAGAAGCAAATGCAAAAAAAGGAGAATAAAGAAGCACTCCCGTTGTCTTATGCACAACAACGTTTGTGGTTTATGGACAGATTTAACCCAAACAGTTCTTTATATAATATTCCAACGGTATGGCATCTAAAAGGAAATTGGATACCTGAAGCATTAGAAAAGGGATTCAATCGACTCATTGAACGTCATGAATCATTACGAACGGTTTTTAAAAAAGTAGGAGAACAACCTGTGCAACAAATTGTCGAATTCCTTCCTAGAGCATTACCTGTAAGAGATTACTCTCAACTTCCTCTAGAAGTAAAAGAAAAAGAGGTAGATAGTTTAATTGCGAGAGAAGCGCAAGAACCATTTGATTTAATGAATGGTCCTTTAATTCGTAATCAGCTTGTTCAATTAGAAAAGGATGAATGGTTATTACTGTGTACGATGCATCATATTATTTCTGATGCTTGGTCCATTGGTATATTCATGAATGAATTACTTGCTTTCTATGAAGAAGAAACGGGCGGAAATCCTGCTAAATTAAGTTCATTATCCATTCAATATGCAGACTTTGCGAAGTGGCAAAAGGAGTGGTTGCAAGGTGATGTGCTTAATCGTCAGCTTACGTATTGGCAGGAAGAATTGTCTGGTGAGCTTCCTATATTACAACTGCCAGTGGACCGACCTCGACCGGTTACGCAGACTTATTCTGGGGATACGCATCACGTGATTTTTCCTTCTAGATTACTCAGTCAATTAAAAGATTTAAGTCGACAAGAAGGATCTACCTTATTTATGACTTTAATGGCTGCATATCAGAGCTTTCTTGCACGTTATACAGGACAAAAAGATATTCTAGTCGGAAGTCCGATTGCAAATCGAAATCATAAGGGAGTAGAAGGATTAATTGGTTTCTTTGTTAATACGTTGGTTTACCGATCAGATTTGAGTGGCACCCCCACTTTTCGGGAGATTGTGAACCAAACAAAGAAAAAGGCGTTAAAAGCTTACGAATATCAAGATATACCATTTGAAAAAGTGGTAGAAGCTGTGCAACCTGAACGAAGCATGAGTCATTCCCCTATCTTTCAGACCATGTTTACGCTACAAAATATAAAACAAGAACGACTAGATTTGCCTGGTAGAAGTATTGAAATGGTAGAAAGTAATATGTCTAGTGCAAAATTTGATTTGAGCTTAACTGCCTATGAAGTGGAAGAAGGTCTATTTGTCTCATTTGAATACAACACGGATTTATTTGATAGTAGTACCATTGGACGTATGGCCGGCCATTTTGAGAACTGGCTAAATGAAATCGCGTATCAGCCAGATGAATCATATACAAAGCTGTCAATGTTATCGGACACTGAGCAGAGACAACTCCTAGAAGAATGGAATGATACGGACGTAGTTTATGGTCATGATTGTATGATTCATGAGCTATTTGAGCAGCAAGTTGCACGTACACCTGATGCAGTGGCGGTAGTTTATGAGGGGGGAAAGCTAACGTATCAAGAACTCAATGATAAATCGAACCAATTGGCACATTTTCTACAAAAACGAGGTATCGGACCTGAATCATTGGTCGGTATATGTATTGAACGGTCTCCTGATATGATTATTGGTCTCTTTGGGATTTTGAAAGCAGGTGGGGCTTATGTCCCACTGGACCCAAGTTATCCCGAAAACCGTCTGAGATACATTTTAGAGAATTCACAAATTCAAGTGCTGTTAACAAAAGAGGCACTACAGGACTGGTTACCTAAAGATATTCAAGCAATTTGTTTAGATCGGGATCAAGTAATGATTTCTAAAGAGAGCAATTTAGCTCCAGTGAGTGGAGTAACAGCAAATAACTTAGCCTATATCATATACACTTCGGGTTCGACGGGAAATCCAAAGGGGGTAATGATTGAACATCATTCCGTTATCAACCGCCTACAGTGGATGCAGAAAAAATATCCATTGTCCGAGGAGGATACAATCCTACAAAAGACACCGTTCTCGTTTGATGTTTCTGTCTGGGAATTATTTTGGTGGTCATTTGTAGGAGCGCGTGTTTGTTTGCTTCCACCAGGAGGAGAGAAAGATCCTGCGGTGATTGAGGAGTATATTGAACGATATCGTGTGACCACCATGCACTTTGTTCCGTCGATGTTATCTACTTTCTTAGATTATATGGAACAATATAATTCGAAAAGGGATGTATCGTCTTTAATTCAAGTTTTTACTAGTGGAGAAGCATTAAACACTGAGCAGGTTCGCCGGTTTAAGGGGATCTTTTACAATGTTCAGCAAACAAAGTTAATTAACTTGTATGGTCCTACTGAAGCGACTGTGGATGTGACTTATTATGATTGTGATTTAGAAAAAGAACCAATGCTTATTCCAATTGGTCGTCCAATTGATAATACAGAGTTGTATGTGTTAGATCAATATCAACAGGTAGTACCAATTGGTGTGGCGGGGGAACTTTACCTTGGAGGAGTAGGATTGGCACGTGGCTACTTCAATCGACCAGATTTAACTACTGAACGTTTTATTCCGCATCCCTTTAAGGAAGGGGAACGATTATATCGAACGGGTGACCTGGTGAGATATATGAATAATCGTAACTTGGAATATATCGGAAGAATAGATAACCAAGTCAAAATTAGAGGATTCCGAATTGAATTGGGAGAAATTGAAGCAGCTTTACATGATCACTCATCTGTAAAAGAGGCTGTCGTGTTGGTGAAGGAAGATCGACCAGGAGATAAGCAATTAGTAGCTTATGTAGTGGGTGAAGGGGATACTGGAGAGTGGCGTGAATATCTCAAGAAGCAACTGCCACATTATATGGTTCCGGCATACTTTTTCCAAATTGAAGGGATGCCACTCACTCCAAATGGTAAGGTGAATCGGAAAGCCTTACTGGAATTGGAAGCACAGTTCATAAGTGAAGATATTACTTCATCACGAACACCAGTGGAGGAGCTCATCGTTTCCGTATGGAGCCAAGTGTTAGGTATAAAAAATATTGGTGTTCAGGATTCCTTTTTTGAAATCGGTGGTCACTCGCTACTAGCTACTCAAGTAGTGTCACGTTTACAGGAAATCTTCCAAATTGAATTACCGGTACGTGAACTATTTGAGTATGCAACGGTGGAGTCACTGGCAAAGCGATTAGATCAGTTACGTAAAGGAGATAGAAAACGAGAGATCCCGCCACTAATGCCGATGGAACGAGGAGAAACTATTCCACTATCTTATGCACAACAGCGCTTATGGTTTATTGATCAATTTACACCTAATAGTGCCCTTTACAATATGCCAATGGTATGCCGCCTTACAGGGAGTTGGCTACCTGAGGCATTGGAAACGGGATGGAATCAACTAATAGAACGTCATGAATCATTGCGGACGGTCTTTCATGAAGTGAACGGTCAACCCGTACAGCAAATTGAACCGTATGCTTTTCGATCAATTCTAAAAATGGATTTAACTATGCTTTCTCCTGAAGACCGAGAAGAAGAAGTTAAACGTTTGATTCAACAAGAAGCAGAAGTGCCATTTGATTTAGGCGAGGGCCCACTGATCAGGACAAGTATTTTGCGAGTGGGAGAGGAAGAATGGATTCTCCTTTGTACTCTACATCATATCATTTCAGATGGATGGTCAATGGGAGTCCTACTTGAAGAGTGGATGGCATTCTATGAGAAAGCCACGGATGGAAAGGTAGCAGAACTTGAACCATTACCGGTTCAATATGCCGACTTCGCTCAGTGGCAAAAAGGATGGTTGAAGGGAGAAGTACTTGATCAACAACTCCAATATTGGAGGGAAGAATTGTCTGGAGAGCTTCCTGTACTTCAACTTCCTATGGATCGCCCGCGTTCTGCAATACAAACTCATCACGGGTCGACATACACACTGGCTCTGCCAAGCACGCTACATGACAAATTGAACGAATTTAGTCGCCAAGAAGGGGCTACGCTCTTTATGACATTGTTGGCTGCATATCAAAGTTTTCTATCACGTTATACGGGACAAGAAGATATTCTGGTCGGAAGTCCAATTGCTAATCGAAATTACAGAGAAATTGAAGGACTAATTGGTTTCTTCGTCAATACGCTGGTTTATCGGGCTAATCTGAGTGGTAGACCGACATTTCAGGATGTTCTGTCTCAGGTTCGTCAAAAGGCATTGAAGGCGTATGAATATCAAGATATTCCTTTTGAAAAAATTGTAGAAGTTATACAACCAGAGCGGAGTACAAGTCATTCGCCAATCTTCCAGACTATGTTCATCTTGCAAAATATGAAACAAGATTTCCCGGTGTTATCTGATAGAAATATTGAAATGATAGAAAGCCATAATCCAATCGCAAAGTTTGATTTAAGTGTAATGGTGGCTGAGACGGAAGAGGGCTTACTTTTTACTTTTGAATACAATAAGGATTTATTCGATGCTACAACTATCGAACGGATGGCAGGGCACTTTGTGAAATGGCTACACGAAGTTTCCCATCACCCGCAAAATCCGTTGCACAGTCTGAGCATGCTATCTGAATCTGAGCGTACTTTGTTATTAGAAACATGGAATGACACTGTAATGGAAATGTCCCCGCAGAGTCTTATTTGCGACAGATTTGAGGGACAAGTAGCAAAGAATCCTGAAGCGATTGCGGTGGTTGATCAAACAAAAGAGTGGACTTACGGTGAACTGGATGCACAATCAAATCAATTGGCAAATGTTTTACAGCGAAAAGGAGTTGCTCCAGAATCAGTCGTGGGAGTTTATCTTCCGAGATCGGCTGAGCTCATGGCAAGTTTACTAGGCATATTAAAAGCTGGTGGAGCTTATGTCGTTTTAGATCCGTTGTATCCAAAATCAAGGTTAGAATACATGATTGAAGATGCAGGAATTCAAATTGTAGTGACGGCGGAAGGGCAAGAAGGCCTTTTCGAACAGGTCGAAATGGTGAGGTTAGAAGAATTAACAGTGGAAAGTGTAATCGCACCTACACGGCAGGTAAATCCAGAGAACTTAGCTTATATCGTCTATACCTCTGGTTCTACAGGAAAGCCAAAGGGTGTCATGGTTGAATATCGCTCATTAATGAATATGGTCTCTTGGCATCAAGAAGTTTATTGTATTACAGCAGAGGATCGTGCGACTCAGATTGCGGGGATTGCTTTTGATTCGGCTGTCCAGGAGATTTGGCCGTATCTTACTGCAGGTGCAGCACTCTATTTGTCAACAGAGGAACTGAGAGTTAATCCAGAAGCACTAAGAGACTGGCTCATTGATTCGCGAATAACAGCTAGTTTTGCACCTACACCTATTCTGGAAAGACTCTTGAAATTATCTTGGCCAGAGAAGACGAATCTTCGTTTTATCATTACGGGCGGGGATCAATTAACGCAGTATCCATCTAAACATATTCCTTTTACGGTAATCAATCAGTATGGTCCATCGGAAAATACCGTTGTTACCACGGATTGTTATGTACCTGTAGGAGTGACAACAGGTACGCCATCGATTGGTCGACCGATTGCGAATACAGAAGTTTATGTGTTAGATTCTCATCTTCAGCTAGTACCAATTGGTGTAATTGGAGATCTCTATATTGGAGGAAAGAGTCTTGCTCGCGGATATGCTAATCGTCCGGATCTTACAAAGGAAAAATTTATTCCGCATCCATTCAAATCAGGAGAACGTATCTATTACACTGGAGACAAAGCAAGTTATCTTTCTGATGGTACTCTCCAGTTCCATGGTCGTATAGATGACCAAGTGAAAATTCGTGGTTTCCGGATTGAATTGGGAGAAATTGAAGCAGTTTTGCAGGCACATTCTTCAGTGAAAGAAGCAGTTGTATTGGTACGAGAGGATGATCCAGGTGACAAGAGATTAGTAGCTTATGTAGTTGGTGAAGGAAGTGCCCATGAGTGGCGAGAGCATCTACAAACAAATTTACCAAATTACATGGTCCCAACAAACTTTATTGAAATGGAATTTTTACCACTTACACCGAATGGAAAACTTGATTTGAAGGCATTGCCTATACCTAGTGAACTATCTACTGAAAATACCGTTAACGCACGAACTCCACTAGAAGAACTTATCGCTTCAGTGTGGAGTCAAGTGCTAGGAATAGAAAATATAGGTGTTCAGGATTCCTTCTTTGAACTTGGTGGTCATTCTCTACTTGCTACACAAGTGGTCTCACGCTTGCAAGAAGTCTTTCAAATTAAATTACCTGTACGTGAACTGTTCGAATATTCAACGGTCGAGGCATTGTCAAACCGAATAGATCAGTTACGTAAGGGAAGCAAAAAACGAGAAGAAATTCCACCATTGATGCCGATGGAACGAGGAGATAACATTCCACTTTCTTATGCCCAACAGCGCCTATGGTTTATCGATCAATTTGCACCTAATAGTGCACTTTATAATATGCCAATGGTATGCCGCCTTACAGGGAATTGGTTACCTGAAGCATTGGAGTTGGGATGGAATCAGTTGATAGAGCGTCATGAATCTTTGCGGACGGTATTTCATGAAGTAAACGGTCATCCTGTGCAGCAGATTCAACCTTATATTTTCTGGCCTCTTCCGCACATGGACTTAACTAAGCTTACATTAGAGGAGAGAGAAAGAGAGTTGGAGAAATGGATTCAAACTGAAGTCGAATCTCCATTTGACTTAGAGCGAGGGCCATTGTTCCGTGGACAAATCGTTAAAGTTTCAGAAGAAGAATGGGTTCTTCTGTGTAATATGCATCATATTATCTCAGATGGATGGTCGATGGAAATCTTACTCCAAGAATGGATGGCATTTTACGAGGAGGCGATTGGTGAAAAACCAGCAGAGCTTGCGCCACTACCAGTTCAATATGCTGACTTTGCTCAATGGCAAAGAGAATGGTTGAAAGATGAAGTACTAAATCAACAGCTTGCATATTGGAAGGAAGAATTATCTGGCGAGTTACCAGTTTTAATGTTGCCGATGGATCGTCCGCGTCCTCCAGTGCAAACACACCATGGATTAACTCATAATGTGTTGTTGTCACGCTCATTACTGGATAAATTAAACGAACTAAGTCGTCAAGAAGGGGCCACGCTTTTCATGACCTTATTGGCATCGTATCAAAGTTTCCTTGCCCGTTATACAGGACAATCGGATATTATTGTTGGCAGCCCAATTGCAAATCGAAATTATCGAGAGATTGAAGGGTTGATTGGTTTCTTTGTCAACACGTTGGTTTATCGAGCTGATTTAAGTAAAGCACCGGCATTTCAAGAGTTGTTGTCACAGGTGCGGATAAAAGCATTGAAGGCGTATGAGTATCAAGATGTTCCGTTTGAGAAAATTGTAGAAGTTATCCAACCTGAAAGAAGCACAAGTCATTCTCCGATTTTCCAAACCATGTTTACTTTGCAAAATACGGAACAGGAGCTACCAGATCTATATGGACGAAATATAGAAGTAATGGAGAGCAACGCTCCAATCGCTAAGTTTGATTTAAGTTTAACTGCTGCAGAAGTGGAAGACGGTTTATTGCTTAATTTTGTTTATAGGACTGATTTATTTGACAGTTTAACTATTGAATCTATGGCCGAACATTTTGGAAACTGGTTGAATTTAATCGTGGAACATCCTGAAGAATCATTAGCCAAGTTGCCTATACTATCAGGATTACAGCAAAAACAGTTAGAAGAGTGGAATAGTAATGCCGTAGCATATCCACAGGAAAGTGCGATTCATCAGCTGTTTGAAGAGCAAGTAAATCGTGCACCTGACGCGGTGGCGGTGGTAGACGAAAAACAACAGTTAACGTATCGAGAGCTGAATGAAAAAGCTAATCAATTGGCCCATTATCTTCAGCAATGTGGGATTGGGACTGAATCATTGGTTGGACTTTGCTTTGAGCGTTCAGTTGAGATGATTGTTGGTATTATGGGGATTTGGAAGGCTGGAGCAGCATATGTTCCATTGGACCCATCGTATCCAGAAAGTCGCCTCCAATATATTTTGGAGGACACTGGAATTCAAGTATTAGTTACAAACGAAGCATTAGAAAATTGGATACCTAAAGAAGTCAAAGTAGTTTGTCTAGATAGGGATCAAGCAATGATTTCACAAGAAAGTATTCTTTCACCAAAATGTGAGGTAACGGGAGAAAACCTAGCGTATGTTATCTATACTTCGGGATCGACTGGGAATCCAAAGGGTGCTTTGGTACAGCATCATTCTGTAATAAACTTGTCTTATGGTTTACAGAAAGAGGTTTTCGCACATGAGATACCATCTAACATGCATGTCGGTTTAAATGCGTCAATCGCCTTTGATGCATCTATTCAGCAGTTACAAATGCTGTTGTATGGTTCAAGTTTGTATATTATTCCTAACGAAATTCGAAGTGATCCGGAACAGTTTGTAGCTTATATTAGGGAGAACAAATTAGAAATCTTTGATATAACACCTTCATTACTTCAATTACTTATAGATGTCGGATTATTAGAAACGTGCGATGGCGTTCATGTTCCAAGTAAGGTATTGGTCGGCGGCGAAGCGATTATGCCGTCATTATGGGAACAGCTTGTAGAGGTTGATAAAATTGATTTTTATAATGTATATGGTCCTACAGAATGTACAGTTGATGCAACATGCTATCATATCAAAAAAGATAGTAAGAGAGTAACAATTGGGCGTCCGTTGCCGAACGTTCAAACTTATGTATTGGATAGAAATTGGTTACCAGTACCAGTTGGTGTGATGGGTGAACTTTATATCGGAGGAGCAGGTCTTGCGAGGGGATACTTGAATCGTCCAGAGCTAACATCCGAACGATTTATTTCCCATCCATTCAAAGAAGGCGAGAGGTTATATAGAACGGGAGATCTCGTGAGATATCTTCCTGACGGTAATATAGACTATCTAGGAAGAATGGATAATCAAGTGAAGATTAGAGGATTTCGAATTGAACTTGGGGAGATTGAGTCGACCTTACAGGAGCATTACTTGGTAAAAGAGGCAGTTGTAACAGTTAGGGAAAATCAGTCGGGAGATAAGAGGCTGGTAGCTTATGTAGTGGGCGAAGGCAGTTTAGAAGAATGGCGCGAGTATCTTAAAGCAAAACTGCCAATCCATATGATACCTTCCTACTTTGTCGAAATGGAAGAGTTACCGCTAACCATAAATGGAAAGGTTGATCGGAAATCGTTGCCTATACCAGATTATCAAGGAACACAAGAAGGCTACGTGGCCCCAAGAAATGAACGTGAACATAAGCTTTCTATCATTTGGGAACGTGTGCTGGGTTCAAAACGTATTGGTATTCATGATAACTTTTTTGAAATTGGTGGAGATTCAATTCTTAGCATTCAGATTGTTTCTCGTGCGAAGCAAGCTGGTTTACAGTTGACACCAAAACAAATATTTGAACATCAAACGATTGCAGAGTTGGCACAAGTAGTCAAAGAAGAACAAGGTGTACAAGCTGAACAGGGAATTATAACTGGAGATGCGATACTTACACCTATTCAGCAAAGGTTTTTTGCACAAAATCATCCTAACCCACATCATTGGAATCAATCTATGTTCTTTAGAACGAAAGGGAAACTGGACATAGTATCACTGGAGAAGTCAGTGCGTAATCTTCTACTTCATCATGATGCCCTGCGTTTAAGATATGAACGTTTACCTGATGGGGCTTGGAAACAATGGAATGAAGGAATAGAAGAACAATTGATGCTGACTGTCATTTCATTAGACGAAGTGCCGGAAGCCAATTGGCATCAAATTATTCAAAAAGAGATTAATATTGCGCAAGAAAGTTTGAATTTACATGATGGTCCGTTAATGAGAATGGTGTATTTTGATGAGGGTGAGAAGACTGGCCGATTATTTTGGACGATTCATCACTTAGCAGTGGATGGTGTTTCTTGGCGAATTTTATTGGAAGATCTGCAAACAGCTTATACTCAAGCAGTTCAGGGGCAGAAAATCCAATTACCTATGAAGAGTACATCCTTTAAAGAGTGGTCGGAGAAATTACACCATTACGCTGAATCTGGAATATCGCAAGAAGTACTGCATTACTGGGAGCAGCAGTCCGAACAAGAAGTAGTTAAGCTACCAGTAGATGTTACTGTAAGTGATCCAGTAAGCGTAGTGACTGAGGAAATTACTGTGGTGCTAGATGAGAATAAGACCCGTATGTTATTGCAAGAGACTTTAAGCACTCACCGTGTCCAAATTAATGAAGTATTATTAGCAGCATTGGTACAAGCTACAGCAGTATGTACAGGGCAGCCGATATTGAGCGTGGATCTAGAGGGGCATGGTCGAGAAGAGATTATTGAAGAGGTTGACTTATCGAGAACCGTGGGCTGGTTTACTAGTATTTATCCTGTTCACTTAAATATTACTGGTGCCAACACGCCAATTGAAGTATTAAAAGCAGTTAAAGAACAAGTACGAAAAATTCCTAATAAGGGTGTTGAATATGGAGTGTTGCGTTACATGAACGCAACACTGTGCGAGCAATTAGGCTCTCAAAATACACCGTCTATTAGTTTTAACTATCTTGGACAATTTGACCAAATGTTTTCTAACGATGCAATGTTTATTCCGGAGAACAAATTTAAGCGTTTAGATCATGCTGCCGGTTCCAAGCGATCGCATGAAGTTGATGTAATTGGGGTTGTAACGGATGGAAAACTTCAGTTCACTTGGGTATATAATGTTGGACAATTCGCGAAATTAACGATTCAAAGTATTGCAAAAAATATGCTTCATCAACTGAGCAGATTGATTCAATCCTCAGATAGAGAATCTGCACTGACTGTTTCGGATTTTGGGATGACTAATCTTAACCAAGCGAGTTTGACAAAAGTATTAACTAAGATGAATCGTGGAAAGAACTATCCAATTACTGACTTATATCCACTATCACCTTTGCAAGAAGGTATGATCTTCCACACATTGCATGACCAAGGGGATGAACATGTTGCACCGTATATAGTGCAATTAAGTTTTATGATTAAAGGGAAGATGGATATTCCTACTTTTGAGCAGGCGTGGAAATCTGTAATTCAGCGGCATGAAGTTTTTCGTACAGCATTTGTTTGGGACGAAATTGAAGAACCTTTACAAGTGGTGTATGAAAATATTCCATTTAAGGTAAACAAAGAAGACTGGCGCACAATGACAACTGAAGAGATAGAGGAAGAAAGAAAAGTCTTTTTGGCATTAGATCGAAAACAAGCCTTCCTATTTGATGAAGCGCCATTGATGCGGGTAACGGTCATTCAAGAAGGTGAGGAAGAGTATCGGATTGTTTGGACACATCACCATATTTTACTGGATGGATGGAGTTTACCACTGGTCTTTAATGAATTACTTACAGTCTATCAGAAGAGAATGAATGGAGAATCTGTGAAGTTACCTAAGTCATCGCCATATAAGAAATATATCCAATGGCTAAGAGAACAAGATAAGGAGCAAGCGGAACAATTCTGGAGAGAGAAACTTAAAGGGTTTACTGCACCAACTTTGCTGGGCTTAGAGAGTAAAGAGGAAGAAAAAGAGTACACAGAGAAGGTTACTCATTTATCAGAAGAGCAGACCCAAGCGTTACAAGGCTGGGCGAAACGAAATAAACTTACTTTGAGTACGGTAATTCAAGGCGCATGGGCATATCTCATGAGCCGGTATAGTGGAGAAAATGACATTGTCTTTGGGGTAACAAGCTCAGGGCGTTCTACGGAGATTATTGATGTTGAAAATATCGTAGGTCCTTTCATTACAACGTCACCGACGCGAATTCAATTGATGGATGATATAAAAGTAATAGATTGGTTGCAGAAGATACAAGAGGAAGAGATAGAAAGAAGACAATATGAGTATGCTTCTTTGACAGAGATTCAGGGTTGGAGTGAAGTTCCTAGGGGAACACCGCTGTTCAATAGTTTATATGTGTTTGAAAATTATCCAGTGAAAGAGGCATCTTCAGGAAATCTGGAAATTGGTGAATTGGAAGGAGTAGAACAAACCCACTATCCATTAGGGTTGGCTGTAGTTCCAGGAATCCAGTTATCGTTAAAGTTAATGTATGACCGTAGTAAGTTTAATAGATTAACTATTGAACGAATGCTGGGCCATTTACACCAAGTGTTAATGCAAATGCTCAAAAACATTGATCAAACTCTGTCGGAGCTGGTATATATTACGGAAGCGGAACAAAGACAATTATTAGAAGAATGGAATGATAATGTTATATCTTATCCACGAGAGAATGTGATTCATCAATTATTCGAAGAGCAAGTAAATCGTACACCTGACGCGGTGGCAGTGGTAGATGAAAAACAGCAACTAACGTATCGGGAGCTGAATGAAAGAGCTAATCAATTGGCCCATCATCTACAGAAATGTGGAATTGGGACAGAGTCATTGGTTGGCCTCTGCTTTGATCGTTCAGTTGAGATGGTTGTTGGTCTCATGGGAATTTGGAAGGCTGGAGCAGCTTATGTTCCATTGGATCCATCGAATCCGGAAAGCCGTCTGCGATATATTCTAGAAGACACAGGAATTCAAGTATTAGTTACGAATGAGATATTAGTGGGCTGGATACCTAAAGAAATTAAGACAGTTTGCCTAGATAGGGACCAAGCAATCATCTCTCGAGAAAGCAAACTTTCACCAATATGTGAGGTAACAGGGGAAAACTTAGCGTATGTTATCTACACTTCCGGTTCGACAGGTAATCCAAATGGTGCTTTAGTACAGCACCATTCTGTAATAAACCTATCATATGGTTTACAAAAAGAAGTTTTCTCACATGAGATACCTAGTAATATGAGAGTCGGTTTAAATGCGTCAATTGCCTTTGATGTATCTATTCAGCAATTACAAATGCTGCTTTATGGTTCAAGTTTATATATTATTCCAAGCGAAGTTCGCACTAATCCGGAACAATTTGTGTCCTATATTAGGGAGAATGAATTGGAAATGTTTGATATGACACCTTCATTACTTCAATTACTTATAGATGGAGGATTGCTAGAAACAAGTGCTGATGTACATTTACCAAGCAAGATATTGGTCGGTGGTGAAGCAATCATGCCGTTATTATGGGAACAGCTAGTAAAGACTGCAAAAATTGATTTTTATAACGTATACGGTCCTACAGAATGTACGGTTGATGCAACGTGCTATCATATCAATACAGATAGTAAGAGAGTTACAATTGGACGTCCGTTGCCGAACGTTCAAACTTATGTATTGGATAATAATTTGTTACCTGTCCCAGTTGGTGTAACAGGTGAGCTATATATTGGTGGTGCAGGTATAGCGAGAGGGTACTTGAATCGCCCAGAATTAACAGCAGAACGATTCATCCGTCATCCATTTAATGAAGAAGAGCGTTTATATCGTACGGGAGATTTGGTTCGTTATTTACCTGATGGTAATTTAGATTACGTGAGAAGGATTGATAATCAAGTGAAAATTAGAGGCTTCCGTATTGAACTTGAAGAGATTGAAGCGAATCTAGAGAGTCATCCATTGGTAAAAGAAGCAGTAGTTTTGGTAACAGAGGACAAATTAGGAGAGCAGAGATTGGTCGCTTATGTAGTTGGAGATGGGAGTATGCATGAATGGCGTGAATATCTCAAGACACAAGTACCGAATTATATGGTTCCCGCACACTTTATTAAGGTAGACACGATTCCGCTTACAACGAATGGAAAAGTTGATCAAAAGGCATTGAACAGTTTAACTATTCAAAGGGAAAATAACTTCTCTACACCAATCATTCCAAGGGATGAAATTGAATATCAGCTGATTAAAATCTGGCAGGATTTGCTACAGATAGAAGATGTCCATGTAAATGATGATTTCTTTAATAGAGGGGGACATTCTCTCCTTGTAATCAAATTGGTTTCAAAAATTAGGGAGAAGTTTGGGAAAGTGATTAAGGTGTCTACATTGATTAAGAATCCAACAGTGGAAGGAATCGCATGCCTTATTCGTGATAAGCATGATATGACAAAATCTGTATCAGCGCTGGTTCAACTACAAGAATCAGAGAAAAGACCTTTCTTCTGCGTTCATCCGTTTATGGGGAATGTATTCTGTTACATTCAACTAGCAAGATTGCTCAAGAACCATTGTTCATTTTATGGTTTACAGAATCCTCTTATAGAAAAGAGAGAAATTGACGAGTTGACATTGTCGGAAGTAATTCAACTTTACATCGAAGAAATAAAACGTGTTCAGCCAGAAGGCCCATATCGTCTTGGAGGATGGTCTTTAGGCGGTGCAATTGCTTATAAAATCGCAATTGTACTAAGGAATCAAGGAGAAGAAGTTGAGTTATTAGTACTAATGGATACTAAAGTGCCTTCAGACCAGGATTATAAAACAAGGGAGGATATGCTCTCATATATATCTAAGCATTTCATTCCTAGAGATCTTACAGAGCAGGAAGGGGAAATCGTCTATCAACAAGATATGCTTGTGGAGCGACTAATTATGGAAGGGGTGATCCCGCCTGATGCAGAACTTATGAATTTGAAGCAAGTTATCAATGCTCATAGGAAATGCCTGAACATAATGGCAGAGCATGATTTGATACCATACTCTGGAGAAGTTATCTACTTTAGTGCTGAGGAAGGAAAAGAGTTGTTTACAGATTGGGGACCTTTATTAAAAGGAAGGGTAAATAAGTATTCTGTCCCTGGATCACATGAAGAAATAGTAGACTTCCCCGCAGTTGAAAAGATAGCTAAGTATCTATTAAATGAATTTGAAGGAATAAAAGAAACATCCCTTTCATTAATGGAAAAGTAGAGGGCACAAAAGATGCAACGCTATGAACGAAAAGGGCAACCCAATAACTGCACATCAAGTGTAGGCAATAATGAATATATCAAGAGCATTACTTTTTAAGGGAATAATGCAAAAATTACTTGGTAGAGACATAGAATCCTTTATGAGTTACCCATAGTATGATGTAAATGCTCTGAATTTGTTGTAATAGAAGCGAATGCGTTGATGATATTGCTGAGGAAAGGTGTATATTTTCATTGATATGTAAATATGCACCTTTTCTATTGTATATGCAATTTAATAAGGACAAAATATAAAATGAATTTGAATTTCTGTAACGCACATATATGACGTTATCCTTTTAAAAAGGAAGTGATTTATCATACAAATTCAAGCTGTGAAAATACCAAAGAATATTGAAAAACATTTGTTTAAGGAACTTAGTAACTTGGTTTCAAATGAGAAGAAAGAACGAATGAAGCGTTTATTAAATTTATGCGATATTAATAGGACTTTGATAGGAGAGTTGTTAATCCGATCTCTAATCTGCCAAAAGTATAAAATTAATAATGAAAAAATTAGATTTATATATAATGAGTATGGAAAACCTTTTGTTGAAAATTTTTCTGACTTTCATTTTAATGTGTCACATTCAGGAGAATGGGTGGTTTGTACTACTGCTAATTTTAATGTGGGTATTGATATAGAAAAAGTTTCAGAAATAGAGGCTCTTAAATTAGCAAATGAATTTTTTTCAGAGGAAGAATTTTATGATATATCTAATATGAATTCTGATGAACAAATTAATTACTTTTATGATTTATGGACATTAAAAGAAAGTTATATAAAAACGATTGGAAAAGGGCTTTATATCCCGTTAAATTCATTCTCTATAAAAAAAGAGTCACGAACTTTAATTTCATATAAGTATATACCTCAAAATTTTTACTTTAGACAATATAACATTGAGCCAAATTATAAGATATCTGCTTGTGCAACAAGGGATGAATTTCCGCAAGAGATAATAATTAAAGACATTTATACAATTTGCCAAAATATATACAAATTTGAAAGTAAGGAGAAAATCAATGCAGAAGACTAAACTTTTTTGCTTTCCACATGCTGGGGGATCTGCGTTTAGTTACGCAAAATGGAAAAATTACTTTAATCCATATATTGAGGTAGTCCCGATAGAGTTAGCTGGTAGAGGATATAGAATTGAAGAAAGCTTGTACCAAAGTATGGAAGAGGCCGTAAATGATGTCTACAATAATATAGTTATGCAGATAGATCATTCGCCCTACATTCTATTCGGGCATAGCATGGGAAGCTTGATTGCCTATGAAGTAGCCAGAAAAATACAGGGTTCTAAAAATGTATTGCCTGAATTTCTTGTTTTGTCCGGTAGAAACCATCCAAATAGTAAAATAAAAAATATCCGACATAATCTTTCTAACGAACAATTTAAAAGAGAAGTTATTGCAATGGGAGGTACACCATATGGGGTATTTCAATCAGAAGAATTAATGGAGATTTTTCTCCCAATTCTAAGAGCAGATTTTAAAATTGTCGAGACGTACATTCATGACAATAATATAAAAGTATGTGATATTGATTTTCTTATATTTGATGGGGAAAATGATGAATTTACTACATATGATAAAGTAATAAAATGGGAGCAATACACAAGTAAAATATGTACTTTTCATTCTTTTGAAGGTAATCATTTCTTTCTAAATGAAAATATTGAAGAAATAGCAAAGAGTATTATAAGAAAGTTAGATTCTACAAGATTATCAACTAGTTTTTAGAATCTTTCTAAGTATACTTATGGTTGAAAAATACAGCTTCTGTTGAAGGATCAGTGAATCAAAAGATAGGTGTCTAAACGAACTTTTCCATGACAGGTAATGATGAAATTCTAAGTAATTGTTATTCGTCTTCTCTGTATAGGTAATCCTTTTTTCTTTTCTCGAATCGCTCGATCGCGTAGGCGTTGCTGTTTTTTTCTCGGTACAACTGTAAAACACAATGCGAACAGGCATTTTCATTTTAAGGGGAATTTTAATTTTTATGGTTAGTAAATATATGGAGATAAAAGAAACACACATAATAGATATGTGTGTTTCTTTTTTATTTGTTATTCAATTAAAGCACCCGTTTCCTGGGGTGTTATATCATCCAATAAATGGTTCTGTTGCAAAGTTTTCTACATGAAGCTACACTCTAGAAAACAGGATCTAGGAGAATCAGACATGAGATATTTTAAAGGAAAACAATTCAAGAAAGATATTATTTTGCTAGCCGTCGGCTACTATTGTCGTTTTTCTTTAAGGGGTATCGC
>NZ_JAJJBY010000040.1:0-34145 GCF_022625245.1 Bacillus sp. TL12 | reverse complement strand
ACGGAGAAAGGGTCCTTTTTACTTCGGGAGCAGAGTAGGATTCGTGTTGATTTAAAATGAAATCAAATTGTCCGTCATCAAACGGTAAGACGTTGTCATCCGTTACCTCTACAACTTTTACACCTAAAGGTTCTAACTTCTTTTTGGCGATAGGAATATTAGGTGCATAACCTTCCGTTGCATAAATAGTAGGAGGAAAAGGGCGTAACAAGGATAAAAATTCTCCCCCGCCCGTTCCCATATCAAGCATAGAAGTAGCATGTTGCATAAGCGAAAAAGCCATGCTTCCGTAAGACCAAGAAAGTAACTGATTTTTTATGCGACCCGTTTCTGTAATAAAGGAAAAATCCCATCCGCTAAAACTCGCATTTGCAATTTCTAAAAGAGCTAAAAATAATTTGTCATTTTTCATGTTGGATCCTCCTGTTTATTATATGAATAGTGAATAAACAGTGGGGGAGGACCTCTAATTACAATATACGGTTGTTACGTTTCGTGTTCTAGTATTTTTATATGGAACCACTCCTGGCAAAAAGTATGTTGTTTTACCTTCTAGGTTTGTGAGTATAATACCTTCTAAATGTAAAAAATAAAATAGATGCAGCTGTGGTATTGAACTACCCCTAAGCGGCCATTTTGGGTACTTTTAAAGGGATTTGATTGGAGATATATGTTAGTATAGCAAGGAGATTATGAAGAAATATACTTAAGCTAACTGGCAGGTTAGCTGTACAAGTTATAAATTTAATGGTTTAAAGTTATAGAGCATTTCTTTTAATGAGGAATGCTTTTTATTTTTGCTTAAAACAAAAACCTACAATAAAAATGTTATTCAAATTAATAAAAATTTATTGTAAAACGATAAAATATATATTAAAATCAAAATCAGAATAAATAAGTGAGGTGCTTTTTATGGAAAAAGTAACAACGTTGTTTTTAAAAATAGCCGTTATTCTTTTAGGAGTCCCAGTTCTTGCTCTGTGCATCTTTTTGGTGCCTGAGATGGCGAATCTTGCAGCAAAATTGCTTCCAGAGTTTGCTTTTATAAAATATCTCGTTTTCATCGCTTTTGATGCATCGGCGACACCTTTTTACTTTGCTTTGTATCAGGCTTTCAAACTCTTACGCTATATTGACAAAAATAAAGCTTTCTCCGATTTATCTGTAAAAGCTTTAAAGAAAATCAAATACTGTGCCATCACAATCAGTATTTTGCATGTGCTAGTTTGGCCTCTCTTCTATATCTTTGCGGAAGTAGACGACGCACCAGGAGTTATCTTTGTCGGATTGGTTGTTCCTTTTGCTTCGATGGTTATCGCAGTCTTTGCGGCTGTTCTCCAAAAACTTTTACAAGAAGCAATTAATATCAAATCAGAAAATGATTTAACGGTCTGAGGTGAATAACAATGACAATTATAATCAATATTGATGTGATGTTAGCAAAAAGGAAAATGAGCGTAACAGAACTTTCGGAGAAGGTTGGAATAACAATGGCGAACCTTTCTATATTGAAAAATGGAAAGGCAAAAGCGATTCGATTATCCACTTTAGAGGCAATTTGTAAGGCTTTAGAATGCCAGCCTGGAGATATTTTAGAATACAAAAGTGACGAAGATAGTTAAGTGAATCAAGGAAACTTAATATAACAATTATCAGGGGAGGTATAACTATGGACATTAACAATTTGATTATTGAAAATATTGCTAACCCTCATGAGCTGGAGAGAATGTATAGAAAAGACCCGAAAACTTTTAATAAGTCATTCTCACACGCATGGGAACAAAATCCTGATTCTCAGGTTCTTGGCGTTTGGTATGAAAGATTGCATTTCAAGGAGACGACAAATACAGAAAAATCTTCCTTGCTTCAAAAAGGTTTCTTATTCATGGGCATTTTAGCCATTCTGGCCGGGATAAGCACCAGGATCATTTTCCATTTTGTCGAACAGGAAGCAATTGCTCCAATTAACCTGGCTTTTGGTATAATTCCCTTTATTGCTGCCTATTTTGTTTACAATAATACTCCGAAAAAAAGTGTTATTTATTCTCTTGCAGCGTTGTTCCTAATTTCCGGGTTTTATCTTAATATGCTGCCATTAGATTATAAAGACAGTATTATCCTTGCTTATTTACACCTTCCCATATTCTTATGGGTATTGGTAGGGCTTGCATTTACAGGAAATGAATATTCAAAAGGCAGTACAAGATTAGCCTATATTAAATTTAATTTGGAATATTGTATTCTCTACGCCAGTATGGCAGTTAGCGGAATGGTACTAGCAGCATTAACCATGCAGTTATTTAGCTTTGTTGGCTTGGATATAGAAGACTTCTATTTTAGTAATGTCGTTTTATTTGGTGCTGCCGCTCTCGCTATTGTGGCTGCATACCTGGTATCAATGAATCTTAAACTTGCTAAGAATATTACACCATATATAGCTAAAATTTTTAGTCCTCTTGTCCTAGTCACATTGTTGGTCTATCTTATAACGGTTATATGGGTCGGAAAAAATCCATTCTTGGACCGCAATTTTCTGATAGCCTTCAACGGAATACTCCTTGGTGTATTGGCCGTTACCATATTTTCCGTTACCGAGAGCGACTCAGACGAGAAAAAGAACATTTCAGATTATATCAATTTTGCCTTAATTGTTCTTGCGCTTATCATTGACAGTGTGGCTTTGTCAGCCATCGTGTTCAGACTTTCTTCTTATGGGATTACGCCTAATAGACTTGCTGTTTTAGGAGTAAACATACTTATCTGGGCAAATCTAATTTGGATTATGCTCTCCTATATGCGTTTTCTACAAAATAAATCCGGACCTTCAACTATCCAAGATGCCGTTACTAAGTATTTGCCGGTCTACGGACTTTGGGCAGCTTTCGTTACATTTACTTTTCCTATAATTTTTAATTAGAAAGGCTCTGTTAATGTAACGAGAAGCTAATCTTCTATAACGTATAAAATCCTTAGAGCCGATATTATGCAGCTTTTTATACAGAGTTGCATAATATCGGCTTATTTTCATTACTAAAGTTAAAAAGAGGGTATTCAAACTAGAAGACATAATATATTGTTGCAACTGGATTCTTTAAAATATGTCCAGTTTCATGTGCCCAGCGAAAAAGGACTTCATGAAACGTATTTGATAAGCTAAACTTACAGGTTTTAAGTTTGAGCTTGATTTAGATTAAATGTGAAAAGATGTACTTACACTAAAGGGGGCTTTTCTTCAATAAGATTTGAATAATGATCTTTAATAATCGGCGCGATTGTGGAAAAAAAACTTAGATTTTTTAATTTACATATATAACTGGATTTATAGAAGATGCGGAAGAGGAGAGGGGGAAAAACTTGAAAAGTGTAATTTGATGTACGGTACCTTTTCAAAGGGATATCACTCATTATCTAAAGGTTCGATGGTCATTTGTTGAGAAATAAATGAATACTTAACAATAAAAGGAAAATAATCGTAAGAAACGAAGAAGTTAAAGGTGAGCTTGCTGATATATGAGCTTTCTTCTATTACATTCATTAAAGGGGGATTATAAAATGTCTGATTTGTATTCTCGTCTTTCCAAAAATGATGCCGCTGTTCTTTTAGTGGACCATCAAACGGGTCTTATTTCCAGCCTAGTGCGTGACTATGGTGTTGATGAATTCAAGAACAATGTTATGGCTCTTGCTAATACCGCTAATTTTTTTAATTTACCAGTTATTTTAACAACAAGCTTTGAAAACGGACCGAACGGCCCACTCATGCATGAATTGGTTGAGCTCTTTCCTGGTGCACCAAAAATAGCTCGTCCTGGACAAATTAATGCATGGGACAATGAAGAATTTGTTAAAGCCATTGAAGAAACAGGTAAAAGGCAACTAATAATTGCAGGGGTTGTTACGGATGTTTGTGTTGCGTTCCCAGCACTATCTGCTGTAAACGCAGGATATGAGGTATTTGTTGTAACTGATGCATCAGGGACTTTTAATAAACAAGTTGCAGATGCTGCCCTTATGCGTATGGCTCATGGAGGGATCCAACTAATGAACTGGTTTAGCGTTGCAGCAGAATTACATCGTGACTGGCGAAATGACGTTGAAGGCTTTGGATCTTTACTTGCTAAACATCTTCCTAGTTATCAAAATATTATGGAAAGTTATATGAGAGCTCAAAGAGAGCTTAGCAAGTGAAATGACTTAATTAATAGTAGTACTGTTTCATTTTTTGCTTTTGTATTTCTATGATTATTTTTTTTGTGATGCCGTCTAATGAAGAGCTACGACGTACCATTCAATCTGCTACAAACAAGTCTGAGGCATTTAATGGATTTATAAAGTGGCTCTTTATTGGTGGAGAAGGTATTATTTCTGAGAATGATCGTGAGAAACAGAAGAAAATTATTAAGTAAAATTACTTAGTTGCCAACTGTCTTAAGAAGGAAACCAAATGAAAAAGATTACAACAGAAGATTTTCGTTCATCAGAAAATGGAAAAAAAAGGAGGGCTTCATGATGGGACAAAGTAACAAAGGCTTCTCCGAAATAGGGCTGCACAAAATGCGCAACGTGCTGGCACGACATGTCGATTCCCGGAAGATTCCTGGGGTCGTCGCCTTAGTCAGCCGGAACGGTCAGACGCACGTCGAAGCGCTCGGCACGATGCGCCATGATGGTGGTGCACCGATGCACCGGGACACGATCTTTCGGATGGCCTCGACGTCCAAGCCGCTTGCGATTGCGGCGGCAATGATCCTGCTCGACGAGTGCAGGCTGCGGCTGGATGACCTGGTTGAGACGTGGCTACCGGAACTCGCCGACCGGCGGGTGCTGAAGCGGATCGACGGCCAGCTGGACGATACCGTGCCAGCGCGTCGGCCGATCACCGTACGGGACCTGCTGACTTCTACGTTCGGGCTCGGCATGGATATTACGTCGCTTGGCACTCCGATCATGAACGCGATCTTCGAGAAGGGACTCACGCCCGATCTACCGGTGCCGATGCCCGAGCCGGATGAGTGGATGCGCCGCCTTGGCGAGCTTCCGCTGATGCACCAGCCCGGAGAGCGCTGGCAATACCACATCAGCAACGATCTACTCGGCGTGCTCGTCGCCAGGGTCACGGGCCAGTCGTTTGAAACATTCCTGCGCGAACGCATCTTCGCCCCCCTAGGCATGAAGGACACCGGTTTCCACGTACCCGCCAATAAGATCGACCGGTTGCCGACCCTCTACGCCCCCGATCCGCAGACCGGAGAGTTCATCGTGTGGGACGAGGCCAAGGGGGGACGCTGGAGCCAACCTCCGGCGTTCCAGGGCGGCGGCGGTGGGCTGGTCTCCACCGTCGACGACTACAACGCGTATTTACGGATGCTGCTGAATCATGGGATGCACGAAAGCGAACGGATCCTGTCCCGGCCCGCCGTCCAGCTGATGACCACCAACCGCCTCACGCCCGAACAGCAAGCCGCTCGAAACGCCATGGCCACCAACAACGTCCATGTGTCATTCGGCCAAGGGCAGCACGGTGGCTGGGGCTTCGGGATGGCGGTGCGCACCTACCGTGGCGACTACGCGCCCATCGGCCAGTTCGGCTGGGACGGCGGAAGCGGCACCACGACCTACGCCGATCCGGACAACCAGCTCACCGGAATCCTGCTTACCCAGGTCGGGCTGTCAGTCCCGAATTCGGCACGGCTTATCCACGACTTCTGGACCATGGTCTACCAGGCAATCGAAGACTGACACCGAGCCCACGGTTCGTCGTTCGTTTAAAAAAAGGTCGATGAAAATGAAGTGACCCCAAAAAGTTAGACACGTTATTTCATTAGGCAGCTTCTTGGGCATGAGTCCGGTATTGTACCGGACTCATGCCTTTTAGTTTTGCCTTAATTCTTTTATGATTATAGTACCCTATGTACTTTGCTAGTTCTTGCTTAAAGTGTTCTATATGCTTAAATTCTTTTCGATATAGAAATTCGGACTTCATGATCCCAAAGAAATTTTCAATCACTGCGTTATCGTAACAGTTCCCTTTACGAGACATACTTTGTGTATTACCCCATGCCCATCAAGCTAACAAAAGCAAATACCCCAAAACGAGAAAATTGACATCTCCAGGTGATTTTGGTTGAAATTATAACAAATAAAGGATAAAGAAGTAACTGTCAAAATATTTTAGCTATAAGTTTTAGGATTTCATATAGCTTAATGGGAAATTCTATTGTTAGTAAAGCTTTTACCTAATTTTTCGTTTTAGAAAGGAGAGAAGTGGATGGAGTCATTATGGCTAGAGTATGCTTGGGCACTATTAATTCTAATCGGATTAGAAGGATTGTTATCGGCTGACAATGCCCTTGTGCTAGCAGTGATAGCAAAGCATTTACCCGAAGATCAGAAAAAAAGAGCTATAAATTACGGAATCATTATGGCCTTCGTTTTCCGATTTGCTGCTCTTTTTGCCATTTCATTTATTGCAAATGTCTGGCAGATACAAGCAATAGGAGCAGCTTATCTTCTTTACCTAGGATTAAAGCATGTCATTCAGGCACGGTTCGGAAAAGACAATAAGAATATTCATAAGGACGATGAAAAGGAATCGGCAGGTAAAGGATACTGGTTCACAGTAGGAAAGATTGCATTAGCTGACCTTGCTTTTGCAATCGATTCGATACTAGCTGCGGTTGCTCTTGCCCTGGGTCTTCCAGATTCACCGCTAGACGATTTTGGTGTCTTAGACCATGATTTTCCACACAGTACAGCTTGGACTTTGATCTTCTATGGAGTATTAGTCGGTATTGCACTAATTGGTTGGTTTGCACCGGGAAATAAGTCATTTCAGAAAAATTCTACAAGGGAATAATGAAGAATCCCCCACGCTTCGGTTAAGAAACAGGGGGACTCTTCATTTTTTTATCGATAAACCATATACAAGTGTTTCACTAGGAGTTGTAATGCTAAAACCAGTCGTTTTATAATCAAGCTTTAACGTATCGCCGACATAGTTTTTTGTAAACTCATCCATTTGAATGATGATTTGCTCGTCTTCATAAACAACTTCATTTGAGTTATATTCATCAAAAATTAAATCGACATCAACAAATATACTGCAAGAATTCGTCATCGTGCCTCTAATACGTACGATGCTTTTGTTATTTACGTTTAATTTATGTAATACAGATTTTGCCTCATCAGTTACGCGAATGTTCATGGAATCCCAACTTTCGTTTATAGTTCTTATTCTATTATTGCAAAAACATGAGGAATAGGAAAGGAAAGGGACTCAGTGAATAATAAGCGTATAAAGGTTACGGTTTGAAAAGTAAGGATGGAACTGTAAATGTTTGCGTTAAGCACAACTTATTATCACTTGTTTTCTCAACTTCTTGATTCTTTATCCCATTCTTTTGGTAGAATTTTTTCCAGAAGTTCACCGCTGTGTTATTGTTTTTTAATTGCATGACATAATAGGTTCCTTTGTACTGTTTTAATAGTTGTAAAATTGCTTGATTTGCTATCTTTTTTCCGCGGTATGCTTTTAATAGGAAAAAATCGTTAATACAGTAATCTGTCTCAGGTGCTGTGAATGGTGATTTTGCGAGCAAGAGAAACCCAGCATATTTTCTTCATATTTAACGAAATAAGGGGAAAGCTCTTCCCGGTTACAAATAAGTTCAAAAGCATCAAATTCAAAAAATCCCTTTTCATTTGGATGAAGGGTAGGGGAGAATTCAGATAAATCATGTAAGTATAACGAATAAAAGTTTCTTAATATCTCTCTTTGCGCTGTAGAAACAGCTTCAAGGGTAATGTTCATTTTAATACCGCCTTTTGTAAAAATAACGCCTTTGTAATCTGAAAGTACAGCATACCTTCATACTCTTGAAGTGTTTCCTCCAAGTTTTGTACAGTTTCTTTAAATTCAAATCCAAGCTTATTTAATACATGAATAGATTTTTTGTTTTCTGGAAAGACGGAGGCCATAATCGTCTCGATTTCAATGGTTGAAAAAGCATATTGTAAAAGAGAAGACGTTGCTTCGGTGGCAAAACCTTTTCCCCATGCATTACACGAAAGTGCGTAATATAGTTCAGTTGAAGTTGGTTCGAAATCCGATGGACCTAAACCGCAATAGCCGATGAACTGTTGGGAAGATTTTTCTATGATAGAAAGATTAAATTTAGCAATATGGTTTGTAGTGTTTTTTTTATTCATGTCTATGCTCCAGTAAATAATATCTTCGATTTCTTTAAGAGAATAAATGGGTTCTGGAATATAGAGATTTACTTCAGGTTGTTTTTGTAATTCGTATAAGGCTGATGCATCAGAGATCCTATAAGGTCGTATATGTAGTCTTTCTGTTTCGATTTGAAGATTTACAAACATGTCGCACCTTCTTTATGTTGAATTTTTTACATGTAATACACCATTCGACAGAAAATGAATATATCCTTTGAATGTAAGGATTCATTCCAATAAAAAAGGCGAGCAAACACTATGTTTGCTCACCTTTATCACTTATAGTTCACATTTATCAAGAGGCACTACTTTTGTTTTCTTTGTAAATTTATATCCTAACCACATTGCTAGGAAGAGAGGTAAGCCGATATAGGAAACGAGTACACCGTTCCAATCGATAGATTCACCCATAAATGCACCGTAGTTTTGTCCGAGAATAACAATTACACAAAGTGCAAATGCAAAGATTGGACCAAATGGGAACCATTTTGCTTTATAAGGAAGGTCATTTAAATCTTTTCCTTGTGCAATATATGCTTTGCGGAATCGATAGTGACTAATTGCGATACCTACCCATGCGATAAAGCCAGACATTCCAGAAGCGTTTAATAGCCAAACATATACAACGCCGTCGCCATATAAAGAAGCTAAGAAAGCAGCACATCCAACTAGAGATGTTGCAATTAAAGCGTTAACGGGTACACCACGACTATTTAGTTTTCCTAAAAATTTTGGTGCCTTTCCTTGACGTGCTAAGTCCCAAAGCATACGAGTACAAGCATACATACCAGAGTTACCAGCCGATAAAACAGCTGTTAAAATAACGGCATTCATAACAGAAGCTGCAAATGCTACACCTGCTTTTTCAAATACAAGTGTAAATGGACTTACTGTTACATCACTTGCTGCAAGACTTTCAGTTGTATAAGGAATCAATAAACCGATAACAAGAATGGCAAAGATGTAGAATAGTAGAATACGCCAAAAGATAGAACGAATTGCTTTTGGAATACTACGTTCTGGATCAGCCGTTTCACCAGCAGCTACACCCAATAATTCAGTTCCTTGGAATGAGAAACCAGCAGCCATAAATACACCGATGATTGCCATGATGCCGCCGTTAAATGGTGCATCCGCAACAGTAAAGTTTTTAAATCCAACAGGTTCGCCGCCCATAATGCCGAAAATCATCATAAATCCAACAATTAAAAAGATAATAACAGTTGCTACTTTAATAAGAGCGAACCAATACTCTGCTTCACCAAATCCTTTAACAGATAAATAATTAAAAAGAAATATAATAGCTAAACAAAGACCACTCCAAATTAAAGAAGGAGTATTTGGAAACCAAAATTTCATAATTAATGTAACTGCTGCTAGTTCAGCTGCAACAGTAATTGCCCAGTTATACCAATAATTCCAGCCGAGTGCAAAGCCAAGTGATGGATCGACAAATTTTGTTGCGTATGTGCTAAATGAGCCGGTGACAGGCATATACGCTGCGAGTTCTGCTAAGCTTGTCATTAAAAAGTAAACCATAATTCCGATTGCCGCATAGGCTAAGAGAGCTCCGCCAGGTCCTGCCGTGTGAATGACACCACCACTAGCAAGAAAGAGTCCGGTACCAATTGTACCGCCGAGAGAAATCATTGTAAGGTGGCGAGATTTTAACCCGCGCCTTAGTTCGCCTTTTCCTTGTGTAGATTGAGTTTTAGAGGTAGCTTGATTCGCCATGCTATTCATGTTCAACACTCCTTTTCTTGTAAGATTAGGAAGGAACGGGGAAGAAAAATACAAAAAGCCGCCAAAGGAATTTGGCGGAACGTTTCACAAATAACCACCCCATCATACCCTTCCGTTAAGATAGCACCCCACGTTTACACGGTACTTTGTAAACGTGACAGTTCTGTTCCTATTCGGAGACAGCCCCAGTTCATACTTCCAGAGAAGAAATATAAACTTCGGCAGCATTTCCTTTCAAACGGATTCATTGACATTCTCTGTGTCTCATCCGTTTTACTAATTAATGCCGCAACCTCTACCTCATCGGATTGATGAGGATTTATTTATTGCTATGATTTTTGATATATGGCAATTGTAATTAGTTTCTGAAAATATTGCAAGGAATTTTTGTAGGAAAATATCACAAATAATCGGTTATTGTATAGGAAGCGTTTTCAAAACTCCGCCCGAACCAACCTACTTAGGTATGTAAAAAATGAAGAAAAAATTGTTATACAAATGTTTCGCAAAAAGATAGGGAAAATCCTCTAAAATTAAAAGAAAATTCAGAAAAATAAAATTCGACACAGATTATGGCGAATTTTATTTCGAAAAAAATAAAAAAGGTAAGCAAACATATCATTTGCTTACCTTACTATTTCTCTTTTACGGTAAAACTCGTTTTTGTCCAGCTGTATAGCCAACATTTTGTTTTGCAGATGCAGAATGATTTCGAACTGAAATGAAAAGTGCAATGATAACGACAAGACCTACTGCAATGTAGGAAAGATTAATAATTGTTGGATCTACTTTAAATGATGTAAGCAGCGTTCGGATATTTGTAAAAATAATGAGTCCACCAACGAGTACGCCAAGTAAATGAGAAGGGACAATTCGTACTAACCACGCAGCGATTGGGGCTGCCAAAATGCCACCTAACATAAGAGCGAATACCCAAACCCAGCTAACTTGCTCCCATCCTAATGAAATGAAAAATCCAATTGTTGCGGCTAAAGATACTGGGAATTCACTCGTATCAACAGAGCCGATTACTTTTCTTGCTTCATTCCCTCGTGCAAGGAGTACGGGTGTTGTAATTGGTCCCCAACCACCACCGCCAGTTGAATCAACAAATCCTGCAAATAATCCTAATGGAATAAGTTGTTTACTAGACATACGTTTATTGGATTTCACAATCTGTTTTTGAATAATAAATCGTAGTAAAATATAGACGCCTAAAGTAAATAAAAAGAGTGAAATGTACGGTTTAATTAAGTCTCCAGGTAAGTTACTTAAAAAGCATGCACCAACAAAAGCACCAATTGCACCGGGTAGTGTGAGTCTAGAAACAGTGTACTTATCAACGTTTCCAAATCGAATATGAGATACGCCCGAAGCTGCGGTTGTCACAACTTCTGCTAAATGAACGGAAGCGGAAGCGACTGCTGGTGCAATTCCGAACATTAATAATAATGAGGAAGACGTTACGCCGTACGCCATTCCAAGTGCTCCATCAATCAATTGAGCAAAAAAACCAATAATAGCAAAGACAATTAATTTTTGCATGTATAATCCCCCTGTAATAATAAATAAAAAGGCTCTTTTCTCAAGTGAGAAAAGAGCCTTTGGTTTTTCCAATCAGCTTAACATTAAGTTTTTATTATTATAATGCATATTAATCTGATAAAGCAACTAGGTTTTTGAAGTTTTTTAAATTGATTGAAATAACAGAACAGTTATATAATAAAAAGATGTAGAAAAAGGGAGGGAAAAGCATGTTAGCATTTGATCATCTCGTTCATGCTGTTAGATGTATGCCGAAAGAAGCTGAAAAACAAATGAAGGAGCTTGGATTTCATACGGTGCAAGGCGGAGAACATACGAATTGGGGAACATGGAATAGTTTATGTTATTTTGATTTATCTTATATTGAATTTTTAGCAGTACAGCATGAAGATAAAGCGAAGCAAGCGGACAATCCACTCGTTCAGGAGGCTGTTACTAAATTACAAGATGCAGAAGGAATGCTCCAAATTGCTCTTCGTACCGATCATATTGAGGAACTAGCTGTAAAGCTTGTGGAAAAAGGGTTGCAAGTGAAAGGACCATTTGAAGGAAAGCGAATGAGAAACGATGGTCATCTTATAGAATGGAAAATGTTATTTGTGAAGCAAGAAGGAAGTAGTCCGAAATTACCTTTCTTTATACAGTGGCAAGAGTCTGATGAGGACAGAAGATTAGATTTACAAGAAGTAGGTGTCATTGCCCCGCATCGCAATGATGTAACAGAAATGCAAACAATATACTATGCTGTGAAAAATGTACGTGAAACAGTGGAGCGGTGGAAAGAAATATTTGAAGTACAAGTAAGCTCTTCCGAAGTTCATAAAGAGTGGAATGCAATTTGTCAAAGTGTATTGCTTGAAAATGTAAAAATTCAATTTTGTGAGCCGCTTGGTGAAGGATTTGTACAAGAACAGTTATTCGAACATGGGGAATATCCTTTTGCTGTTGAATTGCAAGGAGTAAATAAGCAGAAGGGAAAACAACAAATATTAGGTAGTTTATACATATATTAATTGAGGTGGTCTATGTGAAAGACGTGTTAAAGGAATTAGAAAAACAATTAGATTGGCCTCGCATAGTAAAATGTACCGTTATTTCAAAAGGGTTTTCACTAGATCAAAAGTATAAAATTGAATTAGCAAATCATGAACGCTATTTTATTAAAGTATGTGATAGTTTGGCTCGTGAACGTAAGCTTGAAGAATATGAATATATGAGTTGTTTTGAATTATTAAAAATACCAATGCCAAAACTACTTCATTTCGTAAATCTCGATAAATTAAACCAATGTGTACAAGTTTTTGAATGGATTGATGGAGAAGATGGGGAAGACATACTTGGGAAGTTAACTGAGAAAGAGCAATATTTAGCTGGAAAACGGGCAGGGGAAGTATTAAAGACAATTCATTCAGTGAAGAGAAAGAATGTAGAAGAATCCTGGGAAGCATCTCGGTGGAGTAAGTACGAGAGATACCTGCAAGCATTAAAAGAATATCAGACTGATTTTATTGATCTACAACCGGTGTTAACCTTTGTAGAAAATCATAAACAGTTATTGCATGGTCGTCCTGTCGTATTTTTACATGACGATTTTCATCCAGCGAATCTTATGCTCCATCGTAATGAGTTTCGTGCTGTTATTGACTTTGCAAGATTTGATTTTGGAGATCCAATTCATGATTTTTACAAAATGTCTTTGTTTACAGTCGATATAAGTGAACCATTTGCGGTTGGACAAGTTCATGGATATTGTGATGGTGAACCGCCGCTTCATTTTTGGAAATTATATGCATTGTACGCAGCGATGATTTTCCCAGCAGATATTGTGTGGGCAAATCGAATCACACCAAATATGCTAGATGGAATGAAAATGAGGTTAAGAAGAATTATAGAAGAACATAATGGTTTTGCATCTTATATCCCAAGTTGGTATAAATCTTTTCATAAAGATATAATAAATATAGAATAACGGGAGGTGTACATATGGATAAAATAGCAGTTATTTCAGATATTCACGGTAATATTCCTGCGCTAGAGGCAGTTCTTGAAGATATAAAATTAAAAGGAATAGACCGGATTTTTTGCTTAGGCGATTTAGTAGGGAAAGGACCACAGTCTAGCGATGTCATTGATATCGTTCGCAAAGAATGCGAACAAGTTGTGATGGGAAATTGGGATGATTTTATCACAAAACCGACTGAATTTGAGACGCTAAAGTGGCATCAAAAACAGCTTACAGAAGAACATGAG
Source organism: Bacillus sp. TL12 (assembly GCF_022625245.1). NCBI lineage: Bacteria > Bacillati > Bacillota > Bacilli > Caryophanales > Bacillaceae > Bacillus > Bacillus sp. TL12. Next base: position 20,375 of record NZ_JAJJBY010000040.1, on the reverse strand, counting down.
AACTATTTAAGAGGACTACCGTTTTCAATTGAGTTTATGATGAGCGGGAAATTCATTCGAATGTTTCACGCTTCACATCGAAGTCTATATGAAAGAATTCAACCGTATGCATCAAGAGAAGAGCGCGTAAGCATGTTTGAAAATAGTAATTTGGCAGAAAATATGGAAGGTGAAAGAACACCAGATGTCGTTTGCTACGGAGATGTTCATCAAGCATTTGTTCAAAATTTTAGAGGGAAAACATTATGTAACGCAGGAAGTGTAGGGAATCCACTTGAGATTACACAAGCTTCTTATTTGATTTTTGAAGGGGTGTATAATCAAAAAGAAGCAGCGAGTTTTTCCATTCAACTTGTTCGTGTTCCGTATGATATTGAACGAGCGATTCAGCTAGCGAAAGACGTCGACATGCCAGAGCTTGATGAATATGCAGAAGAACTAACTACCGCGAAGTATCGTGGGTTGAAAAAATAGATAATCCTAAAAAATTCAAATTAAAATAGTATATTAGAAGTGAAAATTACCATATATTTGTATGTTCCTCCTTATGCATAATGTATAATGAATGTATACATAGAATTTTCTGTCAAATCAAAAAGCATAGGAGGTTATTTTATGAATAAAACTTTTAGAATATTAATGAAAATCACACCGCCTCTCAGTATATTTTTTATCTTAATTGGCTTAACGCTTGGAGTAATAGGGGCATTGGATCATAATATAAAAACAATAACTGGATCACTATTTATTATTGCACAAGCCGTAATTGCAATTATATATACGAAGTCTTTTAAGAAAATATGGGCTAATAAGATTTGAATAATGAAAGAAAGAGGTTCATTTTGATGTATTTGACTCAAAATGAATCTTTTTTTATGGACTTTATATTATAAAAAATGCAGAAAATGTTAATTGGCTGTATACATTTTCTATTGTTTATTCGTTGTATAAGTAGAAGGGAGGAGGAAGAGTGGATATAGAGGATGTATTGGCCTCCTATCTTATCAGTTTAGGAGAGGAGGTTTTCAAAATAGTAATAGCTAAAGGAGCAAAAAAAGAAGATGCAGAAGATATCATTCAAAATACTTTTTATAAAGTGTACACATTGTTAGATGATTTAACAGAGAAAAATATCCGTCCGTGGTTTTTTAGAGTTGCATTCAATGAGTATATTGATTTGAAAAGGAAAAAGGAACGACAAAACATCTACCTCACTGAAGAAATTTATTCAAAGTTGCAATATACAGATTGCGAATTTGAAACGATTTTAAATAAGGATGAAATTTTCAATTTATTAAAAGATGTAAAAAAAGAATATAAAGAAGTTTTCTTTTTAAAGTATTACTATGATCTTTCGTATGAAGAAATAGCGATTATTTTGGATATTAAAGTACATAGTGTAAAGCAAAAATTATATCGGGCACGAAAGCTTATTTACTCAAACGTAGGAGGGAGATATTAATGGATACTTCGTTAAAAGATGCCTTAAAAAAAGCGAAAAGAAAACAATTATTCAAAACAATTATTATTTCAATTATTGTTATATTGGTACTCTTACCTTTATTTTATAAAACGGGTAATTATTTTGCGGCGAAAAGCTCTACAAAACTTCATGAGAGACTATTTTTACATAATATAATTGCAGAACCTAATATTCAAATTGATTCTCAAGTCATGAGTAATTCTTCTATGTTTGGTGGCAACATTGTAACAAATCGTTCTAAAAATATTAACGGATATTTAGTACGATGGAGTACATTGACAAGTTCATATGATTGGCTCGGTATCAATATTGACCATAACGAGTTAATACCAGGATCTTATTGGTCTAATACAGAGTTTTATGAGTATGATAAACAAACGAAAAATAAAGTTGCAACATTTTATCATCCGTCTATTAAAAAATACTATAATGGTGTGCGAAATGATTTAGGGGCAATTTCGCAAATGGAAAATTACGTTGCAGAAGTTGCGATTTCCTTTGATCGCCCATATACATTAAAAGAAATTCAAGAAAAAATTCCAGGTAATTTAAACATCGTATGGTGGTATATGACCTCATCAATTGTAGATGAAAGCAAGGGGCCTGCTGGTGTGCCGGTTTATGGATTTAATCCATCTGATTCACTGAAAGAGTCATACAGTGAATTTATTGATGCACTTAAAAAATATGATTTAGGTAGTGATAAAACAATCCAGGATTTTTTGAAGTTAAATAAAAATAAACAGTTTGATGAGGTGAAAATCTTAGGGGTAATGCTGACTGGTCAAACCAAAAATTTCAAAGCGCTAGAAAATCAAGACTTTATCCGAGGAGCCTCTGTAGGAGCTACTGCACCAATAGTTCCTTATATAAAGCCAGAGAAATAGAAAAGGAGAGGTCAAATTGGTCGTTTGGCTTCTCCTTTTATTTTCATTAATCCTACTATTTGTTGGCTAAGGGTCAGTAGGAGTCTTACTGTCTATAAAATTCCGATTGGTGGTTAGTAATCAATCGGTATGGGAGGTAAAATACCCAATGATTTACCTCTTGCAAGTTTTAATAGCTGCATACAAACGAGAAATCCCCTCATCAATTTGATCAATATCTACTTTCCCATACGATAACCGAATATAGCCATCTTTCGCACCAAAAATACTGCCAGGCATAAAGGCTACTTGCTGTTTTAAACTTTGCATAATCAGCTGTTTTTCGTTAATAGGCTCCTTTAATTTCCCCCAAATATAAATACCGCCATTCGGGTTTGAAAAAGAAATTTCATCTTGAAGATAGGAGTTTAAAGAATCGACAAGAGTATTTCTTTTTTGTACGAGCTGCTTTCGTAATTGCTCCATATGTATATCAAAAGGAACCGTCTCAAAAAATTGCTGCATGAGCCATTGAGGAAAAATACTCATTCCTAACTCCATTTGATGCCGTGCATCTGACAATCTTTCTATGACTGACTGCGGGGCAACAAGCCAGCCGATTCGAAGACCTGGAGCAATCATTTTCGATAATGAATGAACATAAATGACAGTTCCGTTCTCATCAATCGACTTCAAAGTAGGGCAAGGTTGTTTATTTTCTAGTGTTAGTAAACTAGAAGGATCATCCTCAACGATCGGAATCCGCAAGTCTGCGCAGAGTGATAACAGTTTCTTTCTACGATTTGGATGAAGCATTGTACCCGTTGGATTTTGGAAATTTGGATTTAAAAAAATCATTTTAATCCGGTGATTTCGATATAGTTCGTGCACATCTTCCGGATTCACCCCATGTTCATCGACAGGTAATGGGAAAATACGAATGCCTGCTGATTGAAAGAGCGGTAAGGAATAACAATGTGATGGGCTTTCAAATGCTACAGCATCACCTGGATTTAATAAACATTGAACGATAAGATGAAGCGCTTGCTGGGCACCGGAAGTAATCATAATCGATTGTTCTGTTGCCTCAATTTTCAAATGATCCCTCATATATTTTGCTGCTGCTTGTCTTAACGGAAGATAGCCTTGTGGATGATCATAGCTAAGTGACTGCGTTAAAGGTTGTTTATGTAAAATTTCTTGCAATTGCTCATGGGGGAACAGGTTACAGCCAAGTTCTCCATTTGCAAAGTCAATGATATTTTCATTTTGCTGTACTTGTTCGCGAATATGACGAAGCAGTGGCAAATTCGGTAAAAATGTACCACCTTCTACGAAACCTCTCCAGTTGGGTGTGAAAGTTGGTGAAACACCCCACATATGTGTACTGACACGTGTGCCTCTTCCGGTTGTACTCTCGACGATTCCCATAGCGCGAAGTTCATTATAAGCAGTTGTTACAGTACTACGGTTCACATTTAATTGGATTGCTAGTTTTCGTTCTGAAGGAAGGAAGCTACCAGGGGGAAGCTCTCCATACATAATTCGTCTTTCAATATAGTCGACAACTTGTTGGTATATTGGGATTTTACTTTCTGTATCTAACTGCCATTCCATATATAACGACTCCTTAATGTTTTAGCTATTTTCATTATAGCAAATTGGCTGGGTGAAAAAACAGCCAATTGGACGGTGTAGTATGCAGCCAATTTTACTATGCTGATAGTAGTGGAAGGGGAGATTCGGATGAAACGATGGCAAATGGAATGGCTCCTAATATCAGTTGCTTTAGTATGGGGAGCAAATTACACAATTGGAAAATATGGAGTGGCGTATATGTCATCCATTCAATTTAATAGCTTACGATTTTTAGTGGCATCTCCGGTATTATTATTGATTACATTTATTTTAGAACGATCGTTACGTATTGAAAGAAAAGATTGGCTTAGATTAGTAGCCGTTGGAATTGTTGGAACAACGTTATATCAAACGTTATTTATGTTATCTGTAAAATATACATCAGCAACAAATGCGTCGCTGTTAATTGCAATGTCACCAATTTTTACAGGGATTTTAGCAGTATTACATAAACAAGAGCGTTTTTCGATGAAAATTCAAATCGGCTCTTTATTATCGTTTAGCGGGGCAGCGCTTGTATTATTGACAGGGCATACGAGTCAATCTACATATGAGTATGCTTGGTTAGGAAACGTAATTGGATTAATCGCTGCGATTGCGTGGGGCTGGTATCCAATACTTGCACAACCGCTCATCACAAAATATTCAGCGATGCGAGTAACTTCTTGGTCTACATTAATTGGAATTGTGCCGTTAGTCATATATTGTTTATTTAACGTAAATACATTAACTTGGCCAGCGGATGTATTAAGCTGGGGTTCATTAGGATACTCCATTGTATTTGCGACAGTTTTTGGGCTAGCGATGTGGTATGTCGGCATCAGCAAAATTGGTTCTACAAAAGTAATGGTCTATATGTATCTCGTACCACTATTTGCTGTCATTGTCGCTGCAGTAACAATTGGAGAAAGAATGAATATGATGCAATTAGTCGGCGGGTTCGTTATTTTTATCGGTTTATATGTTGTGAAAAAAGGAGCGGTAAAAAAGCCGACTCTCAATTTGAAAAAAGTAAGTTAATGTTAAGATGAGCTCTTTCTTAGGAAAGAGCTCATCTTATTTTTGTAATGCTAGAGCTTGCTTCACAGCCCATTGTTGGTGTTCGTGTGTAAGTAGGTGTTGTGCTTCAGAAGGGGACAGCCATTGTAACATATGATCTTGCTCCATTCTATCAGTCTGTTCATCTATCTGCTTGCAAAGATAGAAATAACCGTCATTTAAATAATATATATCTTCTTTTTCAGCGTAAAAATATTGTTCAGCGTTGCCGATATACTACTTAATCTCTATCAGCCAGCCTAGTTCTTCTAATAGTTCACGGTGCAAGAATGCTTTCCTTGTTTCGGCATTCTCTATACCGCCTCCTGGCAAGAAATACCTTGTTCCTTTTTTGATAACAGCTACTTTTGAGCAGGATTCATCAAAAAAAATGGCATAGCAACTAGGGCGTAATATATAGTGTTGGTTCTCCTTTTTATAACCAAAAGAGGGCTTTAGACCCATATAGAAATTTCTCCTTTCACAATATATAATTTCAAATAAAATTGTAAAAAAATTCAAATTCAAAAGGGGGTATAGTCAAAAGAGCGAATATAGTAAGTATAAATGGCATACATAGGGGAGGGCAATCAGCATGATAAAACGAAAGTGTTCACGTTGTAAAGAGATAACTGGAACGATGCACGGGGGAAAAGCGATTCAAGATGAATTTTTATGTGAAGATTGTTTGCAAAAAGGGGTAGAGAATGGGGAATTTGAAATGCCACAAGAAAAACATTCCTATCTCTCTATAAAAATATTAAAAGTGATGAGCGTGATTTATTTAGTCGTTTCAATTTTAGCTTCGGTATATACCGCTTCTCTTATAAATGGACCTAGTCATGGATTTCAAACATCTATATCTGTCGAAGGATCTGGGGCAGTGGGCTTTATTGTATTAGGTTCCATATTTCAATCTATTTTAATCTTTTGCGCGATTTGGGTATTTATTGTGTTAGTAGAAACGGTGATTAAAATTTATGAGAAAATGAAGTGAGCGAATATATAGAAATCATTCCGAAAGCCCTCAAGATATATTGAAAACTTCCGATGTATCTTTGAGGGCTGTTTGTAATTGAAAGTGAAATTGTATATCGTAGGTGAATTATATATTTTTTGGTAGTAATATTTATATGGTTGCATATTATATTACTTTAATGATATATAATGGTGTTATTTACATTTTTTGTATAGATGAGGGGAGAACATGGAATGTGTTAAAGAAGAAATATAATATGATTGCAATTGGAGCAAATATTCTTTTCTCGCTATGTTGGATTATGGTGCTTAAGTATAGTACTTATAATTATGCTGCCGGCGGTGGGGACCAAAGGAAATTAAAGTTTCTATTCTATTAGATATCTTACAGATGATCATTCTTTTCATATCGTTAGTGTTTGCGTTGGTTGCAGTATATATAAATGATGAAAAAGTGTGGCTATGATATGTAAATGCGAGCATAATGCGTATCTATTTTATTTTAACCGGAATGTATGATTGTATCATTATTTATATACTCATTACGGAGCCAATTCATTTACAAATGTTGTTTCAATTTATTTTATGGTAAGTAGAGTATAAAAGATTGATAAGTATTTCATGAAGTATTCATTTTATAAAGCAGAGATTTTGTATAAGTGATTATAGTAGTTTGAATGATGATGACAAACAAAAAATATATACTATAAGGGAATACAGTAAGATATACATATCAATTTGCTTAGTGATGATGAATAAAGTATAAATTTGAATACATTATATAGTTGATATATAAAGGAGCTCAGTTCTCAATGGCAAGAACATTATTAACAGAAAGGTTTCCTTTTCTAATTCCTATTAGAATTAGGCAACGTAGGCTGTTTAAAAAAGTTTGTGATTGTCTTAAAGGTTATAAATTTTCAAAAACATTTGAGCAAAACCCTTTACCTTACAGGATTTATAAACATAAATATTTGCTTATTAGAAAATTAGGTGATACAGATATACAACTGCAATATAACAAAATCACGAATCTAAAGTTAGCCATCTCTAAAATAAACCACGTTGTAATTAAACCGGGAGAAACATTTTCATTTTGGCACCTTGTTGGTAATTCTAGTGAAAAGGCTGGATATAAAGAGGGCATTATTTTAATGAATGGCGAAGCGATAAAGGGAATAGGTGGTGGTCTCTGTCAGTTAGGGAATCTTCTTTACTGGATGTTTCTTCATTCAGAGTTAGAAACAGTGGAAAGATATCGTCATAGTTTCGATCCATTCCCTGACTATGGACGTGTGATTCCATTTGGAACAGGCGCGACTTTGATGAATGGGATTATTGATCTGAAATTGAGAAATAATTCAAATATTTACTATCAAGTTAATCTACATCTTGATGAAAAATACATCTATGGAGAGATTAGGGCATCTCAGTATCCTCCATATACGTATTCTATCGTTGAAGAAGATCATCGCTTTGTGAGAAAAGTAGATGGTCAAGTATACAGACAAAATAAAGTGTATAAAAAAATAGTTGATCGTGTCACAGGTAATTTAGTTGGCAAAGAACTAGTCATGGAAAATGATTGCTTAGTAAAATATGAGGTAGATGATGAGAAAATTATAGGTTCTTTATAAACAATGCTTTTCACTTATCTAAAGATATTTGAAAAAACTGCGTAGTTGTTCACTGTAGTAGCATGGCTTGTGGATTTAGAGGACATTTTTGATTCAATTCGTGATAATGGTGCTGATAAAAGATAAATAGAAAGAGCATGTTTTGAAAAAAGATGAATCAAAACATGCTCTTATTTCATTGCTCAAATGTTTTATAAAAAAATTTGATTGTTTTAATGAGTCTTCCGTAGCTAAAGCCACCTTAGTTGCAGAAGGCTCATGTATAGTTGACGGAAACTGTATATGAACGGAGTAAGATAATGGTTTATATATTTTTTCTGATAAGTAGATCTCGATTTTTTGCTCCTCATATTAAGTGAAAATAAGGTTTTTTCATTTACAATAAAGTCGTAAAGAGTGTGCAATAATTATTTTTTTGCAATGATAATATATATAGCATCTGTTGGATATAATTTCTGTATTACCTTTAACCCGACATTCGTTATTTCTTTTTCCATAATCGAAGAGGCGATTCTAGGGTGGCTATCGGTAGGATTATTTTTCTTTTCAAATTCAATACATACGAAATATCCATCATCTTTAAGTACTTGTTTAATTTGCTGTAATGAATGAGATAGCTGCTTAACCTCATGTAGAACTAATGAAGCTAGTGCAAAGTCAATTGAATTTTCAGATAGCGGAATATCATCAATACTACCTTTAAGAGATTTGACATTTGTAATATTTTCTTTTTTTGCCTTAGAATTTATAACTTCTAACATATTAGAATCTATATCTAATGCATAAACTGACCCCTCCACGATTTTAGCAGCAGGGATTGTAATATACCCAGTACCTGCACCTAAATCTAACATAGTATCAGCTTTCTTAATAGGAAGCATTTTCAGTAGCTTTTCTGGAGGTATATCTCCTCTTCTTTTAGGATTATCAAGAAATTCAATTTTTTTTGCTAAGTGTTTCATTTCTTTAGAATGGAACTCTTTCTTTTTCATATAAATTATGCTCCTTTTAATTAAATATATTAAAGACTCTTAATATCTTCAATTGATTTAAAAAAATAATTAGATTGATTAACAATCACAATTATTTTTCTTTTTTGATTGGATTTGTTTTGCAATATCAATAATATACTTTTTGTTTAGTTCATCTTTCATCTTATTTTCTGCATCAATCATTACATTCTCAATTAAACAGTCTTCATTTCTAAATAATTTTTCATGTTCCAGCGAACAACTGAATAAAGTTGTTTGACCTTCAATAGCATGAATGACATCTAAAAATGAAATATTATGAGACTGTCTTGCTATACTATATCCACCATTAACACCAGGATTTGATTCAATTAGTCCTGCTTTAACAAGCTTTGTTAAAATTTTAGAAAGGTATGTTGGTGAGAGATTTTGAATTTTAGCTAACTGTTCTACTCCAGTTGATTTTCCTTTTGGTGTTAGTGTTAAATATACCATTGTGTGTAAAGCATAATTTGTGGCTTTTGAATATTTCATGACTTTCCTCCATTATAAATACATTAAAGACCTTTATTGTCTGGAATTCATTTTAATTTAAAGTGAAAAAAATATCAAGATGTTTACACCTTCTCTTTCATTCAGAGGCAGACCAGATTACGCACCTATTCAACGAATCTACCCTTTAGCGTAATAAGAAAAAGCGAAACACTATCATTTTTTAAATTTCCATCTGACTTTTATTCACATTACTCAAATTTTTTTACACCTTTTGTTTCTTATTTTCTTGTAACCTTCAAAATCTTTTGGATAATGTCAGAGGTGTTGATTATACTTTCCTTTTTCAACAGCTGCAGTATAGAAGGAAGTAATTTTTGATGAACATGAAAAAAGAGCGTAGTAATATACGCCCTTATACATTGAAATATTCACTATAAACGCTAAAATATTGCACTTGTGAAGGATAATTATATAGATTGTATTAATGTGGCCAGTTACTTTATAGGCACTTTTCAAATCACTTTACGGATGACTGTTTCATATATTTTTCATAAATCGAACTTGCCACCACTGTATCTAAAAAGGCAACTCCAACTGATTTGAATAGGGTAATTTCATTAGGATTTGCTCGTCCTTGTTTATGCCCTAAAATAATATCCCCAAGCTCACTATATATATTTGAAAAATCCCATTTATTATTTTCAATTGCGATTAGAAAATCTCCAGCTTCATGCTGCACACCTTCTAGTGTATCTACAATAATTTTCTCGCTGCGCTGTAATGTAGTGAAATCGAGCTCTTGCATATGAGGTTGATAAGAGCCAATTCCATTAATATGAGTACCGGGTTTGAGGTATTTCCCATCAAAGACAGGAGTAGTGGACGTGGTACTGCAAATGACAATATCAGCCATTGCAACCGCATCGTCAGCTGATTCCATAATTTCAATGGATCCACTCCAATTTGGATATAAGGAGTGTAATTGGTTTTTAAATTCAAATGCTTTTTGTATTGTACGATTCACAAGAAGAATGCGCGTTAGGGAACGAACTTCCATAACAGCTTGTATTTGCCCGAGTGCTTGAGCGCCGCAGCCAATAACAGTGCAGATGCTAGCATCTTGGCGAGCGAAATGTTCTGTCGCAATACCGCTCATTGCCCCTGTTCGAAGCGTCGTTAAATAAGATGCTTCGATTGTTGCGACGTGATTACCGGTATTTGTTTCTGTTAAAACGATCAAGCTCTGTAGTGCTTTTTTTCCTTTTTTCGTATTTTGAGGGAAGATACTAACAATTTTCGTAGATGCAAATTCGATAGGAGCTACATAAGAGGGCATGTAAAGAGAGTTTGCCTCTTCTTGAGAGTGTTGTATATTCAGCCTGACAGGTGTTGTGATTTCGTTGTTCATATAATACTGGAATGCTTTTTCTACATCTTGCAAACAATCTTTCATTTTATAAACATCTTTTACCATTTCTTCTGTAATATGAATCATTTCAATTATCCTCCTTTTTACTAGAAAAGGGGGAAGCTGCAAATCCCCCGATGGGCTAACTAGGCTTGAATATCTTGATTTTGTACATTCTCTGCAATTTGCTTTGTTGAAACGGCAGCGATTGCAATTAAAGAGATGCAGCAAGTAAGTACAATATATAGCGCTACTGGAATCCAAGAACCGTTATATAAATTCATTAAATAAGCAGCAATCATCGGAGCCGTTCCGCCAGCAAGTGCAGCACCTAATTGATAGCCTAATGTAACCCCCGTATAGCGTACTTGAGTGGAAAAAATCTCAGAGAATAATGTACCTAATACAGCTGTTACAGGTGCCCATAAAATACCTAAACCGATAACAGTTGCGATAATGATAGAAAAAGTAGTTCCTTGATTTAATAGTAGGAAATAGGGGAAAGCATATAAAAGCATAGCGATCGTACCCCATATGTACATTTTCTTTCTTCCAATGGAATCTGAAAGTTTTCCCATAATCGGAATCATAATCGTCGTAATGAACATAGCGATTGTAACGGCGTTTAAGACAGTTGTATTCGGTAATTTTAGCTGCGATGTACCGTAGGAAACAATGAATGTAGAGAAAATATAGAAAGGAGCTGTTTCAGCTACCTTTGTACCTGTCGCAATTAATACGGATTTCCAGTGATGGCGTAATGTGTCGGCAATGGGTAGTTTTGAAATATTTCCGCTTTCTTTTGCTTTTTTGAAATCTGGTGTTTCATCTAATCCATTTCGAATCCATAATCCTATGAATACGAGTACGGCACTCAGAATAAATGGGACTCTCCATCCCCATGTTACAAAGTTATCACCAGAAATCATTGTCATAAAGGAGATTGCCGCAGTTCCAAGTAACATTCCAATGGTAACACCTGTTTGCGGGATGCTACCGAAAAATCCCTTTTTATCTTTCGGCGCATATTCGACTGCTAGTAGTAAAGCACCACCCCATTCGCCACCAATTCCTAATCCTTGGATAATTCTTAATAAGATTAAAAGAATAGGAGCGAGTATACCAATACTTTCATAGGAAGGAAGTAAGCCAATACATACTGTCGCGCCTCCCATAAGAGATAGAGTTAATACAAGTGTCTTTTTTCGACCGATTTTGTCACCGATATGACTGAAAATAATACCTCCAAGTGGGCGAATGAAAAACGGGATACCAAAAGAAAGATAGGAAAGCATGAGCGCGACAAGAGGATCTTCGTTTACGAAAAATAATTTGTTAAATACAAGTGCGGCTGCAGTTCCATATAGGAAGAAATCAAACCATTCAATAGAACTACCAATTAAACTAGCAATGAGTGCTTTTCTTTGGACAGAACTTTGTTGTTTCATTTGTTCACCTCTTATGTTTTTAATATTCTAATTATTTAAATATCTTACAAAAAATACTTTTATATGTCAAAAAATTCAGATTAGAGGAAGCGAGATTGCTTGTAGCAAATAATATAGAGTGTGCTTTCAGATTGTACATACGGAATCAACTTGGGAATACTAGGGCAGGGGGAAAAGAAAATGAAAGCGAGAAACATACAAGGGGAAGATTATGCAGTGATTCATTCTTTGATTAACGAATGGTGGGACGGAAGAAATATGGCGGATATGCTGCCAAAGTTATTCTTCGTTCATTTTCAAGAAACGAGTTTTGTCATTGAAGAGGATGGAGAAATGTTAGGTTTTTTATGCGGATTCTTATCGCAAACATATAAAGATGAGGCATATGTTCATTTTATTGGAGTGAATCCAAAGTATAGAAGAAAGGGAATTGCTTCTGCACTCTATTCTTACTTTTTTGATGCGGTACGAGTGAATAATCGTCATATTGTAAAAGCTGTAACATCACATGTTAATAAAAGGTCTATTCAATTCCATCAAGAAATTGGATTTGAAATTGAAGCAGGTGATGGGGAAGTGGATGGAGTATCTGTACATACAAATTATGATGGAGATGGAGGGAGTAGAGTATTGTTTGTGAAGAGGGTATAGATAATTATAAACGGTGTAAAGGATGGTAAGGATGAATACTGTTATTTATATGGTGAGACATGGTGATTCACCAAAAACAGAAGGAAATGAACGAACAAGAGGATTAACTGAAAAAGGGAAAATAGGTGCTAATCGAGTAACTGACATATTACAAAAGGAGGGTATTGAAGCTGTAGTTTCAAGCCCATACAGTCGATCCATTTTAACGATTCAGAGATTAGCAGAGCATTTAGGGCAAGAGGTTCTTGTATTTGAAGACTTAAAAGAGCGAGTTTTTTCTACTGGGGATAAGCGAATATATGATAAGGAATTAATGCCTTTATTAAAGAAGTCATTTTCTAATCCGAACTTCGCTTTAATGGGAGGAGAATCTAATGCAGCCTGTCAAGAGCGGGCTATAAGAGTTTTAAAAGAATTATTGAACACTTATCGAGGACAGAAAGTAGTATTAGGCACTCATGGAGCTGTTATGACTTTGATGATGGGGTATTATGACAGTCAATACGATGTGAATTTTTTACTACATACATCAAAACCAGATATATATAGAATGGAATTTCATGGTCAGGAATTGGTGGAGGTTAAAAGATTGTGGAAATAAAGTGAAAATTTAAAGATAATGTTGTCATCCAAAAAGTGCCATACTATTTTGAACAAAAGCAACATCATTTATTAATTTTTTCATCATCTCCCGTAACCTTTTAAGTAGGAAAATCGTTATTTAAAATGAATACTAAATTAATAGGTTATGAAAATGGAAGGGGGAAATATATGAAAGTCCTTATATTAGGGGGAACCCGTTTTTTAGGAAGAGCTATGGTAGAAGAAGCGTTGAAAAGAGGGTATGAAGTTACCTTGTTTAATCGTGGTACGAATAAAGATGTATTTCCTGAAGTAGAGCAACTAACCGGCAATAGAGATAGCGATGTATCAGCCTTAAAAAATCGGAAGTGGGATGTTGTCATGGATACATGTGGATTTGCGCCTCATCAAATCCGCAAAATCGCAACCGAACTTGGAGATAACATCGAACATTATACATTCATATCAAGTATTTCTACTTATAAAGATTGGATTCCACTTCATATTAAGGAAGACTATCATTTACAGTCTATGCCACCTAGCGATAAGTTGAAAGCGGTTGAAGAGGGAGAAATATCTCCCTACGAGTATTATGGCGCATTGAAAGTTTTATGTGAGGAAGAAGCAGAAAAACATTGGCCGGGTCGTGTGTTACATGTAAGGGCAGGGCTTCTCGTTGGACCATTTGACTATTCGGATCGACTTCCGTACTGGGTTCAGCGTGTATCACAAGGTGGAAAAATAATGGTGCCGGGGCGTTCAGACCGTCCTGTTCAATTAATTGATGTAAAAGATGTAACAACTTGGGCGTTCGATATGGCACAAAAGAGAAAAGTAGGTACGTTTAATGTAACAGGGCCGAATGATGAATTGACGATAGAAGAATTATTAAATGCTTGTAAAGCGGTAACAAACAGCGATGCCGAATTTGTATGGGTAGAAGAACAATTTCTACTGGAAAATAAAGTACAGCCATGGACGGAGATGCCTTTATGGATTCCTGAAAATTTCCCATTAGAAGGAGAAACAGAACCATGGAAAGGTAGTTTTTTCATTAGTATAGAAAAAGCAGTTAACGCTGGTCTTTCTTTTAGACCTATTGAAGATACTATTTATGATATGTATCAATGGGAGAAATCGAGGGGAGATATAGAGCGAAAAGCAGGTATATCAAGAGAAAGGGAGTTGGAATTGCTAGAGGCTTGGTTTCAAAAAGAGAAATTGTGATGAGGATATATATGTATCCAACAGAGGAGAATTTATTTTGGATAATAGTTTTTGTATTCTCATATGTAGGATTTTATACATTGTTGTTATAGCGAGGATTCTAAAGATCTTCGCTATTTTTTTGTTTTCCTTTTTATAGAATATAGACTAGTAAACAAGCTATTCTTGTATTTGAACATATAATAGAATGAATTCTCTAGAAGGAGGTGCCTATAAATGACTAATAATCATGATAAATGCGTATGCGAACAATTATCAACTTTACCATTAGGTACAGAAGTAGATATTTTTTTAAGTGGCAATATAATCGAAGACGTAACTTTTGTTAATTTCAATATGGAAAATTTCTGTGCAACTTTTGTAGATAATACGACAGAACTAGGAACTGTAATTGTTTTAGATTGTGGAGATATTTTAGCACTTCGAATTCAATAGTTAGATAGGAAAAAGATTATTCTTCGTTAACTTGTATATAATGGTAAAGCGCCTCTCTTTCAGAATATAGACTAGTAAACAAGCTATTCTTGTATTTGAACATATAATAGAATGAATTCTCTAGAAGGAGGTGCCTATAAATGACTAATAATCATGATAAATGCGTATGCGAACAATTATCAACTTTACCATTAGGTACAGAAGTAGATATTTTTTTAAGTGGCAATACAATCGAAGACGTAACTTTTGTAAATTTCAATATGGAAAATTTCTGTGCAACTTTTGTAGATAATACAACAGAACTAGGAACTATAATTGTTTTAGATTGTGGAGATATTTTAGCACTTCGAATTCAATAGTTAGATAGGAAAAAGAGCTGTGAAAAAAGCTCTTTTTCTTTTTATAACGAAGAATAAAAAGATTATTCCTCGTTAATTATGAGTATATTGATGCAATCTTATGGAGATGAAAATCTAGCTGCTTCAAAATGTGTTCCTTCGTTATCCAAAATAGTCATATTTCCTCCGCTAATCATTGTCCATGCTTGAACTTTATCCCTTTTATTTAATTGTAAAATCGTACTTACTCTTACGGCATGAGATCGTCCAGCTAATTTTGGTACAAAATAGTGATCTTCTTTAACAACATCGATATCATTTACACGTATTAACATTGTTATAGTGCGGGAAACATCAAAAGGAAACTTAGCAAGAAATGCTGCACCTGCATTAATAGCATATACTCCCTTTCTTGTAGGAACAAAGGTTGAATCGGATATATTATACTCATCTTTTAAATCAAATTGTTTCGTTTCATAAGTAATCTGTTGAAATTGTGCTGTAAGTATATTCTGGTTAACTGCTTTTATAGCTCTAAATGCGGAGGGTCTAATTAATTGTAGAAAAGCTACTATAAGGATTACCCCCTTTTTTACTAACGTATGAATGATACAAAAGGAGTGACTGGGCAAGAATTTTTGGGACATTAGAAAGAATGAGCTTGATGGCGATGCCCCCATGCCCTCAAGTTGAAATTTTATCCCGCTATTCGCGGGCAGTAAGACCACCTTAAAATTCAGGAGAAGCAGGGGGAAGGCTGCCCAAAAAGGGCTAATTCAGAAATAATCGAACTATTTATAAAAATCTTATACTTAATTAGCAAGATGAACTCCATTTTAAGCAACCTTTATGCAAAATGGAGCTTTTGCGTTAGTTAATATATAAGGGGAAGGGTCTTCATTTTTATCAAACTTTATTTTAATGATATGTAAATAAAAGTTAAAAAATGCTAAATATATACTTGAATGAAGTATATATTTTTGTTAAATTTATCCTATGGATAGAACAAGTTTAATTAAAGGTCATTTAGAGATGTGTGTGTTATCTATTTTGTCAAAGGAAAAAAGTTATGGATATGAAATTATGAAGGAGTTAGAAAAACACAATTTAAAACTGAAAGGAGTAGGAAGCATTTATCCGATTTTGACTAAGCTTAAAGATCAAGAATGGGTTCATACTTACCGTGAAATGACAGAAAGTGGTAAGGTTAGAGTTTATTATGAAATCAATGAAAAAGGGGAAATGTATCTTCAGAAAAAAATTAATGAGTGGTTGGAGTTACAACAGGATATAAAATCCCTACTGCAAAGTGGTTTGAAAGGAGAACATTTCGAATGAACATGAAATTGAATATGGAAGAAGAACATTTTTTAAATGAAGTTCTTGAAGAATTAAAACAATACAAGGTAAGTTCAAAAAACAGAAAGATTTTGAAACAACAACTTTTAGAGCATATACAAGAATGCCGTGAACACGGCCAAAATAGTATCAATGATTTAGGAGATGCAAAAACATTTATTAAAGATTTTTTAGAAATGAATGAAATAGATCTTTATTCTGAAATAAAACAGATACGAAAATCAAAAAATAAAATTGGAATTTTATTTGTGATTGGATTCGTTACTTCAATCGTTACCTACCTCACGTCACAACTCCTACTTTCTATGTTTTTAACAGAATCATTTAACCCACTACATACTAATAACTCGTTTAACTATAATATTTTGTATCACATAGCAGATAACTCTTGGTGGAACGCTCTGTTAATGATGACTAGCATTTCTATTTCGGCACTAATTTCCATGCTGGTAGTGTTTTATATACGAAAAGTAAATATAAGCAGGTGAAATTTAATATGAAATTACTAAAATTCATGATCGTTTTTATATGCTTATTATGGAATGTAGTTATTTTATTTCTACCAGCCTCGAAAGTCTCCGCAGAAAAAGATATTAAGAATATGATAGACAGCTACGTTGAAACTTTTTTAAAAGAACATCGAATTCCAGGAGCCTCAATTGCTATTGTTCATGAAAATGATATTTTCTATTCTAAAGCATGGGGTGTAACCGGAGAAGATGAAGAAAAAGTCACTACTAAAACTCCCTTTACTATAGGATCGATTAGTAAATCATTAACAGGTTTAGCCATAATGAAATTAATGGAAGAAAATACTGTTCATCTAGAAGATCCAGTTCAAAAATATATTCCATGGTTTACACTTAAAGATCAAGAAGCAGCATCAAACATAACAATTAAGCATTTACTTACTCATTCAAGTGGAATCAGTACGTATTCTGGTTTATCAATATCAGATAAAGAATCTAAAGACTTTCATGCTATTAAAAACAATGTAGAAAACCTATCAAATGTTACACTTACCGCTTCACCTGGAGAAAAGCATCAATACAGTAATGCCAATTTCCTGATTCTTGGTGCTCTTATTGAAGAAGTTACCAATCAAACATTTTCTAACTACATGAAGCAGGAAGTATTTTTACCATTAGGTATGAAAAGTGCCGCTGCTGATAATGATACTTCATATAAAAATGGATATCTTGCTGGTTATCAGTCATGGTTTGGAATTCCTCGGAAAAGTTCGATAACATATGATAATGGCGGTGCGCCATATGGATACATAACAGCAAGTGCGGAAGATATGGTTCAATATATAAAATTCCTTAGTGGACAAGAGAATGCCGATTTTTTAACTGAAAACATGATGAATCTTTATGTATCACCGCATATTCAAACCGGTGAAACCCGTTACTACGGATTAGGGATAAGAGTTACAAATCCAGATTCTGAGAAGAAAATGATATGGCATTCTGGTTCGACTACTGATTCACATGCAGAAATGTTTTTTATACCGGAAACGGGTTGGGGTGGTGTGATCCTCACCAATAAAAATCATATTCTGGAAGAAGAGGCGCTTTCCTATTTGAAGCAAGGCATTATAAATATAATAAATGGAGATGAACTAGTTGATATACCTTCCAATACTCCTATTGTTCAACTCGTTATAATTGGGGTAATATGCTTGCTTTTTATAATGCTTATTTACCTGTTTGTAAAGATGAAATCAAAAAAAATTCGTAAAAGAAGTATATGGTACATTTCCGGTCTTATTTTCTTCGGGCTATCTATTGCTACAATTCCGATATTAATTTATAGTACGGGTTCGCCATGGCATGCGATTTATATATTTTCTCCAGATTTAGCCTACTTATTAATTGGAGTGGTTACCTTTTTGGCACTTAATGGCTTGCTTTGTATCATAATTGCTTATAAACAGAATTTGCAAGTAAAATATTTTAGTAGTTAAATTTCAAATTATTTAAGGGGGATATATAACAATGGATCTAACATTCAAATCAGAAAAAACGTGTTTTAACTATCGAGTCGGTGCAGTATGTAAACAGAATAATAAAATGTTAATGATTCAAAATGAAGGAGAAGATTTCTGGTATGTACCAGGCGGACGGGTACAGATGCTAGAAAGTAGTGAAGCGGCGGTGAAGAGAGAACTTAGAGAAGAACTTGGGGTAGATGTGGATGTGAAAAGGCTGCTATGGACAGCTGAAAATTTCTTTACATATGATTCGCACCAATTCCATGAAATTAGTTTTTATTATGAAGTAGCGTTGCTGAAGCTTCCTGCAAAGGGAGAGGATACTTTTGTTCTTGAAGAAGACGGCAGAAGATATGTATTTCAATGGGTACCTTTAGAGCATGTAAGTGAATGTAACTTGAAACCGGATTTTCTAAAAGATAAAGTGCGTGATTTGCCGGTTCATATGGAACATATTATTAAGAATGAATAAGTATAGATAGGAAGATGGAAATTGGGACTTCACTAAGTCTGTATCAAAACAGTATTCCTAAATATGGAATATAGTATTATAGAAGATAAGTAGAAGAAAAACGAGGGGGTCGCTATGATTACATTACAACAGAAGTTGGAGCAGTACATACATATATATGGACAGTTAAAAGGGGAACTAAAGTGGAAAACGAGTGATTCTCGGACAGGAATGATGATTGCTGCCATGTATGCAGGCAGTGATAAACCATTTCATCTTGGGCGATTTTTAGAGATTAGTAGTTATATTAAAGATCAGGTAGGAATGTTTTCATACTTAAAGTCTTATCATCGCTTTGTGGTTGCGGCAACATTAGATATTCACTTTCCACATTACAAAGAAGCGTTTCGGAAGTTTCTAGACTTATATGAACGATTAGTTGCTGGTGGCTTTAGCCGAAGTATATTCACTTATCTGGCAGCAGCAGCGCTTTTATCAGGAGAAAATGGACAGCATGACACACGCATTCAGCGGTCCATGCAAGTATATAAACGCATGAAAGAGGATCACTTCTTTCTTACAGGACAAAATGATTATCCGCTCGCTGTTTTGTTAGCAGAGCAACAAGAGAAAGTAGAAACGCTTATGGACCGAGTGGAACGTCTTTATCAGAAGCTGGCGGCAGCTGGCATGCGCAAAGGGAATGATCTTCAATTTTTGAGTCATATTCTTTCTCTAAAGAAGGATGTTAGTGAAGATATTTTAGTAGCGCGATACACAAACATATGGGATTCGTTAAAGCAAGAAAAAGTAAAAGTGAAACAGATGCATTATCCAGCTATCGGACTACTTGCATTACTTGAAGATGGAGAGAAAGAAGTTCATTCTGTTCGAGCATTTATTGAGAAATTGCAGGGAGATAAGTTATTCCGGTGGCATAAAGATGTGAATATTCTTATTGCAATCCAACTGTTCGTAAGTCAGAAAGGTATGGAAAATCAAGCGACCAATACAGAGTTACAAACAATGATAGAGGTCCTTATTCAAGCGCAGCAGGCTGCTATGATAGCAGCGATTACTGCTTCCACTGCAGCAGCCTCTTCTGCTAGTAGTGGTTCATAATATGTACGATGTATGAATGTGAGCGCATTGTGGCGGTCCCGCCACATACCTATCAAGTTAAGAAATTGATTGTTCCCCAAAACGAAAAAAGTGAGTTGAACTCTCATAAACAAATGTGATGAAATAAATTTTACGTTTTTGGGACTTCGAAATATTAGCTTGATGGGCATGGGGTGGCACCCAAATATGCTTGGATTAAAATCATTGCAAACAGCTAAAAAAGTGATTGCTGGAATAGAAGTTATGCATATGATA
>NZ_JAJJBY010000039.1:0-35772 GCF_022625245.1 Bacillus sp. TL12 | reverse complement strand
AGCTGATGGGCATCTTTTTTCTTTACCACGTTATATGGTACTTATAACGTGAAACTTTAATCAGTAAGGGAGGGCTTTTACGGGCACCTACCTTCTTTGCTTCCGCTTGAATTTTGGGGTATTAGTAGGAGAAATGGCCTTAGCCCTTTGTAAGATCGATTAAAATACCACCAGTAACAATGAAAATACATCCTATAACAACAGCTACCATCTGTTTTTTTGTTTTCTTTTCTCCTAACAATACAATTCCACCGATTGTAGAAATAATGGCCCCGGCTTGAGAAAATGAATAACTAATTGATACTCCAACTCGAGGAATAGACAACAACATAAATAAATTACCTGTAGCAAATATAATTCCAGTTAAAACATTCCGGAATGCATATTTGGTATAGGCTTTTTGATTAATAGAAAGAAGTACCGCACCGACTACCATCCCGATTGATTGTGGTAATATCGCGGACCACCCATCGATATTAAACCAACGTAGAATAATAACATACACTACATATCCAATAGTAGAAATAACAAGGACGGCAATCCCTTGTTTAAATTGAGCAGGTATTTTACTCTCTGTACGTTTGTCTCGAATAGACATAAGAACGATTCCAATAATCAATATAAAAATCGCAGCAGTACCGAGAACAACTTGAATCGCTGTTTTCCATTCATTGAAAACAAGGACACTGATTATCGTTGTAGAGATTAGTTGCATACCTGCTGAGATTGGAACTGTAAGCGATACTCCTATATACTCCATACTTTTAAACTGAAATTGTTGTCCAATTGTCCAAAAAACCCCTGAAATAAATCCGACAATAAGAATCGTTTGATTCAACATAGGCTGAACAAAAATGTATACAGTAATTGCAAAAAATAGTGCACCGAATGTTGTACCTAACGTCTTACTATAAGAGGAACCTCCTAATAACGTACCAACTAATCCCAATACTCCCCACATAAGTGTTGGAACAAGCGCCATTAAAATATCCAAATAATATTCCCTCTTTCAAAAATAATGCGATTCCCATAATAAAATAACACTTAATCAGTGGGGTTTTCTTCATCCCTACTGATTATTAGTCTTCACCAATCAGACTTTTACGGCAGTTAATCCCTACCTAACTTCTTTACTCTCGATAAATTTTGAGGTGGGGGTCTTACCGCTCATAAATAACGGGATAAACCCATATCGTTATCTTTTATATCATTAACGCCTTCTTTGAGATTCCTCACTTCAGACTAAAATTCACTTTAATCATTTTTCTTGCTAATAACACGTGTATTTTGTTACAAGAGCAATTTACCGTTAGTGGAAGATACGATTCTCACTAACGGTAAATTATTTTTTAAAATTATTTACTTTGCTGACTTATGTTCTTTTTCTTGGTACTCATTTAATCGTTGAATCATCTCTGTCATCATCTCTTCTGTAAAGGCACCTTGGCTGAAACTAACCTTTGCACGAAGTGGCATAGCTCTCTTCATCGCTGTCAACATTTCAGACGTTTCATCTTCCTCTTGATGTACATTCGCTTTTGCCAGCAGTTCTTTTGCTAACGGCGCAAAGATTGGATCCGTAAGCAAATCACCAACTGTTGTATTTCTGTGAACTAGCTTTTTGATAAAAATGGTTGATGGAACAAAAACACTGTCTTTTAGGACGATATCCTGAGAAGATTTTCCGATTAAGATCTCAAATTCTCCCGTTTCTACATGCCAATCTTTCAACTCGACATGATAATAAGCAAATGCGCGCTTATCTAACGTAAACGTAATCGTTTTTTCCTCACCTGGCTGTAATTTTACTTTTTCGAAACCTTTTAACTCTTTTTCAGGTCGAATCATAGAGCTTTCGACGTCTTTCACATATAGCTGAACAATTTCTTTTCCTGCCATATCACCTGTATTTTTCACTTTCACACTAACAGTAACAGTTTCCGTATCTTTCATTTCTTTTTTACTGATAGATAGGTCGCTGTATTCAAAATTTGTGTAGCTTAAACCATAACCGAACGGGAATAACGGTTCGATGTTTTTTGTATCATAGTAACGATAGCCCACGAACAACCCTTCCTTATACTCTACTTTGTCTCTCTCGCCAGGGAAATTTAAATATGAAGGATTGTCACTTAAGACTTTCGGGAATGTTTCCGCTAATTTTCCGCTCGGATTCGCGTCACCAAATAGTAAATCAGCGATAGCTCCTCCAAGGGCCTGTCCCCCTAAATAGCCTTCAAGCAAACCTTTTACTTTATCAACCCAAGGCATTTCAATTGGTGAACCATTACTTAAAACGACAACAATGTTGCTGTTCACTTCAGCCACTTCCTCAAGTAAGCGGCGATGATTGTCCGGCATACGCAAATGTTCTCGATCATAACCTTCCGATTCATAGCGGTCAGGAAGTCCCACAAAAAGAACGACAGTATCTGATTGCACCGCAATTTCCTTCGCTTCATCAATTAAGGATTGTTCCATTACATCACTATCAAGATGATAACCTTGGGCATATAATACATTTGCATCGCTACCTGCCGTTAGTTTGATTTCTTCTAGGATGTTCTCAAGCTTTGTTGGTACAATATGAGAACTTCCGCCTCCTTGATACCTGGGTGTTTTCGCAAATTCTCCTATAACGGCTACAGTTCCTTCTTTTTTCAGCGGAAGAATCTTGTCGTCATTTTTTAACAGAACCATGCATTCTCTTGCCACTTCTCTTGCTAGTTGATGGTGAGCATCTTTATCGTAAACAGCGTTTTCTTTTTTATTATCAACTGCCATAAAAATAATTCTCAGCAATCTTTCTACTGCATTGTCCAATTTTTCTTCAGAAAGCTTTCCATTTTTTACAGCTTCAATAATTTTTTTATCACCCATTCCACCGCTTGAAGGCATTTCAAGTTCTAAGCCGGCAGCTAGTCCATCGGCACGTTCATTAACCGCAAACCAGTCAGAAACGACAAAGTCTTCAAATCCCCATTCTTCTTTCAAAATATCATTTAATAAGTACCCATGTTCTGAGGCATATTCTCCGTTTACCTGATTGTAGGCGCACATAACTGTCCATGGCTGTGCTTGTTTAACAGCACCTTCAAAACTGGCAAGATAAATTTCTCGCAGCGTTCGTTCATCAACAATGGCATCCACAGTCATGCGGCGATGTTCTTGGTTATTGGCAGCGAAGTGCTTCCGGGAAGTACCTACTCCTTGACTCTGAACACCTTTAATGTGATTGGCTGCCATTTCAGATGAAAGATAAGGATCTTCTGAGAAATATTCAAAGTTTCTTCCGCAAAGCGGCGAACGTTTAATATTTACACCAGGCCCTAGAAGGATTGCTACATCTTCAGCCTGACACTCTTCCCCTAAAGCAACTCCTACTCTTTGAATAAGTTCTTTATTCCATGAACTTGCCATTCCGACTGCAGATGGAAAACAAGTAGATGGAACACTACCAAACAAACCTAAATGATCTGTGTCACCCTCCTGCTTTCGAAGACCATGCGGGCCATCCGTTAACATAATGGATGGAATACCCAATCGTTCAACTCCTCGTAAATGCCAAAAATCCAAGCCCGAACATAAACTTGCTTTTTCTTCTAACGTCATTTGTGAAATGAGTCTTTTGATATCTCTTTGCATGATAAACCTCCAGATGTGAGAGTACTCAGTAATTATTTTTATCAATTACCTAACTTGATTATATTTATGTGGGCTATTCATGTATTGTATAATGGTCAGGAATTTGGTGTTTTTCGTAACGGTTTTTTGAAATATTATATATTTCCTGTTTTTTCTAAGTAAATTACAGCACTTCAGTAAAATCTCTCTAGGGGGTACTTGGCTCTATGAAAATGTTCTCTTCTTTAGAAGGCTTAGAATATATTTGCAAAATGATGCATGAAACGTTTGAAGTACCAATTTTTTTTCTTGATGAAAATAAAAGAGTGGTGTTTGAATTCTCTTCTAATTTTATTGCTAATCCTTTGCACTCATCTAATACGGGTTTATTAGATTCATTCTTTCATCGGGAAGATCCTCATGAATTCCCTATATTTAGAACGAATAATTACCAGGAAAACTTTGTTTCTATTTGTATAAAAGATAACAATATATTTAAAGGGATTATCCTTATGGGACCTACAATTTCCTTAGAACCATCAGAGAAAATCATAAATAAGATCATAAACGATCTGCACATAGTTAAAGATAGCCAAGAGGTTATTCACTATTATAAATCGCTTCCTGTTATTAACAGTTTGAAGTTGATACATGCGAGCATACTTTTTCACTATATGATTTATCAAGAAGAATTGGATATAGTGGCTGTCATTCAGCAGAACAAGTCTTTAAACGTCCCTTTTGAGATAGAAAATCCTGATTTGAGTATTTCAAAAAGACGCGAAGACATGTCTTTTCATCATAACCCTCTAAATGAAAAGAAGTTTTTGCAATATATTAAAGAAGGACATAAAGATCAATTAATAAAGCATGTTGAGTTATTATGGAG
Source organism: Bacillus sp. TL12 (assembly GCF_022625245.1). Taxonomy (NCBI): domain Bacteria; kingdom Bacillati; phylum Bacillota; class Bacilli; order Caryophanales; family Bacillaceae; genus Bacillus; species Bacillus sp. TL12. Next base: position 31,259 of record NZ_JAJJBY010000039.1, on the reverse strand, counting down.
AAACAAAGGAGGACATGGCGTTTTATCTAAAAGCAGTCAGTTAAGACACCAAAAAAATTCAGTAATTGTAGTACTCACCTTAGCCACAAGAGCTGCCATGGTAGGCGGACTTCATCCTGAGATTGCTTATAGTCTTAGCGACTCATATATACAAACTCTTGAAGAATTAACAACTACTAACGATGTAAAAAACTTAATGGCAAATGCATTATATGATTTTACAGATCGAGTTCAAGAATCGATTAAACAAAAATATTCAAAACCAATTAATATATGTCAAGACTATATCTTCAACCATCTTTATACAGATATTACTCTCTCCAAGCTCGCAGATATACTAAATATGAATCCCAGATACTTATCCAGCCTATTCAAAAAAGAAGTTGGAATTCCTTTAAGTGAGTATATACAACGTACAAGGGTTGAAGAAGCCAAAAATTTAATGCTCTTTACAAACTATTCTTTATCTGAAATTTATACACTCTTGAATTTTCAAGACCAGAGTTATTTTACAAAGGTTTTCAAAAAATTCACCGGTATGACACCAAAACAATTTAAAAGCCAGCATCCTTTAGAATCGGAATAAGTTATGGTGCAAAAAACATTGGGTGGAGGCATAAACCTACATAACCTGTGGAATTCCTAACATCGAACGGATTTTCTTTTTAATAAAGTGAAACTTTAATCAGTGGGGTTTTTTCATCCCCCACTAATTATTAGTTGAATGAATACAATTTGGGCACCAGAATCCCTTTCTGCACTACATCTTCTGCAATAAGAAAAGATGCCCCTACTCCATAAATATAAATAACATCTGTCTCTCTTAGAAATTCAACTGCTTCTTCAATAGATTTCGTTTCTAATTGCCCGACTGTATCATGAAATGTTTGTACTGTATTAGATAACGTTTTATCAATAATTGACTGCACTTTTTCATTAGGTTCAATATCAAAATATCCTACATGATGTATATGCTCTACTTCAGCATATAGACGTGCTTTCAAATCTGGAAAACCAGTTACTCCTAATGATCGACAAAAGCGAACAACGGCTGCACTACTTGCCTCTGCTTCTTTTGCTAATTGATGTATGGTCATCTGGGTTACTTCTTTTATCTGAGAAAGAATATATTCTCCTATCTTTTTCTCTGAGACAGGTAACTCATCTAAAACTCATTCTATTTGTGTTCGAATACTATTTATCGCTAATTATTTCAGCTTCTTTCTATATATTTTTATAAACTTTGAAACTTTATTTCAATAACTATAGAAATCCCAACAAAAAATCCGATTTTCGACCACTTTAAATAGTGAATCATCAAGTGTTAGTGCAAATACATGTAAACGATACAAAGGGGTGTAGATGCCTGGTAAGATTTTATCGTATCTCAGCAAGAATCTCTTTTACACGAAATCATCCCTCTTTCAAAAAGAGCAAATAAAAAAGCAAGCAACATTTTTAAATGCTGCTTGCTCAAATAATATTGTAAGTATCCTTTGAAAGAGAAAATTTTCTTTCTTCTATCCCAACCCATCTCTGCAAGTGGTATTCCATCAATTTACGGATAGAGTTATACAACAACATTTATAAACTTTTTCACTTTCATCTCGCTATTCACCGGTGGCATCCTTCGATTCTTGAAGACTAACCCTTAAGGTATCATCCACGTTAAATAGTAAGCTTGTACATATGTCATAATCCCAACAATGATTACGAAGAATAGACTATGTTTTACTGTGAAGCGGAATAAATCAGATTCTTTTCCAGCTAGTCCTACTGCCGCACAAGCTATCGCAATCGATTGCGGAGAAATCATTTTACCTGTTACACCACCTGTTGTGTTTGCCGCAACAAGTAATACTTCTGATACGCCAACTTGCTGCGCTGTAATAGCTTGCAGATTGGAGAATAGTGCGTTTGCTGATGTATCTGATCCTGTTAAGAATACGCCGATCCAGCCAAGGAATGGTGAGAAGAACGGGAATAATCCACCTGTTCCTGCTAATGCTAACGCAAGTGTTGACGATAACCCAGAATAGTTTGCGATAAATGCGAATCCTAATACGAAACCGATAGATAGAATTGGCATTTTTAATTCTTGTAATGTTTCTTTAAACGTTTCAACTGCTTGTTTTGCACTCATTTTAAGTACGAGGATTGAAATAATACACGCAATTAAAATCGCTGTTCCTGTTGCTGATAGAACGTCAAACTTTAATACTGCATCATACGGCGTTGGTTTGTTTACAATTGGTTCTGCCTTCATTACTAAATTGTGCAGACCTGGAATTTGAAACTTAAAGACAAGACTTTCTAACACCCCGCCTGGAGCAAATAACGCTTTGAAGAATCCTTGACTCCAAATTACAACCATCACTGTCAAAATAATAAATGGGGACCAAGCCTTTACAACTTTTCCTGCCGTTAATTTTGGCATAGATGCCGCAGTTGTTGTCGCTGCCACTTCGGCGTTCGCTTGATTAGATTGATAAATTTCTTTCGGTTGCCATACTTTTAGGAATAATGCTAAACATACTAAGCTGACAAGTGCTGATGTAATATCCGGAAGTTCTGGCCCTAAAAACGTAGCTGTAATAAACTGTGTAATTGCAAATGAACTACCTGCTACAAATAATGCAGGCCATGTTTGTTTAACCCCTTTGAAGCCATCCATTAAAAATACGATAAAGAACGGAACAAATAATGATAAGAATGGTAATTGATGCCCTGCCATTTGTCCGATTTTATGAGCATCAATACCCGTTACTTGCCCCGCAACTGTAATCGGAATCCCCATCGCTCCGAACGCTACCGGTGCTGTATTTGCAATTAAGCAAAGTCCAGCTGCGTATAACGGATTTAAGCCAAGACCAGCAAGAAGCGCTGCCGTAATTGCTACCGGTGCACCAAATCCAGCTGCCCCTTCCAAAAATGCGCCAAATGAAAAACCAATTAAAATAACGAGTAAACGATGGTCATTCGTAATCGATAGTACCGATGCACGAATCACATCAAACTGACCTGTCTTAACAGAAATCTTATATAAAAATACCGACATCACAATAATCCATGCAATTGGCCATAACCCATATAGGAAGCCATATCCAGTTGCGGCCATCGCCATTGTAAACGGCATTTTATACGCAAATAACGCAACTAAAATTGTTAATACAACTGTAATAAATCCTGCCACATACCCCTTCATACGAAACACTGCTAACGCCAAGAAAAAAAAGATAATTGGAATAAGTGCTACCGCCGCAGAAATCCAAATGTTACCAAACGGATCGTAAACTTGTGTCCATGTCCCCATTGTCCTCTCCCTTTCTGTAATCCCCTGTTTTAAAATCCCCATAATCCTATCAATAGACTATCCGGTCATCATACCTTTAAGTCTAAAATAAAAAACATTTTAGGAAAACGTTTTCAATGATTGTATTTCTACTTTACCATATCATTTTTGATTTAAAAAGATTTTTTAAGTTAATTTTCTAATTTTTTCGTTAAATCACGCTTTCGAATAAATCATATAAATAGGAAAAAAGTCGATTTCATCCCTCCCTCATTATTTTAAACAAACGTTTGATTAACGACTGAAAAGCTTGTCACTCTGGCGTATTTCACTTTAAACAAACGTTTGATTAAAAGTCTTATGAACGTTCACCACAAAAAGAAAAAGCACTTGCAATTCGCAAGTGCTCTACCTTCTTCTTCTTTTTTTCTTTCGTCTCATAAGCTTTTTTCGGCGCGTGTTCAATCGATCCGCTATAATATGGAGTGCACTCGCAGCAATAACTCCAATTACGAATGTTGTTAAAGCAACATCGTGTTCCCTTGCAATCTCAAGCAATCTTCCGTCTAGTACCGTTTTATTTAATATGTATAGGAATGGAGAGAAGACGAGAAGCATATACAATATACGAATGAGATCACCAATTATAATCGTATGCGTTAAGAAAGAACGATGTGGCATCACACATTGATATGGATACCAAAAAATACGAAGCAAGCCCCATTTGTTATAGGCGTTACTATGAGTATCCAAATCTGGTGTTAAGAAAAACGTGCCGATTAAAAACCCTATCGCAAAAGTGAGTAAAAAATCAAAATTTGTTAGTCCATACGAAACAAGCATAAACAAAACAACCGGAAGAGAGAGTAAGTTTATTTTCGTATGTGTTTTTCCTGATGGCATAGTACACTTCCCCGCTAATGTTTGCCCTGCCATTTCTGACAGTTCTCACCTATTGATCTAATTTTTGATCGATAAATGATGTGTCTATATCCGAACCAAACCAATCCGCTAATTTCATCTGTGCTTTTTCTTTTACATCTTCGCTTACATACATAGACGCTTGCACAAGTGCAGCAGTTAATGCACCTAAATCATCAGTATAACCTATTCCAGCTAAAAAATCCGGAATCGCATCAATTGGAGCAATAAAGTAGGCAAGTGCTCCAATAATAGTTGCTTTTACTCGCTTTGGAACATCCGGTCTTTGCATAACGTAAAACAGCAATAAACTCGCATAAATAACCGATTGTCCCGCTTGTTTCGCTACATGTTTCACCTTATTCCAAAACGCTTCGACTGAAAATTTTCGTTCCATATAAAGAGCCCCCATGTTTTGTTTTTTTCATTATACGAAAAAAGTAGATGCGTCTTCAAAAATAAGGAACTAGCTCCATTAGTTAATAAAACGTTCATCAAATATACACATAACCTATCAATAAAAACTTATTGTAACAGACAACAGGAAAAAGAACAAGTGTTCGTAACTGTTTTTCCACTTATATATCCATTTTAATTTTTCCACCATATAAATCACAGCTATGAATACAAAAGAGGCCTACTCTCTTTTTCTCTCTATGTTTTAAACTCGGCATGGGGCTAAAAAAGGATCTAACCGCTTCTATGCCTGGGCGGACGCTCTCTTCCCTCTAAAAAGAAAGGGGTTAGATTGTTTTTTATATAAATTGACACTTCCATCACCAATCAAACTTTGGCGGGATAACTTCTTTTTGATTTTTCATCTAAATTATGGTTATAAAAACAAAAAAGGATACGCTCTCTTTTTCTCCCTTTGTTTCAAACGCGGCTTGGGCACAAAAAAGGCACTGACCGCTTCTATGCTTCAGCGGACGCTCTCTTCCCTCTAAAAAGAGAGGGTTTATATATTTCCTATCAATATTTCTCAACATGAAATGTTCTATTTCTCTTACTATTCTTTATTATCTTTGTTATATTTTCTAGTTGACGAGCATATAAACCAATGTTAAAGTTTTCTCTGGCAGCAACAATAAAAAATACAAAAACTGTAAAATGTTATAGTGTTTCTAAGAATTGAATTTTGTTGTATAATACAGAAATGACGTTATGCTTATGAATCAACAAAAGAAATAACAGGAAACCAAAAGGGTATGCATAGTTAAAGTCGTATATGAGGGATATAGAAACCTCTACTCATGGCCAAGAAAACTATGTGTTTTTTATTTTAGCTTTTTTCGCTCCAAAATCGACCAAGCCTGATAGAGAAAGGGTGGAATGAATGAAGGAATCTTTAAAATCACAATTTCTAAATGTACGTTTTACTTTGTTCGTTGCTTTGGCCGTATGGCTAAAAACTTACATCATAACACGTACAAGTTTTGATTTAAAACTTGAATCTTTCATGCAAGAATTTATCTTATTCATTAGCCCATTAGCAACATCATTACTGTTTGTGGGTCTTGCATTATTTGCAAAAGGAAAGAAACGAAACTATATAGCACTTGGAATTGACTTTGTTTTAACAATCATTCTTGTTGGTAACGTAATGTTCTACGGATTCTACAATGACTTCGTTACTTTACCAGTACTTGGGCAAACATCAAACTTTGGACAACTAGGATCCAGTGTAAAAGAATTGCTTAACTACAAAATCATCGTTGTATTTGCTGATATTATCCTTTTCTTTGTACTATTAAAGAAAAAGAAAAGCTTTGCAAAAACTGAACGCGTATCACGTCCAATGCGTTCTTTATACTTCGTATCAACGGTTGCTATTTTCTTTGTAAACTTAGGACTTGCAGAAACTGAGCGTCCAGAATTATTAACACGTTCATTTGACCGTGTTATGCTCGTGAAAAACTTAGGTTTATATACACACCAAGTATATGATCTTGGCTTGCAAGCAAAATCTAGTTCACAAAAAGCATTCGCTGACGGCAGTAAATTACAAGAAACAGAAAACTACGTAAAAACAACGCAAAGTAAACCAGATCCAAATATGTTTGGCACGGCAAAAGAGAAAAACGTAATTGTCGTTTCTCTTGAATCCCTACAAACATTCTTAATTGGTGCAAAAGTCGGCGATCAAGAAGTTACACCATTCTTAAACCAATTTGCAAAAGAAAGTTATTACTTCGATAACTTCTTCCACCAAACTGGGCAAGGAAAAACATCTGATGCTGAATTCTTAGTAGATACATCATTATATCCATTAGACCGTGGTGCTGTATTCTTTACACACGGTAATAACGAATATACTGCGACTCCAGAAATTCTGCGTCAGCAAGGATATTACACAGCTGTATTCCATGCAAACAACGCAACATTCTGGAACCGTAACATTATGTATCCAGCACTTGGTTACGATCGTTACTACAATGAGCTTGACTATAAAATTACTCCAGAAACAAAATTAAACTGGGGATTAAAAGATATCGAGTACTTTAATCAATCAATTGACATGTTAAAAGAAGTGAAACAACCATTCTATACTCGTTTCCTTACTTTAACCAATCACTATCCATTTACGTACGACGATGACACAAAATTGATTGAACCTTATAACTCTGGTGATGGTGTATTTGACCGTTACATGGTAACAGCTCGTTACTTAGACGAAGCAATGAAAAACTTTATTGAACGTCTAAAAGCAGAAGGACTTTATGACAATTCTGTTATCGTATTCTATGGTGATCACTACGGTATTTCTGAAAACCATAACCGCGCGATGGCACAGTTCTTAGGTAAAGAAGAAATTACAGCATTTGATCATATGAACTTACAAAAAACACCTATGTTCATTCACGTTCCAGGTCAAAAAGAAGGTAAAACAATTTCAAAACCAACTGGTGAAATTGATATTAAACCAACAATTCTAAACTTACTTGGTGTGGATTCAAGCAATGACGTTCGTTTTGGTCATGACGTATTCTCACCAGATAATAAAGGATTCGTTGTTCTTCGTGACGGTAGTTTTGTTACAGACAAGTATATGTATACAAACAGTACATTCTATGACCGTGCAACTGGCGAAGTCGTAGAGGTACCAAAAGAAGAAGCTCAAGCAATGATCGATCGTGCTCAAAATGAACTGCGCATGTCTGATAAGCTCATTGAAGGAGACTTACTTCGCTTCTCTGAAAGCAACAAAATTAAAACAGGCGAAGTAAAAACAACGATTAAAGAAGAAAAAAAAGGCGCTGAGTAATATCAGCGTCTTTTTTTTAGTTACAGTCAGGGTTCATACTGCTCGCCAATAACATGATAAAATTACACAATCTTCACCAAATATTTACATAAAATTCATGAAACATATCTATAATAGAATTTGTAAACAATATTCTGTTCGTTCCCCACCTATCATGTTACAACTTTGCGTTAGGTCCCCATGGGGAATACCAGAATCATTTGTGTAACAATGCCTTTGATATTACTGAGAAGTAACATTCATTGTCTTAGTAAAGCCGACCTTTTTACTGGTCACCTTTCTAGGCTATACCAGGACAATATCCCTATGAAACAAGCTACCCTCCTTATGCAACATTGTTGCAAGCAACGTTCTATATGAATGTTGCTTTTTTTTATTTCTAAAAAGCAGGATTCTCATTTCCCATTTGCGAATTTGTATATGCGAAATACGATAAATTGGAGTTTTTATAGAGGCGACCAACGCTCATCATGCAAACAATTAAGAAAGGATGGGAAGTAAAATGTCATACGAAAGGTTCGTATTATGGAATGATAAAATTATTGATACAAATAAAAAACAGCCGTACATACAATTAGAAGAACGTGGCTTGCAGTTTGGAGATGGTGTCTATGAAGTCATTCGTATTTATAAAGGAACCATCCACTTATTAGATCCACATTTAACTCGGTTATACCGTTCCATGGATGAAATAGAATTAACACTACCTTTCTCTAAAGCAGAACTCATTACACTACTTTATAAATTACTTGAAAATAATAAATTCCAAGAAGATGGTACCATCTACCTACAAGTTTCTCGAGGAGTACAGCATCGTACACACGCATTCTCTTTTGATGTAATCCCAACAATCTATGCTTATATCTCAAAAAAAGAACGCCCCGCTTTATGGATTGAGTACGGTATACGTGCCATATCAGAGCCTGATGTACGTTGGCTCCGCTGTGATATTAAGTCTCTTAATTTAATGCCAAACGTATTAGCTCGTACAAAAGCGGAACGAAAAGGTTGTAAAGAAGCGCTTCTCGTTCGTAATGGGATCGTTACGGAAGGAAGTCACTCCAACTTTTTTCTTGTAAAAAACGGGACTCTGTATACTCATCCCGCTAATCATCTAATCCTAAACGGGATTATCCGCCAATATATTCTTTCTTTAGCCCATAAACTACAGATTCCTGTTCAAGAAGAATTATTCAGCATTCGTGATGTTTATCATGCTGATGAATGTTTTTTTACAGGAACAACAGTAGAAGTACTTCCGATGACACATCTTGATGGCACCGCCATCCAAAATGGTCAAGTTGGGAAAATCACCAAATTACTACAAAAAACATTTGTCCAAAGCTTTTCAACTTCTAATATCCCATTACCTTAAACACAAACATTTTATTCTTAAAAACCTCTTAATATACGTATTTTCATTTAAAATCAAGGTGGAACATGCACCTTGATTTTTTTTCGTAATATTCTTGACATATTCAGATTCCCGCATAAGCCTTGACAGTAATCGACATGCCTTTTAGAATTTTTAACAGTTGGTAAATATTTCATCACTACATTACAGACAGAAAGGAATCGACAAAACATGAAAAAATATCTTGCCGGTCTTGCGGCAGTGTCTGTAGCAGGAGGAGCAGCCCCGACATTAGATAGCGTTCAAGCTGCCCCCGAAAATACACAAAAACCTGCTGCACACGCTGTTCAAGCTGCACCACAAAACAACTCAAATTACACAGTTACTGCTGACGTATTACACGTTCGCTCAGGAGCTAGTACTTCTCACGACATCATCTCTCGCGTATATGAGGGCCAAAAATTAACCGTAATCGCCGAAGAAAACGGATGGTTCAAAATTAACCATAATGGGAAAACTGGTTACGTTAGTGGACAATTCGTATCAAAAAATGGTGCGAAAACAAGCGTAAGTACAGGTGGCAAGAACAAAGTTACTGCTGACGTATTACGTGTTCGTACAAGCCCAAATACTTCTAGTTCCATTATGGGCCGTGTATATGAAGGACAAACATTGCAAGTTATTAGCGAAGAAAACGGATGGGTTAAAATTAACCATAACGGCAAAACTGGTTACGTTAGTGGACAGTTCGTATCTGGTGTTTCTGCAAATGCTGGTTCTTCTAATAACAACTCAAATGTTCAAGAAGCAAGCGGAAACTATACAGTCAATGTATCTTCTCTTCGCGTTCGTACAGGTCCTAGCACTTCCCATACAACTTTAGGCTCTGTTCATAAAGGACAAGTTGTACAAGTTATTGGTGAAGTTCAAGATTGGTTCAAAATTAACTATGCAGGACAAACAGCTTACATTAGCAAAGACTACGTAACAAAAGGTGGTTCTAGTAACAATACTAACCAAGGTAACAATCAACAAGGAAATAACAATACAACTGTTCAAACTGGCGGTACTTATGTTGTTAATGCAACATCATTACGTGTTCGTACAGGCCCAGCTACATACCACGGTGTACTTGGTGGCGTATTAAATGGTCAAACATTAAACGTAGTTGGTGTAGAAAATGGTTGGTACAAAATTAATCACCATGGTAAAACTGGTTATGTAAGCAGCGAATTTGTGAAATTCGTTAAAGGTGGTACAACGACACCTGAAAAACCTGAGCAACCACAAACAACTGCTGGCGAATACTATATTAATGTGTCTGCATTAAATGTGCGTAGCGGCGAAGGTACAAATTACAGCGTAATCGGTGCTCTTCCACAAGGTCAAAAAGTAAAAGTTATTTCTGAACATTATGGATGGAGCAAAATTAACTACAACGGTCGCACTGGCTATGTAGGAACTCGTTTCCTATCTAAAACACCAGTTGGTGGTGCTGTAGACAACAACAACAACAACAATAACAACAACAATAATAACAATAATAATAACAATACAGGTAACACAAGTGGCGATACATCATCTATTCTTGCATATGCAAAATCAATGGCAGGTGTACCATATGTATGGGGCGGCACTTCTGCTAATGGCGTTGACTGCAGTGGTTACATTTTCCACGTATTTAACAAATTTGGTCACAACATTAGCCGTCAAAGTGTTGCTGGATATTGGAGCAGCCTATCAAAAACTTCAAATCCACAACCAGGTGACTTAATCTATTTCCAAAACACTTATAAGCCAGGTCCTTCTCACATGGGTATCTACCTTGGTGGTGGATCATTCATTCAAGCTGGAGATAAAGGTGTAGCAGTTGCATCATTAAACAACTCTTATTGGAGTAAGCACTTCTTAGGATATACAAAAGCACCTTAAGTCATAGTTTCAAAGCCTTCTAGATTACTAGAAGGCTTTTTATATAGAATTTATCTTTCAACATATAAGCCTCTGTTAAGAAGGATAAAAGAGGATTCGCATTCTTTACTTTAAACTCAGCATGGCACTAAAAAAGGTTTTGACCGCTTCTACGCCTTATGAAATCCTCTCTCCCCACAAAAAAAGGATGTATACCGCGCTTTTTCAATTTATATGTCTACTTTGATTTTCTAAGATATAAATTACGGCTTCGGAATCAAAAGCAGATTCCCCTCTCATTTTCTCCTTTTGTTTCAAACTTGGCATGGGGCTAAAATAAGCACTGACCGCTTCTATCCACGGCTAGATCCTCTCTTCCCACCTAAAAGAGAGGTTTTTTCTACAAATATGTTTCTATCTTCTTATTTCATACACCATATTCCCTAAAAACAGTTCATAACGTTACAATAATAAATATATTCTCGCTAAAAAACATAACCTATTTTGTCCCCATAAGATTGATATGTGTTTTCTTAACGAATTTTCTTTCTATTTAAACTTTTCGGCAGACGTTTGACCTCCGATGTCCGGTGTGATACGTTACTTAAGATGCTATTTTCGTAGAAGTATAGACATCTATTAATTATACTTTTTTACTATGAGAGAGGAGATTTACACTGCATGAATGTTTTATGGGGAATTGGCGGCGTGATTGGAATTTTAGCAGTTGCATTTTTACTATCTTCCAACCGCAAAGCTGTGAATTGGCGCACAATTTTAATCGCGCTAGCATTACAAATTACGTTTTCTTTCATCGTATTACGATGGGATGCTGGAAAAGCAGGTTTAAAAATTGCTTCTGACGGTGTTCAAGGCTTAATCAATTTTTCTTATGAAGGAATTAAATTCGTCTCTGGTAACTTATTAGATAAAGACGGCCCTTGGGGATTCGTCTTCGTAATTCAAGCACTACTTCCAATTGTATTTATTAGTTCATTAGTAGCAATATTATATTATTTAGGTATTATGCAATGGTTCGTTAGTATCGTTGGTGGCGCACTAAGTAAACTGCTTGGAACCTCTAAAGCAGAAAGCTTAAACGCTGTAACAACTGTTTTCTTAGGTCAAACAGAAGCACCAATTTTGATCAAACCATACTTAACACGTCTAACAAACAGTGAATTCTTCACGATTATGGTAAGCGGTATGACAGCCGTTGCAGGTTCTGTTCTTGTCGGTTATGCAGCAATGGGCATTCCGCTAGAGCACTTATTAGCAGCAGCCATTATGGCAGCACCATCAAGCTTATTAATTGCAAAGCTAATTATGCCGGAAACTGAAAAACCAGATAACAATGTACAACTTTCTACAGAACGTGAAGATGCGAACGTTATCGACGCAGCAGCACGCGGGGCTTCTGAAGGGATGCAACTCGTTATTAACGTAGCAGCAATGCTAATGGCATTCATCGCATTAATTGCTGTATTAAATGGTCTATTAGGATGGATTGGTTCTTGGTTTGATATTAAGCTAAGCCTTGATTTAATCTTTGGATATCTTTTATCTCCATTCGCTATTTTAATCGGTGTTTCACCAAACGAAGCTGTACAAGCAGCTAGTTTCATCGGTCAAAAGCTTGCAATCAACGAATTCGTTGCTTACGCAAACTTAGGACCACATATGGCAGAGTTCTCTGATAAAACAAATATGATCTTAACATTTGCAATTTGCGGCTTTGCAAACTTCTCTTCTATTGCAATTCAATTAGGTGTGACAGGGACACTTGCTCCTTCTCGCCGTAAACAAATTGCACAGTTAGGGATTAAAGCAGTAATCGCTGGTACGCTAGCGAACTTCTTAAATGCAGCAGTTGCAGGTATGATGTTCTTATAAAATCAAGCTGATCCGAATTTTCGGGTCAGCTTTTTTTATGAATGCATATCCCCCCTTCTAGCACATATTACATATAACAACCTATGTACTAGGAGGTCCGTGATGAAGCAAATGCCCAACCAAATTATGATATTATGGATTGCACAAATTTTATTCTATTTCACCACAGTTCATATAAGCTCATTTCCTTATGCTTTTTTCTTTACGATCCTTTATGTACTCATCAACTTATTATTTCTATTCATTTCAAATAAATTTGCTTTCACTTTATTTATTGCCGGAACTCTCCTCTCCGTCTTCTATTTATTTTATGAAGCATGGTTATATTTATGGAGTACTTCTACACAACTTACCTACATCATCATTCATTTCCTAGCAATTGTGAATTTCTTTCTTATCTATATATCGACTTATATGTTAAAAAAACTCTTGCATGAAAATAGACGCTTACAACAACAAGTCCATACACTTGAACAATATATTGGAGAAACAAAGTTATTAACAAGACAGGAATTTGAAAGACGTGGTGTATTGCTCGAAGCTGCTATGAAAAGGCGGAGTGAAACAGGCATGCTTGTCTATTTTTCATTCACCTCTTTTGGTAGCTATGCGAAGCGAAGTGTCATGGATCGCGTTGCCTCCCTCCTCCTTGATACAGTGCGGAGTGATTTTGATTTAGTTGGAAAATATGATGAAAATACATTGGTCATTTTACTCCAAAATACAAATAAAGCTGGTGCAAATATTGTTTTGATGCGCCTTGAAAATAAGTGGGAAGAATGGTTAACAGAGGATGCTCTTTCAAAAATTATAATCAAACAAGAAAAACTTGGAGAGCAGGTGTTAACAACATGATAACACTTATTCTTCTCCTGCTATTTCTTCTATTTTGCCTACTTATTTTTTGGATTAGCTTCATTTTTTCTATTAAATATGTGCTTATTTTTACAGCTTTCTTATTTTCTGGCTTGCTCGTCTACTATTCCTTACTAACACTTGCTGGACTTGTTCATCGAAATCGTAAGCTAAAGAATCGGACATTAGAGCATTACCCGAGCGTAGATATACTGATTCCTGCACATAATGAAGGCGTCGTTATTATGGATACGTTAGCTGCGATGGCAAATATCGAATATCCCGGAAAACTTACCATTTATTTATTAAATGATAATTCCCAAGATGAAACTGGAGAAATTGGTGATGAATACGATGAGGCCTATGCTCATATAAAACATATCCGCGTACCACCTGGAGAGCCGAAAGGAAAATCACGTGTATTAAACTATGGGTTCAGCATATCAAATGGAGAGTATTTTTGTGTGTATGATGCTGATAACCAACCTGAGCCACATGCCCTGCGCATGCTTGTTGAATACGCAGAAACGACAAAAGATGCTGTCGGTGCTGTCGGCCATGTCCGCACTGTCAATGAAAAACGAAACTGGCTTACTAGAATGATCTCTCTTGAGTTTCAAATCTTCCAGTTACTCATGCAATCTGGCCGTTGGCTCTTATTCCAAACCGGTTCATTAACAGGAACGAATATGCTCCTTCGCCGCTCCGCACTTGAAGAACTCGGTGGCTACGATCCTTACGCTATCGCGGAAGATGCAGAGCTCACATTGCGGATTACACAAAAAGGGTATCTATTACCAATCGTACCTGAATCCATTACGTGGGAACAAGAACCAGAACATTTAAACATTCTTATTAAACAACGAACACGCTGGCTCCAGGGCAACTTATATATTTTAGAAAAGATGTTTTCCTCCTTCAGCTTCTTTAAAGGAAAATTACTCGTTCACTCCTTACAGCAAGTACTAGTATACGTTGTCTTTTGGCTGTTCTTAATCATCTCAAATGTATGGTTCATTATTGGCTTACTCGGTCTCTTTCAAATTAGCTATACCATTCCATTACTATTTATGTGGTACGTCGCTTATATCACATACACATCGCAACTCTTTAGTGCACAAAGCGTGGAAAATACATTCACGCCAACGAACATATTTATCAGCATCATTATGTACTTCACATACGCCCAGCTCTTTACGTACCTATTTATCCGGAGTCTCATCCTATACTTACGCGCGAAAAGTAAAAAACAAATCATCGGATGGGACAAAACGGTAAGGTTTAAGAAATAAAGTGAAACTTTAATCAGTGGGGGTTTTCTTCATCCCCCACTGATTATTAGTTGAACCAATCGGGCTTTTACGGGCAGTTGATCCCCCACCTACCTTCCTCGTTTCTCTCTGAATCTTGAGGTGGGGGTCTTACTGCCCGTTAATGCGGGATAAAAGCGAAGCCGACGGTTCAGCCCCGTTGGCTAAGGTTCTTTCCCACAGAAGGTGCTTTTTACCTTCTCCTGGGGAAGGTTCTTAGACACGAAGAGCTTGCCACCGCAGCTAGATATCAATAAAAGCGCAAGCGGCTCGCTCAGAATGAAACAAACGTTTATAAAAAATAAGCACAGAGCGCCGTATGCTCTGTGCTTATCTTCACTATAAATCTATATATCGGACAATACCCCTTAGTCGAAAGCAATTTTCACGTCCATCCCCCAACGAACGATCTACTTTCTTTTATATACGAAAAAGTGACTGCTATTTTTGTAAAACCAATTGCTTCTCTTGTTGCTCTTTAGATACTTCAGTCTTTGGTTCCGTGTTTTCTTGCACATTACGATGTGCCACACGTTTCAAACAAATATGCTTCCACTTTCTTTCGTAACGCTTCATTATTCTAGTTGTCCCCCTTGAATACGCTTAAAAACTTTTTGAAATCGCTTACAGGAAATAATATAGCACATATACGAAAAAGTGACAACACATTTCCGACAAATTTTTGACAAAAATTCGGATGACTTTTGACAATATATCGACGGTTCGACACCTTGCGACAACTGACAACCAATAGAAACTCGCATACCTCGCAAAAAAGAGCTGATTCAAAATCAGCTCTTTTCTTCTATATTATTATTTATGATGATGGTGATGTCGACCTTCCTTTTGCAATTCTTTAAATAAAGCTGCAATCATAAAGAAAATGACAAATACAAACGGGAATGCTGCGATAATCGAAGCTGTTTGTAAAGCCTCTAATCCACCTACATATAATAAAATTGATGCTAGTGCTGCCTGTACAAGACCCCAAACTAATTTAATTCGATTTGGCGGGTTTAAGCTACCGTGTGTCGTTAACATCCCAAGAACAAATGTCGCAGAATCTGCTGATGTAATAAAGAATGTTGAAATCAATAGAATCGCAAGAACCGATAAAGCTGGTCCCATACTACCCATATGATCTAACACAGCGAATAGGCCTACCTCTGTACCCATTTCCTTAATTTGTTCGTAAATATTTGCTCCATCAAACAACTCCATATGAATGCCAGTTCCTCCAAATACTGAGAACCAAAGCGCACCAATAATTGTTGGAACGAGTAACACACCAATCACAAACTCACGAATCGTACGTCCACGTGACACACGGGCAATGAATGTACCAACAAATGGTGACCATGCTATCCACCATGCCCAGTAGAAAATCGTCCATGATTGAATCCACTGGTTGCCACCCTCATCTAAGGGGCTTAAACGGAAACTCATACTCGGCAACTCTTGAATGTACGAACCGATTGTAGAAGTAAAGTAATTCATAATAAAGTTCGTTGGACCTGCAAATAATAAAATTGCCATAAGTGCAAAGGCTAAAATAATATTTGTATTACTTAAATATTTAATACCTTTATCTAATCCTGTTTGGGCAGATAACATATACAGAACCGTTACAATCCCAATAATAACTAACTGCGTTGTTAATGAGTTTGGAATCGATGTTAAATAGCTAACACCACCTGCAATTTGCTTCGCTCCAAGCCCTAATGAAGTTGCAACACCAAATACTGTCGCAAATACAGCTAACACATCAAATATATGCGCAATACGGCCATGCTCACCGCTCTTAAATAAAGGACCAACTGTTGCACTAATTGTACTTGGCTTTCCTTTTCGGAATGTGAAATAAGCGATGCATAGTGCTACAAGTGCATACAAGCCCCACGGATGTAATCCCCAATGGAAGAATGAAAAGCGAAGTGCAAGACGTGCACTCTCTTCTGTGGCACTTTCTCCAAATGGAGGCGCATATAAATGATTTAATGGTTCCGCAACGCCCCAGAAAATCAAACCGATTCCCATACCAGCACTAAAGAGCATAGCGAACCACGTCATATAACTATAATCAGGTTCATCATCGTCTTTACCTAAACGAATGGAACCGTACTTTGAAACAATTAAAAAGATAGCAACTCCTAAAAAGATAGAAACAGAAATAATATAAAACCACCCAAATTTACTAACTAACGCAGTTTGAATTGCAGTAGTCACATTTCCTAAGCTACCTTTTCCAATTATAGATTCGGGAATAATCCCCCAAATTGTAAATGCGATACATAATATTAATGAAACAATAAATGTTTTTGTCAGTTTCCTCATAAAATCCCCCTTTTGTAGGTTTCTTTTCTTCGTAAAATGACCCTAATTCCGATATGTTAAATCAGATAAAGTGAAATGTTTCTTACGGCGATTTTCTTCAATTTCTCTAAAATCAGCCTTCACTAATTAGAATTCTTATGGACAAGTACATCTTCCATATAACCGTTCGGATTATAAAATGGAGATATTACTGCCAAATCGTGCGAGATAGATGCGGATGGGAATATATTTCCCCAAAAAATGGTGTGCTACATTTGAAAAAAAGGCAAATATATCGATTGCCACTCTTTCTTTTTGTAACAATTATGCGGTTGTTTTTTCAGGATATTGTACGTATTTATAAATGCACAAACAAAATGTTTATGTTTATATAACTATTTTAGGCATAATTCGGTAAAATTCTCAAGGAATGTAACACCTTAGTAAACTTTTTGTAACATTGGTGTAACATTATTATCTTCAATGAAAAATACTCTTCGTATTACAAATCATAGGGATATCTACTAAACCTCTTGAAAACATGGAATGAAAAACGTTTTCTATCATTTCTTTCTATATTACAGAGTATTAATGCTTTGTTACGAATGGTTTGTAATTGTGTGTTTTCCCAAATTCCGAAAAAAACAGTTGCTATAATGAGGACACGAAAACAAACGCAATGGAGGCTATTATGAAAAAATTAATCGGTATAGCAACAGCAGCAGTTTTTGGTCTTGGGATTTTCACTACTTCTGCACAAGCAGAAACTGTTGTAACAACAGACGTATTAAATGTACGAGAGAACCCAACTACTGAATCAAAAGTTGTAGGAAAATTATTAAATGGTCATAAATTAGATGTTACAGATACAACAAACGGATGGTCACAAATCAAATTAAATGGTAAAGACGTATTCGTAAGTGCAGAATTCACAAAAAGCATCTATTACGTAACAGCAAACGTATTAAACGTACGTGCTGAAGCGAACACAAACTCAGAAATTCTTGGTACGCTTAAGAAAGACGATATGATTGAAACAACGAGCCAAGTACAAAATGAGTGGTTACAATTCGAATATAATGGGAAAAAGGCTTACGTTCATGTTCCTTACTTAACAGGTACAGCACCTGTTATTGAAAAACAAGAAACGCCTGCTCCTGCTAAAGCTGAAGCACCTGCAAAAGCAGAAGCAAAGGCTCCAGTAGCACAAGAAAAACCAGCTGCTAAGCCTGCTGTTAAAGCAGCAACTACAAACGCTCCTGCAGGTGGCCGTGAGCTAACAGTTGAAGCAACAGCATATACAGCTCATCCGAGCGAAAATGGCGGCACATATGGTGGTCGTGTATTAACTGCAATGGGTCATGACCTAACAGCGAATCCAAACATGAAGATGATTGCTGTTGACCCGAAAGTGATTCCATTAGGATCAAAAGTATGGGTAGAAGGATATGGAGAAGCAATCGCTGGTGACACTGGCGGTGCAATTAAAGGTAACCGTATCGACGTTCTAGTTGGCTCTGACGAAGTTGCTAACAAATGGGGACGTAAAACTGTTAAAGTGAAAATTTTAAAATAACCAATGACTGCTAAAAATTCAGCCAGTTCTCATATATTGAGAGCTGGCTTTTATTTATATAAACATAATAACTGAAAAGATTCCTTTGTTCTTTAGATAGAAGAGATCGTCCGCCCATGCATAGAAGCGGTTAGGACCCTTTTTAGCCCCATGCCTTGTTTCAAACAAAGAGAGGAAATGAGTGCAGGTCTCTTTTTGTTTACGTAGCCGTAGTGCATCTCTCCTTTTGTTCTTCATAGGAGCGGCTTATCTTTTGGAAAATCCAAACGAATATATATATAATGACGACAAGGAGGTTACAACATGAACCCAAATGCAAAAGTAGACTGGATCGGTACACCTAAGCCATACATCTACAAAGACGATGTAACATATAATGCGACCGCAATTGATTTTTCACTTGAACATGATGACAATCGCTATAAATTGATTGTGCTCAAACACGATCAATCTGTTCAGTATAAATTCGTACAATACGGCATAAAACCAGGATCACAAAAGCCATTTCCAATTGATATACCACTCCAAGAAAAAATGCTCCCGTTAGTAGAAAGAATTCTACAAGATCCATACGTACGAGCTTTTCACACTTTTTAGAAGCGCCGATATTTTCAGGAAAACGACCGATATACAAAAAAAGACTACCTCTTTCTAAAGAGGTAGTCTTTTCGCATGTTAATGTGTTGGACCAGATACTTCTTCTGATTTCAACGTGTTATTCGCAGCTAGTGAATGATACAATATTTTCCCATCAGCATTCACTGTAACAATATGATCATTGCTAAAGCTTTTGAACTTCACAGATCCATCGCCATAACGAATATTGTATGCTTCATATGTCGTTACTTTATATTTCGTAGAACTTTGACGTTCAACGTTACGAACTTCAAATGTTAATAAATCCTCAGTAATTCCTTTTTTCTTTAAATATTGCAAGTAATCACGATCTTGTTTATATGATTCTCCGCTCTTATCATAATCATTTTCAATTAAGCTAAAGTCATTTAAAGAAATGGCGCGCACACTGTTATAAATGTGATTTCGAACAAAATCACCAACTGCAGTATCAGATATCTGTTTTGGGAATTTTAAATCGTATGAGCTTTGATCTCCAACCTTTATACTTTCGCTTTTTATAACCCCAAAATCTGTTTGTTTCTCTAAATGTACTTCAACAGTTTCATCTGTCGGTACAGGCCCAAGCTTATAACTACCATAATCTAGCTTTCCATGTTTTTTACCATTTACGAAAACATCGGCAGTATTTTCATCAGAGGAAATGGTAACATAGTTTCCTTTAAGCGGTAATTTCACATCCACTTTTCCTTCTTTTTCTCCGGCTAACTCAACTTCCTTTTCTGTCTCCAGTTCGGTAAGCTCTTCCTTTGCTTTTGCTTTCACAACATACATCCCAGGGAAATAAGGTCCGATTTCTTTAGAAGACTTTTCACTAGAAATATCAGTCGTTTTTTTATCATTTACATATATTTCCGCAGTTTTTACAGTTGTGCTGACTGTCATGAAATACGACTTAATGCTGAACTTATATTTCGGATATAAAAACCATTCTTTCCCATCTTCTACAATTTGCCCATCCACAAAGCTTTCTTTATCAACAAGCTTTGCATCTACCGTTTGCTTTTGTAAGTAAGATAACAATTCTTTATTGTACGACGGATTATCCTTTAAATAACGTAGATAAGATTTAATATCTTCTGTTTTAATTTTCAAACCTGGGTCATCCGATTTTATAAGAGAATCAATTGTATTTATATCTTTTTTATTGAAAGCATCAATTAATGCATTGATTTGCTTTTCTTTCGAAAATTTATATGCTCCGAATTTATACGCACCAAACAATGCGGCAGCAAACAATGCGACTACAATGAAGAGCACGATATTTTTCTTGCTCCTTTGCGGCTGAATTTCCCGCTTTACTTCTGTTCGCGAATCAGCTACATTTTCCTCAATCACTTCTACTTTACTTCCGCATTCAGGGCAAAAGTTCCGATGATCTGCAACTTGTTTTTTACAGTTTCCACAAAACTTCACGGTGCTTTCCTCCTACTTTCTTGCTAATTTCATTCCAGCAAAAGCAGCTGCATATGTCAGAATAAAACTACCAAGTATTAAATATATCCAGCTGTTTTGTATGGATAGCATCGTTCCACTCATTCCAAACATACTCGTCAAATTCCCTGAAATATCAATTTGAAACTTGGAAAGAATATTCACTAAGAGCATCATCACTGTGTAAGCACCGCTACATACAGCAAGTGTTACATATATATTAGTTGCTGGTATTCTAGCTAATTTTTGTCCTACTCTAAACATAAAGAAACAAGGAATAATAAGCAGGAACAATCCATAGCGGAATTTACTATTTACATCTTCTATTTCTGCAATTGCTTCTGGTCCTGCCCCTTCAGCAATTGCAAGATCTTTTAACCCTGTTCCATTAAAAGACATACCAGATACGAATGAGAACTGCATTTCATTATCTTTTCCTTTTTCACTCTTACTTGAAGAAACTTTATCAAAAACAGGGCTTGTTACTTCTACTGGCGCAAGATGAGCCATATTCCATACTTGCGGTGTTAACTGCATTGTTAACATCACACGCTGCGACGTTGTAGACGTTAATTCTTCAAATGGTTTTACACTATCTTCTTTTATGAAGAGAGCTGTTACACATAAAATAACAACCGTTAGCAAAAAGCCTTTTACCATTGCTGCTACCCCGTAATAAAGTGATGCTCCGTATGGAAGTAGCTCACGGAATGCTTCGGCCATATTGTTTTGGTTTGTATGAACCATCATTCCTAATAAACTAAAAATCGTTCCACATATAAACCCACTCACTAAGCTTTTAAAAGAAGAATAGCCAACTGATACTGTTACAGCATCCATCTCCGGAATAGAGATTGATTTAGATGCGATGAAGCTAACAATAAATAAAAATAAACCATAAATAATACCAACTGTAGCTGCCATTGTCACCTGTTCACCAATTGTATTCGCAATACGTTGCTTTCCAATCCATATACCTGTTCCGCCTAAAATAGTAAATGGAATCAATAATAATAGTAGAAATGGAGTATGCCAATATAAAGAGAGAATTATTCCATCTGCAGCTTCAGCTGAAAATCCAAGTAAATGGTAGTTTAAAAGTGTTGCTGTTGCTCCATTATAAAAACCTGATAGCACGTCTAATTCACGAGCAAACTTATGAAGAAATTCTTCTGTCATTGCTGCAAATACAAAACTTCCAATCCATCCTGCAAGTAACATAAGAACGCTCGCAATCGCTCCACCAATTACACCGGTTCTTAAGCCACTCTTATGTAATCCTAATTCTACTTTAGGTCCTTTTTCCATACTCGGTAACTTTACGATTTGATCTTTCTCCTTCACGGTAAATAAAGAATGGCCGCACTTTTGACAGTACAGATTTTGCTGGGCATTTTCGTCACCACAACCGCGGCAATATTTCGAGTTATCTTGTTCGAGGATTACGCTGTCTGTAGCCACTATTGCCATACTTCCTCCATTCGGACAGTAGTTTACTTCTTCTCCATGTTGATTTCCACACATACGACAGTACATCTTGCTCACTCCCCACCTTGCTTAATGCCACAAACGGGACAAAAGATGGACTCTGTTGCGATATGCTCGTTACACGATATACATGCTACCTTTTCCACACTACTCTCTACTGCTAGCATTGGATTTGGTTTCCCACACGATCCGCAAAACTTATCACTGATTGATAGAGAACCACCACATTCACACGTTGCTTTCTCTCCTTGTTGTTTTTGCAGTTCAACAATTCGTTTTCGCGCTTGATAAATTAAAATGTCAAATTCTTGAATCGGAGCAACTAATTGCTTTAATGCCCCTTCCTTCACTCCAGTATCTCGCATCTGAACATATACCTGTTGGCCAAGCTCTAATAAAACTTCTGTCTTCTTATGAAGCTGCACTTGTATTTCCTTTTTCAGTTGCGCAATCTCTTGTGCCACCTGTAATTTCATCTTTCCTTGTTCAATTCCTTCTTGAAGCTTATTCATACCGCTTCCTAATTTCGTCTGCAAATCTGACAAATCAATTCCCTCCCAAACAGAAAAATTAGTATATTTTACTAAATATATACTGACGTGTTTTTCTAATTATGTAACAAGAAATTCATTTTTTCTGTTTTCCCTCCTTTTTGTTTATAATGGTAAAGGAAAGAAATCTTTGTACGGAGGAAAACTTATGCTGCAACATTCAATTACGAAAGATGAAATTATGATGATCGCGAATGAGTTTGTTCAAGGGCTCGATCCGCAGCAAGCAGCCGATCAAGAGCATGTTGCCACTGCTCGCCATTTATATCGTAGCGGTTTTGTTTACAACGTTGATTTTGACGGTTATACATTATCAGGTACGGTAGATGCTGAAGGAAATGTGTATAGCGTTCATATTCCGATTCGTAATATCGCAGAAAGCTATTGTGATTGCTTTGCACCGACGCAGTGTGAGCACATGCTCGCCGTTCTACTATCAGCTGCTTCTAGCTTCGGACAAGTGGGAGAAGTATTAACATTGTTTAAAAATAAAACAAAACCATCACTCCCTCCGATCCGAACAGCGCGGCAAGTATTACAATCGTCTGCGTTTGAAGAAACGGACTTTAAAAGTTGGCATGCATATTTCGAATCTGAATATAGCGCATTTAAAAAAGAACAAGCACGGCTCTCATATAAACAAATGTATTTTCTTATGAGTATCTTTACGGACTTTTACATGAAATTAGAACGCAAAGCGCCGCGCGTCGTTGCCATACATGAATTATTCAAATTACACGGCGCATTGTTTAGCTTTCAAAAGTTATTAGAAGAAATTACAGACTTTGAGACAAACAAAACGTATTCCTATCACCAGCCGATTAACGTTGTTCGTCTATTTGTCGATAAAGTGGAATCCATTGTACGTGACTTGAAATCAGAATCGGTTCCCGCTGAATGTAAACCGATTTTGCAAGAAACAGCTCACCAAGTGCATAGCATTTTCTTCTCTACCGACTCCTATACACAGGAGAGATTCTTTATTTACCGGCATATATGGGGAGAGTTGCTAGCAGAAGAACCTTGGATCCAAGAAGAGGCAACACGAATTGATGCGAAGATGAACCCAATTTCGAAAGCACTCGCCTCTTCTCACCTATTCTTTTTAAAGCAAGAAGATGCTGTTGCTATGGAATTGCTCGAAACACAACCATCGCAAGTGGTTGGCCTTTATTTCGACTGGCTCGAAGAATTAATAAGTACCATGCAATGGGAGCGCGCCAAAAATTGGCTGTCTTTCACATATAAACAATTGAAGAAAACAATAAATGATCAGGCCGATCCTCTTTTTGTAAAAGATATCGTTCGTTTGTTCATCATGATGTACGAAACATATGCGACGCACACAAACGAACAAGCAGGTCTTGAGATGATTTTGCAAGAGCTATTGCCATTCAGCTTCCAAAACTACGAGCAACACGTACTAGCAAAAAAACAATATTATGCATGGACAGAACTTCATCTTTTATACGGATTTGAGGCAATTGAATTGTTAAAAGAACCACTAAAAGAAATCGAAAAAGAAGCACCAGAAGCAGCTCTTCCGCTCTATCACCTTGCAGCAGTGCAAGCAATTGAAGAACGAAATCGGAAGTCGTACCGCCGCGCAGTCCGCTACTTAAAGAAATTACGTACGCTCTATAAACGGCTCAAACGAACAGATGAGTGGCACATTTTCATTGTCCAAATCGCTAACTTACATTCACGCCTAAGAGCACTTCAGGAAGAACTGCGGAAAGGAAAGTTAATCGATGATCACACAAACTGAAGTAACAATTCGACTCCAGCACGTAAGTCAAGGGTGGTTCCTTTGGGGAGAAGATGAAACCGGCAATCTCTTACCTATAACAGATTGGAAACAAAATGCTTTCACATGGCACACGACGTCCTTCTTCGGCACCTTTTTAAAAGAAGCTTCACATGAAGGACGAAGCGGCTTCATGCTAACAAACGTCCAAACGCTAGAATACATTGCAAAAAAACCGATGAATTCCTTTGCTGGATTACAAATAAACGGTCCCGTGACTGCGCTTATGCCTGGTGCTAAAGAGCTATGGGATCACTTTACAACCGGAAACTTTGTACCAGATATGAAGCGTTGGGGTAATTATCCATCATGGAAAGCCATCGATGTTTCAATTCAAGATGAAACGCTCGCATCACTGTTCTCACATGCGATTAATGAAACAATTCGGCAAGACGCACGCTCTAGCGAAGGCTGGGAAAATGCAAAACGATTATATGAACACTACGATTTTACGAAAAGACAATTGGAAACAGCGCTTCACGAAGAAGATTGGTTCCGAAAGATTGGTTACATTGAAGACGACCTTCCATTTACAATCGGCCTTCGCCTCCAAGAACCACATGATGATTTTGAAATGTGGAAGCTTGAAACAATTATTACGACAAAGCGCGGAACACACCGAATATATGTATATACTGACATCGATTCACTACCAAAAAGATGGCATAGCTATGAAGAGCGTATTCAAGAAACGCAGGAAGGATTCGGCAAGCTAGTCCCATGGCTTCGTGAAGATGATCACTTTCGAACGGAGCTCTATGAAACAGAAGCATGGAACTTCTTAACGGAAGCGAGCAACGAATTATTAGCAGCCGGCGTTGATATTTTACTACCGTCTTGGTGGCAAAATTTAAAAGCAACGAAACCGAAGTTACGCGTTCAATTGAAGCAAAGTACAAATCAAGCGCAGTCCTTCTTCGGTATGAACACTCTCATTGATTTCGACTGGCGCGTTTCTACAGATGGGATTGATCTGTCAGAAAGTGAATTTTTTGACCTTGTCGAACAAAATAAACGACTTTTCAATTTAAATGGACAATGGATGAGACTGGATCCTGCCTTTATTGAAGAAGTGAAAAAACTAATGAAACGTGCAGATAAATACGGACTTGAAATGAAAGATGTCTTGCAGCAACATTTATCAAACTCTGCCGAAGTAGAAGTCGTAGAAGAAGACAAACCATTTACGGATATTGAAATCGAGCTAGATGGCTATTACGAGGAACTCATCCAAAAGTTACTCCATATTGGAGACATTCCAAAAGTTCCAATACCATCTTCCTTACAGGCCACACTTCGTCCATACCAAGAGCACGGTGCGGCGTGGCTCTTATATTTACGAGAGCTTGGGTTTGGAGCGTTACTAGCGGATGATATGGGACTTGGGAAGAGTATCCAAACCATTACTTACTTATTATACGTGAAAGAAAATCGCCTCCAAACAGGCCCGGCGTTAATCATCGCACCGACGTCTGTTCTTGGAAATTGGCAGAAAGAATTTGAACGCTTTGCCCCGAATTTACAGGTTCAACTGCATTATGGAAGCAACCGTTCAAAAGGCGATTCCTTTAAAGACTTTCTTCAAAATGCAGACGTTGTATTAACTTCTTATGCATTAGCACAACTTGATGAAGAAGAATTAAACGCGCAGTGCTGGGATGCAATCATCTTAGATGAGGCGCAGAACATTAAGAACCCGCAAACGAAACAATCGAGAGCAGTTCGTAATTTACAAGCAACTCACAAAATCGCTTTAACAGGCACACCTGTAGAAAACCGATTGGCAGAACTATGGTCTATTTTTGACTTCTTGAATCACGGATATCTTGGTAGCCTAGGACAATTTCAGCGCCGCTTCATAACACCGATTGAAAAAGACCGTGATGAAGCAAAAATCCAGCAAGTGCAAAGATTCATCTCACCATTCTTACTGCGCCGAACAAAGCAAGACCAAACAGTCGCATTAAACTTACCAGACAAACAAGAACAGAAAGTATACTGCCCGCTAACAGGTGAGCAAGCGTCACTATATGAACAGCTCGTACAAGATACGCTGCAAAATGTTGAAGGCCTAACAGGTATTGAAAGACGCGGCTTTATTTTAATGATGCTCAGTAAGCTAAAGCAAATTTGTAATCATCCTGCTCTTTATTTAAAAGAGAAGGAACCAAACGATATTGTGCAGCGTTCTATGAAGACCCAAACATTAATGGATCTCATTGAAAATATAAAAGATCAAAATGAAAGCTGCTTAATTTTTACGCAATATATCGGAATGGGAAATATGCTACAGAAAATATTAGAAGAGAAATTCGGTCAGCGTGTTCTCTTCCTAAACGGTAGTGTACCGAAGGTAGAACGGGATAAGATGATCGAACAATTCCAAAACGGGACATATGACATCTTCATCCTCTCATTAAAAGCTGGTGGAACCGGTCTAAATTTAACTGCCGCCAACCATGTCATTCACTATGATCGTTGGTGGAATCCAGCTGTAGAAAATCAAGCTACAGACCGGGCTTATCGCATTGGTCAAAAACGATTTGTACACGTTCATAAACTCATTACAACAGGCACACTTGAAGAAAAAATCGATGCAATGCTGGACCGGAAACAGTCGCTAAGTAGCGCTATCATTACAAGTGATAACTGGATGACGGAACTATCAACAGACGAATTGAAAGAATTACTTGGCGTATAGCAAGAAACGTCGCATATTGCCGAATGATCGATATCTTATGTCGAATCGCTGATATATTCCGAGTTACAGTTGATATATCCCAAAAATCGCTGATATCCGAAGCAACATACTGAAAATATATAAAAAAAGGAGCTATCCCCTAAAGGTTAGCTCTTTTTTCTATGCCAAAACCAATTGCTTATTATAATTCCTGTCAATCCGCCCGACGTATCTAAAACAGAATCTTGCCACATCGGTGTACGGTCACCTGTAAACCATTGGTGAATTTCATCGAGTGTTGCATAGCCTGCGACAAAAAGAAGTGCAAATAAAAAAGACCTCTTCCTCGAATACCCTGAACGATGCAATGCATAGTATGTCAATGATCCAAGCATAAAGAACACCATAAAGTGAGCTCCCTTACGAAGGAAAAACTCAATAAATCCACCAACACCTTTATTTTCAATACTAACTGGTGTTCCTCCGCCATAATCAATGGATACCCATGAAAAATGTTCTTTCATAAATTCTACATTCACGTACTTTTCAATATCTGAACGCATATCCTGCTTCTTATAAGGCTGTGCTGAAGAATAAAAAATAATCCCCATCCATAGTAAAACGGGAATCCAAACTAACCTTTTACGATTCATCTTTAGAAACTCCTCTCTTATTCTTCTAAGAGTACCAAAAAAAAGAAAAAATTTCACGCCAAAATATGACCGTTGCCCCCTATATATAAGACGAAAAGGGGGTGAAAAACATGGCGATCGAAACAATTGTAACTGATTTAAGCTTGCGCCTTGTCCTAAACGGCGGCACAGACAATAACGGGAAAGCAATTTTAAAAAACAAACAGTTTAAACGAGTAAAACCGAACGCTGATGCAGCAAAAGTCCATGAAGTGGGACTGGCTCTTGCTTCATTACAAGGATTAAAACTTCATGCTGTTCAGCTTTTAAGCACATCTGATATTTCAAATCCGTAAATTTTAATGAAAAGGAGGTAACCGACAATGACAGTACTCGAACTGATTTTCTTAAAAGAAGATGGAAAAACCGTCGTCTTTTCTATCGACAATCCGATCACACCTGTAAATGAACAAACCATTAGCCAAGTGATGGACACAATTCTCTCCTCTGAAATTTTCTTATCAC
This sequence comes from Bacillus sp. TL12, assembly GCF_022625245.1. Lineage (NCBI taxonomy): Bacteria > Bacillati > Bacillota > Bacilli > Caryophanales > Bacillaceae > Bacillus > Bacillus sp. TL12. The sequence continues at coordinate 2,816 of NZ_JAJJBY010000039.1, read as the reverse complement.
TTAGCGGAAACACTCGTAAAAAAGGAGCACGCCTTGTTGAAAAGAAAGTATCAGAAGTAACACTTGCCCCTTAAACCAAAAAGACGAAGCTGCATCACTTTGCAGCTTCGTCTTTTTTCTTCGGCATCTCAATCGGAATAAAAATATGAGAGAATCCAACTGAAACATATTTGTAGTTTTCTTTCCCTAGTGTAAATTCTGTCGTATATGTCGAGAAGAAAATATAATCATTTCGCTTTGTATAATGGTTAATCAACACATCAACTTGTGGCTCTACATATTTCTTCGCTAACTTCTTACCAATTGTTGCAAGTTCGCCAACAAGCCCATCTGGATCATCTTTTTCAACCTCTGTTAACTTTTTACTAATATCATTGCGATTCATAAATTGCTTTGCCGCCCATTCGGTATATTCCCCTTTACTCGGGTTGCTGTTTGCTAAATATACGAAAAGAAGGACAACAAGTGCCATAATAATATACTTTCGTTTCATACTCTATCACCGCCTAACTGTTTCTATTTTCATATATATGTACAAGCGATGCAAATTAGAAAACTTGCTAGTTATAAAAAATGAAAATCCCCTACGAATTTTTACAAATATTTACAATATTTTAAAGTTATTTTTATATTTCATCTATATACTAAAATATGTAAACCATTACTTTTAAAGGAGGCTTTTAAGTTGGATGCTCCAGCCAATCTTCATGCTATTTCTAGTACTTTAATGATGCTGTTGCCTTACAAAGATCCTTTTTACCGTACTCAAATTCATACCACCAAGGGAATTCTCTACTCGCCAAAAACACCATTGGAAATAATAAAAGAACTAATCATCTCACACAATTATTCCACATACGAAGGTCGACGAAAAGCCATTATTGAAAAATGGGATTTGCGACAAAATACACCTATTCCTATTAATCATCGTCGTTTTATTTGTGCCATTCCGACAAAATCACCTGCCGCTTGAGATTGTATCTGGGTCTTCTATAAAAGTATTAAAACCATCACAAAAGGCAAAGATAGTCAAGCTATACTACATCTTTGTAATGGAGAAACAATGACTCTTCCCATATCCTGCTACAAAATGAAGCAGCAATGGAGAAAAGCTGGTAATCTAATCGCTCAGATGATGCTCGATGATTTTCATCATGATTTTTAGTATACATGATAGAATGGAGACAAGGTATTCCCTTGCCTCCATTCTATATTTCCTATATCTCAGCTCGCATCTTTTTTATTGCCTGCCGATAAATCCATCTTACCTGATGATACGTCATGCCCGCCTCTTCTGCAACTTCATGTATCTTCTTTCCTGCGTAAAAACGTTCGAAAATAATATGTTTCTCTTCCTCATCTAACAAATCCATATAATCTTGAATTTCTGCCGACACTTCTATTCCACATACATTTTGCAAAATTTCCTGTTCGACACATGTATGCCGCTTTTGAAATCTATTTTCTTTCTTTAATTTCTCTAATAAATAGCCGCGCACTGTTACAAATGCATACGCTGAAAAAGTACCTTTCTCCTCCTCATATTTTTCATACGCCTTCCAAAGTCCAATTAACCCGCATTGATAATATTCTTCATAATCCCGGTATAGACAAAGCTTTTTCATCTGATTTTTAATCATCTTTTCATACAACGTAACTGCCTCTGTAAAAGTAGACGGTTTCATATCGTACCTTTTTCCAAAAGGTATACCTCTTTGTTATTCCGCGGTACCTTTACAATATAAGAAGATACAGGCAATTTCATGGGAGGTTATTTAAAATTCGATATAGGGAAATTTGAAATATGGCTAGGAGAAATTTGAAATTCTAAAACTAGTATTTGAAGTACGTACAAAAATAAAAAAACGGCTCCATATGAGCCGTTTTCATGAATATATCTTATATTATGCTTTCGGGAACATACCGCCGATTGCACCGAATCCCAATGTTAAAATAAAGAACACAACAACAAGAATCGTTGCTTGTTTCTTACTTAAACCAGCCGTAATATGTAATCCTAATCCAGTTACGACTAATCCCCAAATTGCAAATACCTCAAACTGTTTTAGAATGCCATGCACAACGCCACCAGTAGAAGCAAATACTGGTCCTAAACCTGTATACATTTCTTGCCCATTTCCACCAAGAATAAACGCCAAGATCATGTTTATAATTACACCTAAATTACTAATAATACTAGAATACACTGTAATCGCTAATAACTTTTTATAAGGGGTATCATTGCTCATAAACATCATTAACACTTTATACACAACTGCACCAATAAAGAATGTAAGTATATTAGCAAGAGCTAAAAAGAGAAAGCCACCGCCTAAAGTAAATGCCAATGGCACTTCAATACCAAGCTCTTTATTTGCAGCCATAGACGCAGGATCTTGAGAAGATAAGTACGCCGCAAGAGCCCCCATAATACCGCCTAATAAGGTCATTAACCAAAACGCACCCCATACTGCATTACTATTCTTCATTCTTTCAAAATGCAAACCTGGAGATGTAATCATTCCTAGTAACGATGGTTTTTCTCCGCCAACCTTTTGCGAATTAACATTCGGTTCCATTCTAAAAACCTCCTTTTATTTATATAACCCGTTCTGACGGGCGGTTCGCACCCTCTTCTTTACTAGAGGCGGCGAACCGCCCATCAGAACAATATGTATGTGTAGTAGAGGAGCACCCCCTCTACTACACTAGCAATCTATTCGTAACGAAGTGCTTCAATTGGATCTAATTTTGCTGCTTTGTTCGCTGGAATTAATCCGAAGATAATACCAAGCGTCATCGAGAATAACACGCCG